>JACSRN010000075.1 GCA_014879735.1 Paracoccaceae bacterium
AAGTGGCGGAGAGGGTGGGATTCGAACCCACGGTGGGCGCAAACCCACAACGGTTTTCGAGACCGCCCCGATCGACCACTCCGGCACCTCTCCGCGCTTGGGGTCGTCTTATGTGCTGGGGGATTTAGCGGGGTCGCCGGCAAAGCGCAAGGCACCTTCTGAAGATCTTTTCGCATCATGGACCTGCCAGTATATCCCCGGGGACAGGCCTCCGCGCGCGGCGCGCGCCGGGTGTCGATGGTTTGGCCCCCGGGCGGCGGCCCCCTTGCGATGGCGAGGGGTCGGACTGCCGGGTCCGGCCGGTCCGCGCGGGCCAGCCTGTCCTGGCCAGTGGCAGGTTTTCGGGCGGCAGCGAGCCTGGCCCGATCCCGCCGGTGGAGTGCCGGCCGGTCCGGCAAAGGCGCGGCCCGGTCCGCCCCCTGCCGGTGCCGGACTGCAGGACGAGCGCCGCGCATCGCCCCGACCATGGCGCTGCAACGCGCCCGATCCGGCAGATCCGCGCCCGCCGCCCCCCGCCCGGCGATGGGGCAGGTACCGACCTGCAGCGACTAAGGCGTCGACCGGGACAGATCGAACAGGGCAAGGCCGGTGCTGTCGTCATAGACTTTTACCAGCGTCGAAGGCTCGACCGTCAGCATCACCTCCAGCGTGGGATGCACCAGAGCATGCAGCAGGTGCCCCCCCATCGCCCGGCCGTCCTCGCCGCCGACGACCAGATGCGAATGGACCACGATCCCGCTGGCGGACCGGGCGATATTGCCGACCAGCGACAGGATTTCGACAGTCCCGTCGATGGCGATCACCTTGTATTCCTTGCGGTCCAGATCGTACCAGGCAACCTTCACCTCTCTGGCGGCCCCGAGGCCGGTGAAATGTGCCGCCCGGACATCATGCGCCCGCGCAAAGGCCAGAAGCCCGGTCGCAATCTCGTCCCCGATCCGGAACACGATGGCATAGGTCTGCCGGCCGCCGGTCTCCGAGAGCAGCTTCCATGTCGTGCCCGGGGCCTCGCCATAGGCCTCGACCTCGCCGAGCCGCAAATAATCTCCACTTTTCGCCATCTTCACGGGATTGCCGGTCCTGGTCATCGAAACCTCGTTCGAAGTCTTGCATGCGGTGGCCGGAGGCCCGGCAGCCCCGGCTTCCGGCATGCAGGGGGGCCTGGCCGCAAATTGAACCGGCCGCCACGACCCCGCTGCGTCCTGACGCTGGATCATCGGCACAGGCGAGGCAAGCGATTCTTCGGCAAGGCAGATGCGATCCCGGCGGCAGGCCAGGCCGGGCGCCGGATCGGGAGGCGCGTCTTGCAACCACCGGTGCGCCCGGACGGGGCATCAGCGGCAACCCCGCGTTTCGCGCCGCAGGTTTCGCGCCAGGCGAAGCCGATCCGCGGCCTGCACGGCCGGGGCGGTCGAAGGCGGCATGGCGGATCGCGTGCAACCTGCCGCGGCTGCCCGGCGCGGCGTGCTGGACGGCGCGCCGATATTGCCCGGCGGACGGGGGCGGGCTATGGGGGGGCAACCCCGACGGAAGGCCCCGACATGCCACACCACCTCGACAGCCGCAGCCCCGGTTTCGAAGCCGCCTTTGCCAGGCTGCTGGCCATGAAACGCGAGGATGCGCCCGAGGTCGATGCCGTCGTGGCCGACATCATCGCCGATGTCCGTGCCCGGGGCGATGCCGCGGTGATCGATCTGACCGCGCGCTTCGACCGGCTGGAGCTGACGCCCGAAACGCTGGCCTTTTCGGCCGAGGAGATCGAGGCGGAATGCGCGAAGGTGCCGCAGGAGGAACGCGAAGCCCTGGTGCTGGCGGCCGAACGGATCCGCGCCTACCACCTGCGGCAGATGCCGGAAAACGCGCTCTGGACCGACGATACCGGCGCGACACTTGGCTGGCGCTGGGGTCCGGTCGCGGCGGCGGGCCTCTATGTGCCGGGGGGCATCGCCTCCTATCCCTCGTCGGTGCTGATGAATGCAATTCCCGCACAGGTCGCGGGCGTGGAGCGGCTGGTCATCGCCTGCCCGACCCCGGGCGGGGTGGTGAACCCGCTGGTGCTGCTGGCGGCGCGGCTTTCCGGGGTCGAGACGGTCTGGCGGATCGGCGGCGCACAGGCGATTGCGGCGCTGGCCTGGGGGACCGAGACGATCCGCCCCGTCGACAAGATCACCGGCCCGGGGAATGCCTATGTCGCAGCCGCCAAGCGCCGGGTCTTTGGCCGGGTCGGCATCGACATGATTGCGGGACCGTCTGAAATCCTTGTCATCGCCGATGATGCGGCCGATCCCGACTGGATCGCCCTGGACCTGCTGAGCCAGGCCGAGCATGACGCCTCGGCCCAGGCGATCCTGATCACCCCGGACGCAGGCCTTGCCCGCCGGGTGACGGAGGCGGTCGCCGCACGGCTTGCAACGCTGGAGCGCCGCGCAGTGGCCGGTGCAAGCTGGCGCGATTATGGCGCGGTGATCCTCTGCCGCGATCTTGCGGAGGCGGCGGCGCTGTCGAACCGGATCGCACCGGAGCATCTGGAACTTTGCGTGGCCGATCCCGAAGCGCTGGCGGCACAATGCAGCCATGCCGGCGCGATCTTTCTCGGCGCCTGGACCCCCGAGGCGATCGGCGACTACGTCGGCGGACCGAACCATGTGCTGCCGACGGCGCGGTCGGCGCGGTTTTCCTCGGGCCTGTCGGTGATGGATTTCCTGAAGCGCACCACGCTGGCGAAGATGACACCCGGCGCGCTGCGCGCCATCGGGCCGGCGGCCGAACGACTCGCCATCTCGGAAAGTCTCGAGGCCCACGGGCTGAGCGTGCGTGCCCGCCTCGACCGGCTGAACGGATAGGCCCGCCATGCGCAAGATCATCTAGAGGATTGGAAACCGCGTCTGTCGCGGCCGGGTCGAGCGGCTGCTGCCCGGCATCATTGCGGAGCTGCGCGCCTATTCCCGCGGGTCAGAGACCACGGGAACCCAGTGGATCACCCTCTGGATGGCAGTCGATTCGATCCTGCGGCACCGGCCGGACTGGGTGCTGGAGGCCGGAACCGGATCCTCGACCCTGGTGCTAGCGGCCGCGGTGCAGAAGCTGCGGCGCGAGGTTCCGGGCTATCAAGGCCGCATCGTCAGCATGGAAAGCATCAAGGAATGGCACGAGATTGCCACCGCGAACCTGCCAGAGCGCTATCGCGATGTGGTTGAGATCGTCTTCGGCCCGCGCGAGAAATACGAGATGGCGATGTTCCGCGGCTATGTCCATTCGAACATCCCCGCGCATGACTACGGCTTCGTCCTGCTCGACGGCCCCAAGTTCTGGGACGAGAACGGTCTGGCCTTCTGCGCCGATGTCTTCCGCGCGATGGATCTGTCGCAGGCGCCGGTGATGCACGGCGTGGCAGACGGGCGGGCCAGTTCGGTGATGGTGATCCAGATGATCTACGGCACCGCCGCCGCGCGCTACTGGCACGGACTTTACGCCGCGCGCTTTTCGCTGCCGAAGATCGACTTCCGCGACGCTTCGCTCAAGACCACGGCGGATTTCCGCTGCTCGCCCCTCGGGCGCCTGCGCTGGGTGAAGTTCCGGGCGCTGACCGCCGCGCCCAACCGGCCACCGGCCGGCCAGCGGCCAGAAAGCCGCCGGCTTCTGGTCGCCCGTCGTGCGGCCTCAGCCCCGGCGGCCGCGGCGCTCGCGCCGGGGGGTATCGCTGCCCTCGCCCGTCCCGTCGGAGGCCGAGGAGAAGGCGCCCAGGGCGGTGCGGATGTCGTCGGCACTGGGAAGCGGCCCCTTCGGACGGCTTTCCAGCGCAGCACGCATCGCACGCAGATGTTCCGGCATCGTGCCGCAGCAGCCGCCGATGATCCGCACGCCGGCATCACGCGCCAGCACGGCATAATCGGCCATCAGATCCGGCGTGCCGTCATAATGGATATGGCCATCGTGATATTTCGGAATCCCGGCATTGCCCTTGGCGATCAGCGGCCTGGTGGTGCCGGTTGCGGCAAAGCCCAGGATGGTTCGCATCAGGTCGCTTGCCCCCACGCCGCAATTCGCGCCGAAGGCGATCGGCGGGTTCGGCAGCTTTTCCACCATCTCGGCCATGGCCGAGGAGGTGACGCCCATCATTGTCCGGCCGGCGGTGTCAAAGCTCATCGTGCCGCACCAGGGCATGCCGGCAAGCGCCGCCGCCTCGGCCGCGGCCCTGTATTCCTCGGGCGCGCTGATGGTTTCCATCCAGAGCACATCGGCCCCGCCGTCCTTCAGCCCCTCGGCCTGTTCGTGAAAGATCTCCACGGCCAGCGCATGGGTCAGGGCGCCCATCGGCTCGAAGATCTCGCCCGTGGGCCCGACCGAGCCGGCGACGATCACCGGATGGTCCGCGGCATCGGCGATCTCGCGCCCAAGTGCCGCACCCACCCGGTTCAGCTCGGCCACGCGGCCCTGCGCATTATGCAGCTTCAGCCGCGCCGCATTGCCGCCGAAAGTATTGGTCAGGAACAGATCCGACCCCGCTTCCACCGCATTGCGATACAGCATGCGAATGTCGTCGGGCCGCTCGACATTCCACAATTCGGGCGGCTCGCCCGCGGAAAGACCCATGTTGAACAGGTTGGTCCCGGTGGCCCCGTCGGCCATCAGCCAGTCGCGGGTGGACAGAAGACGGCTCAGCGGATCGGTGGACATCGGCAGACCTTTCGCAACCGGAGATCGGATCGCCCTCCTGTGCCACGCGGCCCGGGCCGATGCAATTCCGTTCGGCCCGGCCCAGCAAAAGGCCGCATCGCCTAATCCGGCGTGCGGCCCTGCATCCGTCGCATCCCGCGCGGATCAGATTTCCTGCATCAGCTGCGCCTTGGCAACCGACAGCAGCTCGACCATCTTCAGCCGCACGGCCGCGGCATCGACCTTGCCCGCCAGATCGCCCACGATCTTGCGCACCACATCATCGTCGCCCGCCTCCTCGAAATCGGCGGCGACGACGGTCATCGCATAGGCCGTGGCCTCGTCCGCAGGCTTGCCCATCAGACCCGCGGCCCAAAGCCCCAGAAGCTTGTTCCGCCGCGCCTCGGCCTTGAACTGCATCTCGCTGTCATGGGCGAACTTGGCCTCGAAGGCATTTTCGCGGTCGTCGAAAGTGGTCATGGCACTCTCCGGCTGCTGGAAGGGTTTCCTGTCGTATGCCTTCCTGCGCGCCCGCCCGCAAGACGAAAGCGATTTGCACGGTCATCGCAGGGCGGCAGCCTTGCGGTGGGTGGAGCCATGGCTTATAGGCCGGGGCACAGGAACGGGGTGGCGCGGCCGCCCCTTTCGTCATTTGCAAGGTCGAGGCAGGGATGGCAAGGCGCAAGAAGGTTTACGAAGGCAAGGCGAAAATCCTCTTCGAAGGCCCCGAACCCGGCACCCTGATCCAGTATTTCAAGGATGACGAGGCGGCGCAGGCGGTGGCGCCGATCTCGACCGCGACCGAGGGCAAGGGCGTGCTGAACAACCGGCTGTCGGAATTCTTCATGACCGGGCTGAACAACATCGGCGTGCCCACGCATTTCATCCGTCGCATCAACATGCGCGAACAACTCGTGCGCATGGCCGAAATCCTCCCGCTCGAGGTGGTGGTGCGCAATTTCGCCGCCGGCGGACTGTCGCGCCGCCTCGGCATCCCCGAGGGGACCGCGCTGCCGCGTCCGATCGTGGAATATTACCTGAAGGATGAAAACCTCGACACGCCGCTGGTGGCCGAGGAACATATCATCGCCTTCAACTGGGCCAATCAGCAGGACCTCGACGATATCGTGGCGCTCGCCCTCCGGGTGAACGACTTCCTGTCGGGGGTGATGCTGGGCGTGGGGGTGCGGCTGATGGATTTCCGCATCGAGGCCGGCCGGATCTGGGAGGGCGATTTCATGCGCCTGATCGTCGCCGACGAGATCAGCCCCGATTCGATGCGGCTGTGGGATCTGCGCCAGCCCGAACGTGCCGACGGCAGCATGGCCGATCCCGCACCGCTGACCGATGTCTATACCGAACTCGCCCGTCGGCTGGGCGTCCTTCCCTCCAACGTCACCCATCCGGCGAAACCCTCGGTGATCAACTGATCCTTGCCTCGGCCGCCGCCGGGCGGTAAGGCCATCGCCGTCCCGCCAAGCGCCCGGAGGTCCCGATGAAAGCCCGCGTCACCGTCATGCTGAAGACCGGCGTCCTCGATCCCCAGGGCGAGGCGATCCGCCGCGCGCTCGATGCACTCGGCTTTCAGGGCGTCAACGGCGTGCGCCAGGGCAAGGTGATCGAACTCGATCTCGCCACCGCCGAGCCCGGCACGGCCGAGGCCGAGGTCCAGGCGATGTGCGAGAAACTGCTCGCCAACACCGTGATCGAAAGCTACCGGATCGAGATCGGCTGACCGCCCGGCCCGCCTGCAGCGCCCGCGCCGGGGAAATCCGCCGCCACCCCTCCTTCTTCTCTGCGAAAATATCCCGGGGGTCCGGGGGCTGGCCCCCGGCGCTACCTGGGTCCGGGGGCTGGCCCCCGGCACTGCCTGGGTCCGGGGCCGGCCCCCGGCCCTACCTCAGTCCGGCACTACCTGCGGGTCACGCGCAGGCGGATCCCGTCCTTCGCCCGCACCGTCAGATGCGCCACCGGCACCGGCTCGGCACCGGGCAGCGGCTCGAAGCGGAAGGCGCGGGCCAGCAGCGCCAGCAGAAGCGGCCCCTCGACCATGGCGAATCCCGCACCTGTGCAGACGCGGGGACCGGCCGAGAACGGCAGATAGGCTTCGCGCTGCGATTTCCGCCCGGCCTCGGTCTGCCAGCGGGCGGGGCAGAAGACATCCGGCGCATCCCAGTGCCGTTCGTGGCGGTGCAGGTGCCAGGGCGACAGCACCACCTGCGCGCCGGGCGCGACCGGCCGGTTGCGAAAGGTCTCGGGGCGCGTCGTCTGGCGCACCATCATCGGCACCGGCGGATAAAGCCGCAACGCCTCGCGAAAGACGTCGCGGGTGTATTTCAGCCGCGCCGCGGCGCTGAAATCCGGTGTCTCGCCCATGGCCTTGGCCTCGGCCGCAACCTTCTCCTGCACCTCGGGACACAGCGCCAGCAGATATAGCGACCAGGCCATGGCCGAAGCCGAGGTCTCGTGCCCGGCCAGAAAGAAGATCGCCACCTGGTCGACCATCTCTGCCGGGGTGAAGGTCTCGCCGGTCAGGGGGTCGGCCGTGGTCATGATCTTCGTCGCCAGGTCGTCGGGCGCGGTTCCCGCGACGATGGCGGCGGCGCGCGCGGTTGTCAGATCGGCGATCAGGCCGCGGATCGTCCGTGCCGCCCGACGGGCGCTGCCGCGGTGCAGCCGCGGAAACCAGCGCGGCAGGGGCAGGAAGGCCGCGAGGTTCAAAAGTGGCTGCGTGCGCTGGTAGGCGCGGAATTCGCGGAACACCTGCGCCGCCGTGGCATGTTCGATCGGGATCGAGAACAGGGTGCGGAAGATCACGTCGGCGGCGGCGTGGCTCATCTCCTCCTCGACCTCGACCTCGCCGCCGGCCACCGCCTGCAGGCGTGCGACTGCGGCCTCGCCGGCCGCCATCATCGCCGGGAAAGTATCCTTCAACCGCCCGCCCTCGAACGCCGGGTCGATGATGCGTCGCTGGCGCTTCCAGACCTCGCCATTGGTGACGAAGACGGAATTGCCCAGAAGCGGGTCCAGCCCCGCCCGGATCCGGTTCGATTTCGGGAAATCGTCCGGCCGCTCCTTCAGCACCAGATCGACCAGCGCGGGATCGTTGCACAGATAGCTGCGGAAGAAGGCGGTCCGGAACTCGGCCATTCGGGCGCGATACAGCCGGGCTGGCTGCGCCGACAGGATATCGTGCCGGAACAGCCGGATATAGGTCAGAAGCGACACGCGCTCAGGTCGGGGCTGCGGCTTGGGCGGGATCGGGCAGGTGCGAAACTCTTCCATCACGCCACAGTCTGATGCCGGTTCACCGCCGTCTCAATGCGACTTTTTGACGGGGCTCGGCCGGCATAGCGGCGCGCAAGCGTCTCGGCCCCGGCGGTGATCCGGAAATAGTCATAGTCGCCGGGCCGGTCGAAGGCACAGAGATACTGGAAATGCAGCCGGAGCCAGTGCCGTCTCAGCGCCCGCCAGCGCTCGGGCGACAGCGTCCGGGTGAAGGCGGCCGAGATGACCAGCGGCCAGCGCTTGTTTGGCGGGGCAACCCCCGTCACCGCCACCGGATCGCACAGCGCAAAGGCGCAGCCATCGCCCGGCGCGGTGACATCGAGCCAGAACAGCTCGTCGCGGGCCGAGAGATAGCGCAGGTCGGCACGCAGCCGCGTGGCGCGCGGCAGGAACGAGACCATGGGCACCACCTGCCCCAGGGTCAGGAAGGCCAGCGCCGGGCGCTGCGCCGGCAGCCCGTCGCGGATCAGGTCGGCCAGGATCGACACGCCAAGATGCGCCCCCGATGAATGGCCGACGACCAGCACCTCGTCCCAATCGCCTGCCATGGCATCGCGAATCCGGATGCGCAATTCGGCCATCCGGGCTTCCAGCTCGGGCGGGTTGGCGCCGCCGGCCTGTGCGGAATAGGCATAGTCATGCATCAGATACCAGGCATAGATCTTGTTGTCATGGGCGCGAAACCAGCGCAGCCCCAGGATCACGACCGCCACAAGGACCGCCAGGCCCGGCAACCAATGGGTGAAATGTGCAACCAGCCAGCCCAGCACCCCGCCCACCGCCAGGCAAAGCACCAGTTGCAGCAGCAGGATGGCCACCGGGTAAAGCGCCGCGATCGTCGGCCCCTTCCGCAGCCCCACCAGCCGGAACAGCGCGCCGGAGCCGATATAGGCCCAGGCCGTGCGCAGAAGCTGCAGATAGGTGGCAGGAATCGTGGTCGACATCGAATCGCGCACGATGTCGGACCAGACCAGCACATCGAACTCGGCCGCGGTCGGGGCACCGTCGATCAGCCCGTCCACATGCCAGCCATAGCTGCCCTTGCCCGGCCGCGGCCGCAGATGCAGTGCATAGCCCGAGATCGCGGCCTGGTCGGCGCCCTCCTTGCGGTACATCTCGCGGTAGCGGCGCGGGTGGGTCGGGTCGTAGCCCGGAATGTAGAACACCCTGCGGCGAAAGACCTTCGCCAGCGCCTCGACCCCCGGTCCATCCGATATCTGATGCTTCATTCCGCCCATCCTGACCGCGAAGGATGACGGAAAACTTGGGCGGAAATAAGGGGAATCAGCCGGGCTGCGGGATCCCCAGTTCCTCGAACCCTTCAAGCAACCAGAAGCTGAAATCGGTGAAGGCGCCGGTCAGCATCGCAAGGCCGACCAGGATCAGGAGCCCGCCCATCGCCCGCTCGATCCATTTCATATGGCGCTTCAGCCGGGTCATCAGGCCCATCGACCGCTCGACGAACAGCGCGGCAAGCAGGAAGGGCAGGCCGAGACCGAGAGCATAAACGGCAAGCAGCAGGGTGCCGCGCTGGACCGAGCTTTCCTGTGCGGCCAGCGACAGGATGGTGCCAAGCTGCGGGCCGATGCAGGGCGTCCAGCCCGCAGCAAAGGCCAGGCCGAGAACGAAGGCACCAAAGGCCGATCCGCCCTGATCGCCCGCATCGAGCCGCAGGTCGCGGTCAAGGAAAGGAATGCGGAACACGCCAAGGAAATGCAGGCCGAAGATGATGATCACCACGCCGGCGATGCGCGAGAACAGCGTCTGGTTCGCCAGGAAAAAGGCGCCGAAGGCCGAGATGGTGAAGCCGAGAAGCAGGAAGATCGTCGACAGGCCAAGCACGAAGAACAGCGCTGGCAGCAGGATGCGTCGGCGCGCAGCACCGCCCTGGCGCATCTCGGCCATGGAAATCCCGCCCATATAGGCCAGATAGGGCGGCACCACCGGCAGGACACAGGGTGAAAGGAAGGACAGGATCCCCGCGGTCAGCGCGACCAGCAGAGAGGGCAGCAGACTGGCTTCGAAGAGGTCGATCCCGAACATGGGTTCTGTCTAGCCTGCCCGCAGGCGCCCGTCACCGGGGCTTTGCATCACGAAGCCGGCATGGAGCTGACACATTCGGTCGCAGCCGTTTCGCGGGCGCAGCCTCGGCGGCGGCGCTGGGGTGCAGGACGGAACGGGACGGCCCGCCCTGCACCCGTTTCTCAGCGGCCGAGCGACCACCAGCCCTTGCGGCGCGGTCGGCTGGCGGCGTCGTCGTCGGCCACCGCCTCGGCGGCCGGCTCGGGCACCCTGGACGCCTCACCCGGGTCGACCAGGGCAACCTCCGCCACGGCACGGCCGGGGTCGGGCTGCAGCGCGGGCAGATCGGTCGGGGCGGCCGCTGTCGGTTCCGGCGCAGCCGGGGCGACGGGCGCATCGGTCGCCACCTCGACCAGGGTCTCGGCCACCGTCACCTCGGCCGGGCCGACCTCCGCAACTGCAACTGCAACCTCGGTCGCGGCCTTCTTCGCGGCCTTCGGCTTCGCGCTGCGGCTGCGCTTCTTCGGGGCGGCTGCGGCTTCCGCGGCGGCGGCTTCCACCGCAGGAGGGGCTTCAGCCACCGCTTCCTGGGCGGGTGCGGCCTCGGCAACGGCCTTGCTGCTGCGCGGCTTGCGGGTCCGCTTGGGCTTGGCCGGGGCGGCCTCGGCCTCGACCGCGGCTTCGGCCACCGTCTCGTCCCGGGCCGAGGCCGCCTCGGCCACCGCCTCGGTCACGGGCAGCGCTTCGACCACGGCTTCCACCGTCGCGATCACGACCTCGACGTCGTCATCGGTGCCGTCGCCATCCTCGCCGTCATCGCCGCCGTTCGCGGCACCCGGCTCGTCACGGCCACCGCCCCGACGGCGGCGGCGGCGGCGGCGCTTCTTCTTGCCACCCTGCCCGTCGCCCGCCTCCGCCCTTGCGGCCGAACCCGGGGTCTCGGTCTCGTCGACATCCTCCACCTCTTCCGCCTCATCGAGATCAAGGTCGAGATCCTCGTCCTCGTCCTCATCGACCGGCGCGCCCATCAGCCCGGCATGCCCCGAGATCACCGCCGAGGGTTCGGGCAGCGTGCGCGTCGCGGTCTTGAACTTGTCCAGCGTATAATCGGGCGAGACCAGTGCGGGATCGGCCTCGATCCGCACCGCCATGCCAAAGCGCGCCTCGATCAGCGCGACATGCTCGCGCTTGTGGTTGAAGAGATAGTTGACGATCCCGACCGGCGCCTTGAGCAGCACCTCTTTCGAGCGCTTCCGCGTGCCTTCCTCTTCCAGCGCGCGCAGGATGGTCAGCGCCATGCTGTCGTCCGAGCGGATCAGCCCGGTGCCATGGCAATGCGGGCAGGGCTGGGTGGTGGATTCCAGCATGCCGGGGCGCAGGCGCTGCCGGCTCATCTCCAGCAGGCCAAAGCCCGAGATGCGGCCAACCTGGATGCGGGCGCGGTCGGTCTTCAGCCGGTCCTTCAGCCGCTTTTCGACAGCGGCATTGTTGCGCCGCTCCTCCATGTCGATGAAGTCGATAACGATCAACCCCGCCAGGTCGCGCAGGCGCAGTTGCCGGGCGATTTCCTCGGCCGCCTCGAGGTTGGTCTTGAGCGCGGTGTCCTCGATCGAGCCTTCCTTGGTCGCCCGGCCCGAGTTCACGTCGATCGCAACCAGCGCCTCGGTCACGCCGATGACGATATAGCCGCCGGATTTCAGTTGCACGACCGGGTTGAACATGCCGGCAAGGTAGCTTTCCACCTGATAGCGGGCGAAAAGCGGCATCGGTTCCTCGTAGCGCTTCACCTGCTTGGCATGGCTGGGCATGATCATGCGCATGAAGTCCTTGGCGGTGCGATAGCCCGCCTCGCCTTCCACCAGCACCTCGTCGATCTCGCGCGAGTAGAGATCGCGGATCGTGCGCTTGATCAGGTCGCCTTCCTCGTAGATCGCCGCCGGCGCGATCGAGCGCAACGTCAGGTCGCGCACCTGTTCCCACAGCCGCATGAGATATTCATAGTCGCGCCGGATCTCTGCCTTGGTGCGCTTTGCGCCAGCGGTGCGGATGATCAGGCCGGCACCTTCCGGCACCTCCATCTCGGCGGCGATTTCCTTCAGCTTCTTGCGGTCGGCCGCATTGGTGATCTTGCGGCTGATGCCGCCGCCGCGCGCCGTGTTCGGCATCAGGACGCAGTAGCGGCCGGCAAGCGAAAGATAGGTGGTCAGCGCCGCACCCTTGTTGCCGCGTTCCTCCTTCACGACCTGGACCAGCATGATCTGCCGGACCTTGACCACTTCCTGAATCTTGTAGCGGCGCGGGCGCGGGCGCTTGGGCGCGGCGATTTCCTCGGCCACGTCTTCTTCGGCGACCGATTCGATCTCTTCATCGGTGTCGCTTGCATGGTCGACGGCGCGATAGGCCGTCGAACCGGCGCCGTTTTCCGCGGCGGCATCGCCGTGATGGTCGTGGCTGTCATGCCCTTCGCCATCGCGGCCCTCATGCCGTCCCTCGTGGTCGGCGGCGGCCTCGTCGTCCTGCGCGGCCTCACGGCCGCCGGCGTATTGCCCCGCGCCGGTCGTGGCCTGCGGTCCCGCGCCTTCGCTTTCATAGGCGGCGATTCCGCCGTCCTCCGCGTCCTCGTCGAGATCGATCACCGCCATGCCGGAGGGGCCTTGCGCCGAAACGGCCGGATCGGCGGGCGCGCGTTCGGCGCGCGGCGTCGGGCGCGGCGGGCGGCGGCGCGAGCGGCGGTTCTCTTCCTCTTCCTCGGCCCGGGCAAGAGCGCGCTCTTCCTCGATCAGCGCTTTGCGATCCGCGACGGGGATCTGGTAATAGTCCGGATGGATTTCCGCGAAGGCAAGGAAACCATGCCGGTTTCCGCCATAATCCACGAAGGCCGCCTGCAGCGAGGGTTCGACCCGCGTCACCTTGGCAAGGTAGATGTTCCCCGCCAGTTGCCGCTTGTTTACCGTTTCGAAGTCGAATTCTTCAACCTTGTTGCCGTCCACCACCACGACCCGGGTCTCTTCCGGATGTGTGGCGTCGATAAGCATCTTCTTTGCCATGCTGTTCCATTGCGCCCCGGGCGCAAGAGGCCTCCGGGCGGCGCCAATGGCGCGCCTGGCGGCGATTCATACGGTTGGGGGCGGCTTGTCTGTGCGTAAGGGCCGGGCGCAGCTGCGTGGACGCTGCCCGGTGGGCAGTCCTCGCCTCGGTCTGCAATGCTCGCGCGCCTCATCGCGGTTCACGTCAAGGGAGCCGGTCTGGCCCCCCGCCTTTTCGCGCCTCGGGACCGCCGGTCATGGCCGGCCCCTCGGGCAATGTGCACGGCCTTGCGACCGATCCGGCTCCCCCGACTCTTGCGGCGCGACGCTTCGCACCCGGCAGAAGTGGAGGAGAGAATTCCACGGGCAGCCCCACGGGGCGCCTCCGGCAGACCCTAAGGCGAAAGCCGGGGCAAGGGCAATGGCAAAACGTCAGGGCTGTGGTGCCGGGCCCGCCTGCCCCGCGCGTTCGCCGCGTGCACCGTCGCGCCAGCGCCGCCAGTCGGTCGCCGCGCGGCCGATCACCTCGCGTACGGCGGCGCCAATGGCCTCGCCCACGGCGGTGTGCAATCCGGCATAGCGCTGATCGCCGGGCGGGCAGGCCAGCGCGACGCAATCGGTGCCCGTGCCCGTCGCCCTGCCGCTGGCCAGGTGCAGATCGGCATCCATCAGCGCCGCGGTGCGCGCCTGCACGGCAATGCTCATCGCCTCAAGCTGCGCCGTCTCGGTCAATGCGACATCGGTCGCGACCAGCAGGTTGATCGTGCCGTAGTCGGCGCCATGCCAGGGCAGGCGACGGCCCACCGCCTCGGCGTTCGACAGGCCCAGCGTCGCCACGCAATCGGCGCTTGCGCCCTCGACGCTGGCCTGCGCCCGGTCCCAACTGCCGATATCGCGCGAGGTCAGCATGCCGACGGCGCCGGGATCGGGCATTTCACCGGCAAGCCAGCCCTCTGCGTCGAAGCCCGGGACCAGATCGGCGTTGCGCACCTCGCGCCACAGCACGAGGCCGGTCGTCCGCCACCCCCCGCCATGGGGCGCCCAGCTCAGGACGCGCATCGGCGCCGGCAGCCGCGCCCGAAGCCAGGGCCGCGAAAGCGTGACCTCGATCACCGGATCACCCCAAGCGGCTGGAACACCGGGCCATCAGGGGTTTCGGCGTGAAAGCCGCGGATGCCGAAGACCTCGGCCAGCCGGACCTCGGTCAGCACCTCGCGCGGCGTGCCATCGGCGGCCAGCCGGCCACGGTGCAGCAGGATCAGCCGGCTGCAATGCCGCGCGGCAAGGCCCAGGTCATGGATCGAGGCGATCACCGCCCTGCCCTCGCCGGCCAGGCCGGCAAAGACCTGCATCGCGCGGATCTGCGCCTCGGGGTCCAGGCCTGCGACGGGTTCGTCGGCGATCAGCAGCGGCGTCTCCTGTGCCAGGGCCCGGGCGATCAGCACACGCGCCTGTTCGCCACCCGACAGCGCCGTCGCGATGCGGCCACGGTAGCCGTCCAGCCCCATCCGCGCCAGCGCAAGCGCCACCGCCGGATGGCCCGGATCCGCCGCACCATGCGGCGCGCGGCCAAGGGCCACCAGCGTCTCGACGCTGACCGGCCAGGCGATCTCGCGGCCCTGCGGCAGGAAGGCCGCCGCCCGCGCCCGCGCGCCGGGCGCCAGCGCCGCCAGCGACGAGTGCCCGCCGATCGGCAACAGTCCCAGCGCCCCGCGCAGAAGCGAGGTCTTGCCGGCGCCGTTCGGGCCGAGAAGGCCGACGAACTCGCCCTCGTCCACCCGCAGCGTCACGCCATCGAGCACCGGGCGGGTGCCGCGCCGCACGGTCAGCGCGTCGAGCGCCATCAGCGTCATGCCTCGACCCTCCGCATCGACCAGATGAGTTGCAGGAAGAACGGCGCGCCGACCAGCGCCGTCAGGACCCCCAGCTTCAGATCGGCATCGGGTGCGATCAGCCTGGTGCCGATATCGGCCGCCAGCAGCATGGCAGCCCCCCCCAGCGCCGAGGCTGGCAGCAGCGCCGAAGGCCGTGCCCCGACAAGGCGGCGCAGCAGATGCGGCACGACAAGACCGATGAATCCCACCGCCCCGGCCACGGCCGTGGCCGCCCCGACCGTGGCCGCCGTGCCGAGGATGACCCCCAGCCGCAGTCGCGGCAGGTTCACGCCCAGGCTCTGCGCCGCATCCTCGCCCAGCGTCAGCGCATCGAGCCCCCGCCCCAGCGACAGAAGCACCAGGCCGCCGCCCAGGATGAAGGGTGCGGCCAGCGCGACATGCGTCATCGAGCGGTCGGCCAGCGACCCCATCATCCAGTAGACGATCTCCATCCCCGCAAAGGGGTTGGGTGACAGGTTCAGGACCAGCGACATCAGCGCCGCCGCCAGCGCGGAAATGGCAATCCCCGCCAGGATCAGCGCCAGAGCCCCGCCCCGCGGCCCGGCCAGCAGCAGGATCAGCGCCACCGCGATCCCCGCGCCGGCCAGCGCTGACAGCGGCAGCGCCAGCGCGACGGCCGCCGCCGCCCCGGTCTGCAGCGCGATCACCGCCCCCAGCGCGGCCGAGGCCGAGACGCCGATCAGCCCCGGTTCGGCCAGCGGATTGCGCAGATAGCCCTGCATCGCCGCCCCCGACAGGCCCAGCGCGGCACCGGCCAGGAGGCCCAGGATCGCCCGCGGCAAGCGGATCTCGCGCATCACCAGCACCACCGGCCCGCCCTCGCCGCGAAACAGCGCAGCCAGGCTGTCGCCAAACCCGATGCCCGCCGGGCCGATCAGCAGCGACGCCACGAAAAGCGCGGCAACCAGCAGCGCCAGCAGGAAGAAGACGGATTTCACGGCAGCGCCTCGCGCGCAGCACCCATCGCCGCCATGGCGTCAAGCAGCGCCGGCGTGCCGCAGATCCAGTCGGCATCGGTCGTCACCGCCACGCCCGCAGTCCGGCGCAGCGCTGCCAGCGCAGGATGGGCCAGGATCTCTTCGGACCGCGAGGCGCCGGGATAGGGCGTCGAGGTCACGATCAGCCGCGGCTCTGCCATCACCAGCCGTTCGAGCGGCAGCGTACCGCCGCCCGTCAAGCCTGCCTCGGCCCCGACATTCCGAAATCCGGTATGGCCCAGCACATCGTCGGCCAGCGTCCCCTCCCCCGCGGTATAGCCGTTGGGATAGTAGAGCGCGGCGCTGACCGGCGGAAGGTCGGAAGACAGCGCCGCAAGCCCGGCCTCGAACCGGGCGGCCAGCGCCTCGCCTTCGGCTGCACGCCCCAGCGCCACGGCGACCTCGCGAATTTGCGGCGCCACCTCCGACAGCGCATTCACCGGCGGCAGTTGCACCACCGGCACGCCGAGTTGCCGCAGCAGATCCACCGCCGCGACCGAGGTATAGGTTCCGGCCAGCACCAGATCGGGCCGCATCATATAGACCTCTTCGGCCTGCCCGTGGTTCGCGCGATAGGCCTGCGCCGCCTCGACCATGGCCGAGGACAGCGGATCGGTCGCCATGTGGCTGACCGATACCAGTTGCCCCGGCGCGGCCAGCAGCATGGCAAGCTGGTCGGTGCAGAGGTTCATCGAGACGACCCGGGCCGGAGGCTGCGCCGTCTCGGCCGCGGCCGGGCCCGCCCCGCCCAGGGCGAGGCAGAGCACCGCCGCGAGCCGGTCAGAACCGCGTCTTGATCCCGACATAGAGCGCGCGCCCCGAAGATGCATAGCCAAGGGTCGACTGATAGGTCTCGTCGGTCAGGTTCTCGATCCTGAGATAGGCGCCGGTCCGGTCGTCGAAGCTGTAGTCGACCTGGGAGTCGATCACGGTGTAATCCGGCGCATCGACCATTGCAAAGGTCGTGGGATCATTGTCCTTTCGCCCGGCAATATGGGTCGCCGAAAGGCTTGCCGACAGCCGGTCCGAGATCTCGGCGTCAAGCGACAGCACCAGATTGTGCCGCGGCACCCGCACCAGCCGCTTGCCATTCGACCCCCGCGCATCGGTGTAGGTATAGGCCAGCCCCAGGGAAACCCGGTCGGACACCGGCAGGCGGCCGGCCAGTTCGATCCCCTCCGAGACCGACTGACCCGGCAGGTTTTCCAGCGTCGAGGTGGGAAAGCCGTATTTGTAGGTCACGAGGTTGTCGATCTCGATGCGGAACGCCGTGGCCGAGATCATCGCGCCGGAGGCAAATTCCTGTTCGACACCAAGTTCGTAGGACCAGCTCTTTTCCGGTTCCAGATCCGGATTTCCGGCAAAATCGCCCCAGGTCGGATCTGGATAATAGCCGAACCGCTCGTCGATCGAGGGCGCGCGATAGCCCCGGGCGACCGAGGCATGCAGCGTGGTGCCCTCCAGCGGGTGCCAGGCCGCCGACAGCCGCCCGGTCGGGAAGGTTCCGAACCCCGAGATATCGTCGCTGCGCAGGGCCGCCACCAGATCCAGCGTTTCGGACGGCGCCCAGATCGCCTGCGCGAAGACACCGGCGATGCGGTTCGAGGCTTCGCCGGCGGGAAGATTGGTATATTCGCCGGTCTCGCGCGACCAGTCGGCGCCGTAGACCAGGCTCAGCCGGTCCGACAGGGTGGTCACGCCCTGCCAGCCAAGGGCAAGCCGCCGGCCCTTGTAGCTTGCCGCCTCGCCGGTGCCGGCATAGCCGCGGCGGATGCCATAGAGGGCAACGTCAAAACTGTGCAGGGTGTTGCCGGCCTCCAGCTCGGCAAAGACCCGTGCGCCGCGTTCGGTGCGGGTCTGGCCAAAGCCGGCCTCGACAATGGTGTCGGCCACATAGTCGCCGTCGGGATCGGTGTATTTGTCGTAATCCTGTTCGGTGCGCTGCCAGAACAGCGCCGAGCCGAGCACCAGCGCATCGGTGGCCTGGTAGCGCGCGGTGAAGGACAGGCGGGCGATATCGGCACTGTCATCCTCGGTTCCGCCCGGGATCGCCGAAAAGCCGTCGGTGTGAAAGCGCGTCGCGCTGACCGTCAGGTCCAGCCGGTCGGTCCTTTGGGTCAGGCCCCAGGTCAGCCGGCCGGTGCCGTGGCTGCCGCCCTCGGCGGTGACGGTCTGGTGCAGGCCGTCCTCGACCGGCGCTGCCGTCGCGATGCTGATCACGCCAGCCACCGCCGAGCCGCCCCAAAGCGCCGATTGCGAGCCGCGCAGCACCTCGACCCGGCCGATGTCGGCGGACAGCAAGCTGCCGAAATCGAAGGAAACCGAGGTGGCGGAAGGATCCGTCACCCGGATGCCGTCGACGAAGACCGCCTGATAGCGCCCGTCCAGCCCGCGGATGCGCAGGGTGGCGGTGTTGCCGGCCGGTCCGGACCGTGCCAGCGAAAGGCCCGGCAGCCGGGCAAGCTCGGCCGCAACCAGATCCGGCGTCTCGCGCTGCAGATCTTCGTCGGTGACAACCGAAACCGAGACGCCCGTCTTCACCCGTTCCGCCGCGGTGCGCAGGGCCGAGATGACGATCTCGCCCAGATCGTAGGGGGTATCGTCCTGCGCCAGCGCCGGCAGGGCCGTGCCGGTGGCAAGGATCGAGGTCAGAAGGATGCGCCGGAGGGCGGCCATGGTCTTTCCCTTTCGCGTACGGGCGGCGAAATGGCGCCCGTAATGACAGATGTCCTTGGAAAGAATGCCTTTCCGCCGACGGTGAACGTCACCTCTGGCGGAAGCCCGCCCTCCTCCACGCACCCCGCGCGGCGGAAAGGGTGATCACCCGGCAGGTCTCCTGGCTATGCGGGTCGTCGTTTGGGCGGGCCTTCCCGGCGCTGGCGCCAGTGGCATAGTCCGTCCGCACTCGCCGCTTACAGTTGCGGGGGCAGCCGCGGAATTGCACCGCGTTCCCTTTTCACCCGGGACCGAAGCCCCGGGAACCGAAGGTGCGCCCTTCCTGCGCCGCAGTTCCGCAACTGTCAAGCGGGCGCCGGGCGGCAATGTCGCAGGCCGTGGCAAAGGCGTCGCGGCCGGCACGCCTGCCGCGTCTTTGCCGCCCCGGGGGGCCGGTTTTCGCCGGCAGGACCGCCGGTTATCACGGGTCACGGCAGGGCAAATCCGCCGCAGAATCGGGCCGGCGGCGCCACCGCCACGGCGGCGCAGGCGCCAATCCTGGCCGGCAGATGCAGGAAAGACTTGCCAAGTCGGTCCCGCCCCGCCCAATATGATCAAAAAGACGTAAGGCACCGCACCAAGGATGCCACGACCAAGGGAGACGCAAGATTGGCCGACGACGTCACCATTTCGGCCCGCCATGTCATCAAGGCTTTCGGGCAAGGCGCCGCCGCCGTCCGGGCATTGGACGATGTATCGGTGGACATCCGGCGCAGCGAGTTCTTCACGCTGCTTGGCCCCTCGGGCTGCGGCAAGACCACGCTTCTGCGGCTGATCGCGGGGTTCGAGATGCCGACCGGCGGCGAAATCCTGCTGGACGGGGCCGATATCAGCACCCTGCCCCCGAACAAGCGCCCGGTGAACACGGTGTTCCAGAGCTATGCGCTGTTCCCCCACCTGACGGTGGCGCAGAACGTGGCCTTCGGGTTGCAGATGCTGGGCAAGCCCGCGGCAGAGGTGAAGGCGACCACCGAGCGGATGCTGGCGCTGGTAAAGCTGGAGGCGATGGCCGGGCGCAAGACGGCGCAGCTTTCGGGCGGCCAGCAGCAGCGGGTGGCGCTGGCGCGCGCGCTGGCGCCGCAGCCCAAGGTGCTGCTGCTGGACGAGCCGCTGAGCGCGCTGGATCTGAAGCTGCGCAAGGAAATGCAGATCGAGCTGAAGCGCCTGCAGCTTGAAACCGGAATCACTTTCGTCTTCGTGACCCACGACCAGGAAGAAGCCCTGACCATGAGCGACCGCATCGCGGTGATGAGCGCGGGCAAGGTGCAGCAGGTGGGCACTGCCCGCGACATCTATATCCATCCGAGGAACCGCTTCGTCGCCAGCTTCATCGGCGAGACCAATTTCCTGACCGGCACGGCCGAGGACGGCGCGCTGCGGCTGGGCACCGGCGAGCGGATCGAAATGCCGGGCCTGCGCGCAAGCCCCGGCCCCACCACCGCCATCGTGCGCCCCGAGCAGTTGCGGCTGGGCAAGACCGCCGATGGCGGCCTGCAGGCCCGGGTCGTCAGCCTGGTCTATTTCGGCACCGACACCCATTGCCATCTGCATCTGGCCGATGGCACCGAACTGGTGGCGCGGCTGCAAAGCCCGGCCAGCGGCGAGGCCGGACTGTCCCGCGGCGACAGCGTGGGCATCCGTTTCGCCGAGGGCGCTGTGCAGCAGGTGGAGGACTGAACCATGAGCCGCGCCGAAGACGCCGCAGTCCACAGATCGGTTCGCAACGGCTGGCTTCTGTCGACGCCGGCGCTATTCCTGCTGACCATCGCTGCCGCCGGCCCGCTGCTGATCGTGCTGGTCTATTCCTTCCTGACCCCGGGTCAGCACGGCAATGTCGTCTGGGACTTCTCGGTCGAGGGCTGGATCGGCATCCTCTGGTCGAAGGATATCTTCACCGGCGAATGGGGCCTGGCCGATGCGCATCTGACGATCTTCTGGCGCTCGGTCAGCCTGTCGCTGCTGACGACGATCTTCACCTTCCTGCTGGGCTTTCCGACCGCCTGGTTCATCGCGACGCGGCCGCCGGCGCAACGGGCGCTGTGGCTGTTCCTGATCACCATCCCGTTCTGGACCAACCTTCTGATCCGCACCTATGCAATCAACGAGGTGTTGCGGAAGGAGGGGTTGATCAATGCGGTCCTGCTGAAACTCGGGGTGATCGACGCACCGCTGGACATGCTCTACGGTCCCTTCGCGATCTTTGTCGGCATGACCTATGTCTATCTGCCACTGATGGTGCTGCCGCTGTTCGCCGCCATCGACCGTTTCGACATGAAGCTGCTGGAGGCCGGCTATGACCTTTACGCCAGCCGGATGCAGGTCCTGCGCCGGGTCATCCTGCCGATCGTGAAGCCGGGGATTATCGCCGGGTCGATCCTGGTCTTCGTGCCCAGCCTTGGCGCCTATGTGACGCCGCGGGTGCTGGGCGGCGGCAAGCAGATGATGATCGGCAATTTCATCGAGCTGCAGTTCCTGGCCGGCAAGAACTGGCCGCTGGGCGCGGCGCTGGCGATGGTGCTGCTGATCATCGTGACCGTGGCGCTGCTGGTCTATGTGCGCTACGCCAACCGGGATACCAGCCATGGCTGAGCGGTCTTTCCATGTCGCCCGCCTGCCGGGCTTTGCCACCATGGCGGTGGCGGTCTTCGTGGCACTGTACCTGCCGATCTTCACGCTGGTTGCCTATTCCTTCAACGCCTCGAACTCGATGGCGGTCTGGGGCGGCTTTTCGCTGGACTGGTACGCCAAGGCCTGGGCGAACGAGCAGGTGAAGGATGCAACAGTGCGGTCGCTGGTCATCGCCTGCTTTGCGGCCGTGATCTCGACGGCGGTCGCCACGATGGCGGCGCTTGGCACCACCCGGCGGCGCGCCTTCAAGGGGCAGACCTTCATCTATGTGATGATCAACCAACCCCTGATGGTGCCCGAGATCGTGACGGCGGTGGCGCTGATGATCCTGTTTGGCCTGGTCAAGACCGTGACCGGCATCCATGGCCTGGGCTATCTGGTCCTGGCCCATGCGGCCTTTTGCGTGCCTTTCGCCTATCTGCCGATCCGCGCCCGGCTGGAAGGCATGGACCTGACGCTGGAAACCGCGGCGGCCGATCTTTACGCCACGCCCTGGGCCACGTTCCGGCGCGTCACCCTGCCCCTGCTGGCGCCCGGCATGGTGGCCGGCGCCATGCTGGCCTTCGTCATCAGCCTGGACGATGTGGTCATCACCGAATTCGTGAAGTCCGGCGGGCAGGACACCCTGCCCACCTATATGCTGGGCCAGTTGCGCCGCCAGTTGACGCCCGAGATCAATGCCGTCTCCACCATGCTGCTGGCGGTGACGGTGGTGCTGCTGACCACGTTCTTCCTGCTGACGCGCAAGAAAGACTGACAACCAACCGGGAGAAAGACAATGAAAAGACTTCTGACCGCAACCGCGCTGCTGATGGCCTCGACCGGGCTCGCCTCGGCCGAGGGCGTGCTGCAACTGTACAACTGGGGCAATTATACCAGCGCCGAGCTTCTGGAGAAGTTCAAGGCCGAGACCGGCATCACCGTGACCGTGACCGATTACGACAGCAACGACACCGCGCTGGCCAAGATCGAGGCCGGCGGCCATGGTTTCGATCTGGTGGTGCCTTCCGCCAACTATGTGCCGGTCTTCATCGAAAAGGGCCTGGTGGTGGAACTGGACCAGTCCAAGCTGCCGAACCATGGCAATATCGCCCCGGAATGGATGAGTGTAAGCTGGGATACCGGCCGCAAATTCTCGGTCCCGTGGCAATGGGGCACGACCGGCGTCGCGGTGAACACATCGGTCTACGGCGGCGACATCAACACCAGCGCGGTCTGGCTGGAAGTGCCGGATGAGTTGAAGGGCAAGATCAACGTCGTCCCCGAGATGATCGATATCGTCACGCTGGCCACGCTCTATTACGGCGGCGATGTCTGTTCGGAAGATCTGGAAGTGCTGAAGAAGGTGCGCGACGGGCTGATCGCTGCCAAGCCGAACTGGATCTCGATGGATTATGGCGCGACAGAGAAGCTGTCGAACAACGACTGGGCGGCATCGGTGAACTGGAACGGATCCTCGATGCGGGCACGGATCGCCAATCCGGCGGTGGCCTATGGCTATCCGAAGGAAGGCTTCATCATGTGGATGGATTCGGTCATGCTGCTGAAGGATGCGCAGAACACCGAGGAAGCCTACAAGTTCATCGATTTCATCATGAAGCCCGAGAACGCCGCACTGATCTCGAATTTTGCCAAATATGCCAATGGCATCACCGGATCGACCGAGTTCATGGACCCCGAGATGGCCTCGGCGCCCGAACTGGTGATCCCCGAAGATCTCAAATCGGCCGGGCATTTCCTGCCGACCTGCAGCGCGAAGTCGCGCGAATACATGACCGCGATCTGGACCGAGTTGCAGAAGTGATTTCTGCGGTGTGATAGCGGGCCGGGGCCTTGATTGGCCCCGGCATTTCTTTTGGCCGGCCCCGGGGGGTCACACCCCCGGGCGCCATCGATGTCTCGAACCGATGGCGCAACCGATAACGCATCCGTGGGATATTTTGGACAGATGAAATCGGCAGATCTTCTGGAGCTTTCGGCGACAGGGCTTTCGGCGCTGATCCATGCGCGGAAGGTGGCGCCATCCGAGGTGATGGCGGCCTGGCTGGCGCAGGTGGCGGCGGCGAACGGGGCGGTCAATGCGCTGGTGTCGCTACGCGACCCGGATCGGTTGATGGCCGAGGCGCGGGCCCTGGACGACGCGCGGCCTGCGGGCTGGCTGCATGGCATTCCCCTGGCGGTGAAGGATCTGGTGGCGACCGCGGGCCTGCGCACCACCTGGGGATCGCCGGTTCATGCCGACCATGTGCCGGCGGCGGACGATCTTCTGGCGGCAAGGATGCGGGCGGCAGGCGCGGTGATCGCGGCCAAGACCAATGTGCCGGAATGGGGCCAGGGGTCGCATTCCTTCAACCCGATCTTTGGCGTCACCCGCAATCCCTATGATCTATCGCGTTCGGCCGGCGGGTCTTCGGGCGGGGCGGCGGCGGCCTTGGCCATGCGGATGGCCTGGGTGGCGGACGGGTCGGACATGATGGGATCTTTGCGCAATCCTGCGGGGTTCTGCAACGTCTATGGCCTGCGCCCGACCTGGGGGCTGGTGCCCGCCGATGCCGAGGGCGATACCCATCTGGCGACGCTGTCGACCGACGGGCCGATGGCGCGGACGGTGGAGGATCTGGCGCGGTTCCTGTTGGTTCTCGCTGGCGAGAACCCCGAGGTGCCGTTCCCGCGCACCGTCCCCGACCTGCTGTCGGGGCTGGAGGCGGGCGTGCACGGCAAGCGGATCGGCTGGCTGGCCGACTGGGGCGGCGCCTATCCGATGGAGCCGGGCATTCTGGAGGCCTGCGAGGGCGGGTTGCGGGTGCTGGAGGATCTGGGCGCGGTGGTGGAGGTGCTGGCACCGCCCTTCCCCGCCGAAAAGCTGTGGCTGTCCTGGGTGACGCTTCGGGCGATGCTGAATGCAGGCAGCAAGCGGGCCCTGGCAGAGGAGCCGGCGAAGCGGGCGCTGACCAAGCCGGAAACCCTGTGGGAGATCGAGCAGGGGTCGGGGCTTTCGGCCGCTCAGGTGCATGAGGCCAGCGTGATCCGCAGCGACTGGTACAGGCAGGCGGCGCGGATGTTTGCCCGGTTCGACGCGGTGGTGCTGCCGACGGCGCAGGTCTGGCCCTTCCCGGCCGACTGGCGGTGGCCGCAAGACGTTGCGGGCAGGACAATGGACACCTATCACCGCTGGATGGAGGTGGTGGTGCCAGCCAGCCTGATCGGCCTGCCGGCCCTGTCGGTGCCGCTGGGCTTCGGCGCGGCCGGGCTGCCGGCGGGGATGCAGATCATCGGCCGGTCGGGCGATGATGCCGGCGTTCTGGCCATCGGCCAAGCCTATCACCGCGCGACTGAATGGCCGCAGAAATGCCCGCCTCTGGCGGCAGGCGCGGTTTCGCGCTAGGGCAGAGGCGAACAGGACAGGGGGGACGTCGATGATCCTGGGCCATATCGGGGCGCGCAAGGGCAGCAAGGGCGTGCCGGGCAAGAACTTTCGCCCGATCTGCGGCAAGCCGCTGATCGACTGGTCGCTGGACCAGTTGCTGGCCCATCCCAAGGTGGATGCCGTTGTCGTCTCGACCGACGATCCGGAAATCTACCATCATGCCGTTGCGCGGGGGGCGCTGGAGATCGGGCTGCGGCCGGCCGCGCTGGCCACCGACACCGCACCGAAATGGGGGGTCTGGCAGCATGCGCTGGCGGCGTCCGAGGCGCTGGTGGGACAGGCGGATGCCTTCCTGGATCTGGACTGCACCTCACCGCTGCGCTTGCCCGAGGATATCACCGGCGCGCTGGAGCTTTACGAAAACGAACATCCCGACATGGTGATGAGCGTCTGCGAGGCCCGAAAGAATCCTTATTTCAACCTGGTCGAGCCGGACGCCTCTGGCGCGCTGCAGGTGTCCAAGCCGCTGCCGGGCGGGGTCTGGGCGCGGCAGGATGCGCCTGTGGTCTATGAGCATGTCGGTGTGGTCTATGTCGTCGCGCCCGATTACCTGCGGCGGGCGAAGACGATCTACGAGGGGCGGGTGGTCCCCTATGTCCTGCCGGCGGAACGCTGCCACGACATCGACTCGCCCTATGATTTCCGGCTGGTCGAATTCCTGCTGGGCCAGCAACTGGCAGAAGGCGTCAGGAAGGCCTGAGCAGTGGTGCAAGCGCGGCAAGCGTCCGCGCGGTGGCGCCGGAATGTTCGGCCAGAAAGGCGGCGATGGCCCCGGGGGGTGGACCCGGCCAATCGAGCGCCGCGCCCAGCGCGCCCGGCGTGGTCTGCAGGCAGACACCGGCGGCGATGGCTTCGACGGCGGGATATTCGATGGTCTGGATATGGGGGCCGACGATCACCGGCCGGCCCAGCGCCAGCGGCTCGATGATGTTGTGGCTGCCCTTGGGCTGGAACCCGCCGCCCACCACCACGCGGTCGGCCAAGGCCAGGTAGAACTGCATCTCGCCCAGGCTGTCGCCAAGCAGGATGTCGGCCGTCGCGGGGCCGGCCGGGCGCAGATCTGTCGTCAACGCAGCGCTGCGGCGGACAAAGCGCAGGCCGCGCCCGGCCAGCGCCGCAGCCACCGGCTCGAACCGCTCGGGTGCGCGGGGAATGAGGACGGTGAAGACATCGCCGGGCAGGCGCGACAGGGTTGCAAGAAACAGGTCTTCCTCGGGCTCGGTCATCGAGGCGAAGGCGAGGACCCTGCGGTCCCCTGCCAGCGCCCTGCGGGCAAGGGGCGCGGCCGCGATCTGCTCTGGCGGGATCGGCTGGTCGAAGCGCAACTCGCCGGTGACAGTGACATTCGCAACTCCGACGCCGGCGAAGCGGTCGGCCTGCAGGCGGGATTTCACGAAAGCCCCGGCAAAGCGGCGCATCACAGCCGGACGCAGGGGGAGCCGGCGATCCCGCAGCATGGAATCGAGCGGATATTGCGCGTTGCACATGTAGAGCGGTACGCCAGCATCGCGCGCGGCCTGCACCATGCGGGGCCAGATCTCGATCTCCATCACCAGCCCCAGCTTCGGCCGAAAGGCGCGGAAGAAGCTGCGGTAGCACCAGGCAAGCTCGAAGGGCACCCAGACGACGGTCAGCCGGCCGGCGGCAATCTCGGGGCCGAAGGCGGTCGCCGCCGCGCGGCGCCCCGCGGGGGTGAAGGCCGTGACGACGATACGCTCGCCCCGCGCGAGCAGACCGCGGATCAGCGGCACGGCCGAGCGCAATTCGCCGAGGCTGACCGCATGAATCCAGACCGCACCGGCCGGCGCGCGGGCATGGCGACCGAACCGCTCGGCCAGATGCCGCCCGTAGAGCGCATCCTTGCGGGCACGACGGCGCAGGTAGAACAGGATGGCCGGCAGGCACAAGGTCCAGAGCAGCGACCAGCCGAGGAGGAAGATCCTCATCCCATCAGCCCCAGCAGGGCGCGGGCAAGCGGGCCGAGGCTGCGCTGCGCCGCGCGCGACAGCGCCGCTGCGTGGCCCGCCATGGCGGAATGATCGGTCTCGGCGGCATGGGCCAGCGCGCCGGGCGTCACTTCCAGCGCCGCCCCCGCACCATCGAGCAGCGCAAAATCCGCGGCAAAATTCGCGACCCGCGGCCCGTGCAGCACGGCCGACCCCAGCGCGGCCGGTTCCCAGGGGTTGTGCCCCTCGGTCGGGCCGAAGGTGCCGCCGACCAGGGTGGCAGAGGACAGGCGGTACCAGATCCCCATCTCGCCGAAGGTATCGGCGATCCAGACGGCGGCCCCCTCCGGCCCCCGCCCCAGCGCGCGGCGGACGGCCGGCAGGCCCTGGGCGGCACAGGCGGCGGCCAGTTCGACGCCACGCGCGGGATCGCGGGGGGCCACGATCAGCAGGCGCCGCCTGTCCTGCGCGAAAAGCCTGATCTGTGCGGCCAGTGCCGCCGCCTCATCCTCGGGGTGGGACGAGGCGAGCAGCCAGGGAAGCCGGCCTGCCACCGCCGATTTTGCGGCCCGCAGGCCGGCCGGATCGACGGCAAGCGGCGGTGCCGCGGCCTTGAGCGGCCCCGTCACCTGCACCGCGCCCGCCCCCAGCGCGCGCAGATTGTCGGCCGAGGTCTGGTCCTGCGCGGCAATCAGCGCGAACCGGGCAAGAAGATCGGCGTAAAGCCCGCGTGCCCTGGCGCGGCGGTCGCGGGCGGCATTGCTCATCCGCGCATTGACCAGCGCCAGCGGCACGCCGGCGGCATCGCTGGCCACCACCGCCCCGGGCCACAGATCCTGTTCGGCCCAGATCGAAAGCGCCGGACGCCAATGTGCAAGGAAGCGCTGCAGATAGGGCGGTGCATCCAGCGGCAGGAACTGATGGCAGGTCCGGGGCGGAAGCTGCCCCGCCATCACCTGCGCCGAGGATCGCGCCGAAGAAGTGACAAGGAACTGCAGCTCCGCATCCTGGGCGGCCAGCGCGGCAATCAGGCCGCGCAGCGCCAGCACCTCGCCCAGCCCCACCGCATGCAGCCAGATCAGCCGGCCGGCAGGCCGCGGCAGGCCGGGCTCACCCAGCTTTTCGCGCCAGCGCGACGGGTCCTCCTTGCCGCGCGCAAGGCGGCGGCGCAGGATCAGCGGCGCCAGCAGCGGCACCGCCCGGCTGGCCGCAAGATAGCTGGCCAGCTGCCAGCCCATCAGGCCCCATCCCCGCCGACATCGCGAAAGGTTTTTTGCAGCGGCCGGGTCCAGAAGGCAGGATTGTCCAGCACGGCGACGAAGCGGTCGGCCGCCGCCCCTTCGCCAAAGCCGGCATGGCGATGATGCGCGCGACCCCAGTTCCTGTCCAGAAAGCGCAGGATCTCTGCCCGGTCAAAGGCGGTCACGGCGGTGACGGATCCCGCATCGGAGCGGTTCGACTGCCGCGTTCCCACGTCCAGCGACGGCACGCCCAGGAACGGCGCCTCGCGCACGCCGGCCGAGGAATTGCCCACCATGCAGGCCGCATGTTTCATCAGTTCGGAAAAATGGGCAAACCGCATAGACGGCAACACCCGGAAGCGATCCTTCGGCAGGCTGTCCAGCACGGCAAAGATGCCTTCGGATCCCGGGTCGTTGTTCGGCGCGATCACCACGAAGGCGCGGCCTGACGCCTCCAGCGCGCCGAACAACGCGCTGGCCTGCGCGCCCATCGTCGCCTGTTCGCTGGTGACGGGGTGAAACGTGACGATGCCGTAATCGGCAAAGGGGATCGCATAACGCGCCTTCACCTCGTCCAGCGTCACCCCGGAGGGGCGGGCGTGGAAGTCGAGTTCGGGCGAGCCTATGACATGGATCGCCTCGGCCGGCTCTCCCAGCGCCATCACCCGCCGCTTCGCCGCCTCGGACGAGACGAAGTGATGGGTGCACAGCTTGGTATTGCAGTGGCGGAACACCTCGTCGATGGTTCCCGAAACCTCGCCACCCTCGACATGGGCGGAGGGAATGTAGTTGGTGGCCGAAACCAGCGCGCCGGCCAGCGCCTCGATCCGGTCGCCGTGGATCACGATCAGATCGGGGCGGTTCTCGGCCAGATAGTCGGAAAACCCGGTCACGGTCTTGGCCAGCACCACATCCTGCGGGTCGCCGGCCCGCTGGTTGAGGTATTCGTGCACCGCCACCCCCGCCATGCGCTGCACTTCCTTCTTGGTCAGGCCGTAGCGATCCATCATATGCATGCCGGTGACGAAGAAGGTCACGCGGTGCCCGGCATCGCGCGCCGCCGCGGCCAGTGGCTCCAGCTTGCCGAAATCGGCCCGGGTGCCGGTCAGGAAGAGAAGGTGCCGGCTCATTGCGGGATCGTTCCCCCGTTGCCGGTCCAGTAGTCGGCCATCCAGCCAACCCGGCCATGGCCAAGATGCGGAAACCGATCCCAGAAATACGGCCTGCCGCGGATCAGGTCGATCGGGCGCGGGCGGCCGTGGAAGGCCAGGACCTTGGTGGCCCCCGCGGGGGCCTTTGGCGGCAGGACCAGATCCAGCCCCACCGGCCGGCGCAGGCTGCGCTTGAAGCTGGCAACCCAGCCCTCTGGCCAGAACGCCGCCTCCGGGCTGCATTGGTGGACGAAGCGCTGTTCGGTGCGAACGCGCCCCATCACGCCCTGCGGATCGGCCCTGAAGGCCTCGGCGATATGGGCCTCTGCCCCCAGATCATAGGCGAAGATCATCGAGCCGAATTCGGGCGCGTCGCGCGCCTGGTCGGGCTTGCCCCAGTTCGGGCTGGCGTTGGTACCGATCAGCCGGCCCGGCCGGTCGAGAAAGGCGTCGAGATCCTGGACGATCACCATGTCGAGATCGATGAACAGCGCCCGACCGCGCAGGCCATGGAAATGCGCGTCGAACAGCGAGATCTTCGGCCAGACCCCGCCGCGAAACCAGTCCTCTGGCCTGAGGCCGATGTCGGGGATCGCCAGAACCTCAATTCCCGGCAGAAGGCCGGCCGCATCGTCGGTCAGGCAGACAAACCGAGCCGGGCGTTTCAGCGCCTTGCGGCTGGCGTTGTAGAGCACGTTCACATAATCGGCCGGATAGGCGCGGCCGTATTTCATGCTGAGGACGAAACGCTCGGTCATGGCAGCGCCTTTCGCGCGAAGGTCAGCGGGCGGCGGCCCTCCAGCAGGTCCTGCACCGTGGCGGCCACCGCCTCGGCATTGGTCGCAGGGTCGAAGTCCTTCGCACGATCCTTGTAGAGCAATTCGATGATCCCGGCATGGCAACGTGCCGCCAGATTGCCCGCCGCCCGTTCCAGCGCCTCGTGCGGGAAGCTGTCGGCGGCGATCGCCCGCAGATCCATGCCGGGGTGCCAGCGGTGGACGCCGGGGAAATCGCCGTACCATGCACCGCCGAACACGATGGCAGGGCGGCTCTTGCGCAGCGCCTCCCACCCCGCGGTGCCGCAGACCGTGGCCGTGATCTGCGCCCGGGTGGACAATTCATGCGTCGAAGTTTCCGACGGCACGAATTGCAGCCCGCGGATGCGCGACAGGCGGTGAAAGAACATCGGCCCGCGGGCATAGCCCGACTGGCGCGGATTCTCCTTCACATAGATCCGCCAGCCCTCGGGCAGGTCGCGGGCGATGGCCTCGGCCACCAGGATCTGGTCGCGGAACGGCCCGCCCAGCGTCTGGGTCGACATTTCCGGCTGGTTATGCAGTGGAATGTAGACAAATGGCAGGTTCAGGTCGACTTTCTGGCCTTCATAGCCTGCCAGATGTTCGAAATAGGCAAGTTCATTTTCGTGAAAGAACCCGGAGAACGGGTCGCGCCAGTCTGGCAGGCTGCCGTAGACATCGCGCATCCGGCGCAGATTGCCCAGAATGTAGGACGGGCTCATCAGTTTGGCCGGCCGTTTCAGCGCAACATGCTTCATCAACGACAGGACGGCCTTCGCATTCAACCGGCCGCGCGGGCCGGTCTTCTGCCAGCGCTCCTCCATATAGAAAAGGTCCGGCGCCGAGCCCTTCTCGATGTGGATGGGAGGGCCGTCGGGGCCGTCGGGGTTCATGTGGCCGAAATCCTCGAAGGCGGCCATCGAGAAGAAACTGTCGGCAAAGAAGGTCTGGCTGACAACCAGGATCTTCAGGCCAAGAACGCGGGCGACATGGTAGAGGATCACGTCATAGCCCAGATGCGGCATGTTCATGAACAGCGCATGCGTGGCGCCGGTATCCTCTATCTGCTGCGCATAGGCCTCGGCCAGCAGGTGATAATAATCCAGGTAATCCTGCACGCTCTGCAGGTTGTGGCTGCGGTAGCGGTAGTTCGGGCCGGCGCGCTGCAACTGCTCGACCCCCTGCTCCAGCATCCATCGGTAGCTTTCCGACGCCAGAAGCTGGATATCGGCGCCGCGCGAAAGATGGTCTTGCATCAGATGCCCGCGGCGGCCGGGGCGCACCTCCATCCGCTGCAGGCAGGCCGCATGAAAATCCGCGTCGCGATCGCCGAAATGCAGCGCGATTTCGATCGCCCCATTCGATCGCGCGACCAGCCGGTCGAGGATCTGCCGGCGCAACCCGCCGCGGCCGTCGACAACCAGACGGATCGTCATCGCTGTTTCCCTCCGGGGCGGACCACCACCTTCGGGCGGATCATGCCATGCCGTGCCAGCCACCAGAAGCGGCGGAAATAATTGGCGACCTTCAGCCGGTAATGCGGCAGTCGCCGATACCATTTCGGCTTTTTCACCAGCGCAAAGGCGGTGCCGGTGATCGTGCTGGTCCCGCCGTCATCGGGATGGCTGGCCCAGGGTTCCAGCCCCAACTGGCGATAGTCGTGGCGGAAAAAGCGATTCAACTCGTGATCCATGGCGCGCGTCTGCGGCCAGAGCCCGGGCAGCAGGCGCGCCGCCACCTCGCGATGGACAAGATAGCAGGCATTTCCGGTGAAGGGTCCGACATAGGCGTTCAGCCGGTAATCCCCCAGCCGTGCCTGCGTGATCGGCATCTTGGCCCGGATGCAGTTGAAGCGGACCAGATCCCACAGGTCGTCATTGGTCAGCGCCGTATCCAGCGCCGCCGGGAAATCGGGGTGGAAGACCACATCGTCCTCCAGGATCAGCGCCGCCCGGTGGGGCGAGGCGACAAGCGCCTCCCACACGGCGACATGGCTGGCATAGACCCCCAGCTTGCCCGGCAGAAGCGGGCTGCCCATATTGCGCGCATAGGCCGCGGGATCTGCGCGGCGGCGCAACTCCTGTTCTCGCGCGCGGCCGTCGACGGCGGGAAACAGCGTGAAATCCAGACCCATTGCAGCGAGCTGTACCGTCATCCGCTCGCGCCGGGCGACGTCGCGCGGCAGGTTGATCAGCCAGACACCGATGTCCGCGCGGGTCAGGCTCACGCCAGGTCGCTCCACTTCAACTGGGTATTGCGGGTGACGGCACGGGTCAGGCGCCGGCCCACCACCTTGTCGAAATCAAAGGCGGCGATCTCGCCGCTGCCGGGGCGGCGCGCCCAGATATCGGCCTCGCCGATGACGTGGTCCAGCGGCAGGTCGCGGTCGGCCACGACCGAGCCGCGGGCAAAGCGGTAGACATCCTCCTCGGGCGCGGTCCGCTGCTTGGGATTGTTGGCAGCGATCCAGACTTCCTTCGCGCGGTCGATCAGGAAGCGCAGTTCAGCCGGGTCCATCGAGTTGATGATGTCGGGGCCCTTGCGGTAGCGGCTGTCGGTGTAGTGCCGCTCCAGGATCGAGGCGCCCAGCGCCACGCTGGCCAGCGCCATTTCCGGCCCGATGGAATGGTCGGAAAAGCCGACAACCGCCTTCGGAAAGGCTTCCCTCAACTCCGTCACTCCGCGCAGCGAAACGATCTCGGGCGGGCTGGGGTAGAGGTTCGTGCATTCGAGAAGCGCATGTTCCACCCCCGCCGCCTCGAGGATGGCGACCGAGGCGCGGATCGTCTCGATCGTCTGCATGCCCGTCGACAGGATCACCGGCTTGCCCTTCTTCGCGATGTGGCGGATCAGCGGCAGGTTGTCGGCCTCGCCCGAGCCGATCTTGTAGGCCGGCACGTCCAGCGTTTCGAGGAAATCCGCCGCCGCGCGGGAGAACGGCGTCGAGATCCAGATCATGCCGAAACTTTCGGTATAGCGCTTCAGCTCTGCCTCGTCGGTGCGCGACAGGGCGCAGCGTTCCATCACATGCCAGATCGAGACATCGGCATTGGGCGGGAAGATCGCCTTCGCCTCGTCCGTCATCTCGTCCTCGATGATATGGGTCTGGTGCTTGATCATCTCGCAGCCGGCCCCGGCGGCCAGCCGCACCATCTCTTTCGCCACGGCCAGATCGCCGCCATGGTTGATACCGATTTCTGCGATCACCAGCGGCGGGTGATCGGGGCCGATCTGGCGGCCGGCAATGGTGATCGTGCGCGACATGTCAGGCTCCTGCAGGGTCTTGGCCCGTGCTGCTACAGGGCCGTTGGCTTGTCAAGGAAAGGGGTAACGGGCGAGTTCCCGATAGCGCATGCCGTCGCGGGAAGGCGTGCTTTGCCACAAGACCATGTCCGCCACCCGCCAGGGGCCGGCGGTGAACCGGGCGCCCTCGGCGATGGCGCGTTCCAGCCGCATCGCATCGGCCGGCGGCGGCGGCGCGAAGCGGCCCAACGTGACATGCGGCACGAAGCGATGGTGCGGTATCCCGGCACCCGCCTGGCGCGCGGCCTGCGCAACCTTGCGTTCCAGCGCATCAAGCGGGGCCGAGGGCGCAACCCCGGCCCAGGCCGCCCGCGGCGCAGCCCCGCCGAACAGGCCCAGACCCTGCAACCGCAGATCGAAGGCAGCGGGTGCCAGCGCCGCAAAGCCGTCATGGGCAGCCTCGATCACCGGATCGGGCAATTCGCCCAGGAAGATCAGCGTCAGATGCATCGCCTCGGGCGCCACCTTGCGCGGCAGCGGCAGCAGGAACTGCTCCACCGCCAGCGCCGCGCGCACCCCGGCCGGCAGGTCGAGGCCCAGGAAGGCACGGATCACGGATCCCTTGCCATCATCTGTGGCCCTTCTGTCGATGTCCATGAATTATGGCCATTTCGGGCGAATTTCCTCTGTAAATCGAAATCTCGGAATGTCAGAATAATCGCAAGTCCACCCCCGGCCAACCGGGGCAGCCAGTGATTGATGACATGAGCAGACTTGAATCGATCCACCTCCCCGAGGATGCCCGGACCCAGTTCGCGGCCCTGTGCTGGCGCGTGAATCATGATCGGCGGGAAGTATTGCTGATCACCAGCCGCGACACCGGCCGCTGGGTCATGCCCAAGGGTTGGCCGATGGACGGGCGCAGCGCATCAGAGGCCGCGGCGATCGAGGCCTGGGAAGAGGCCGGGGTCGAGGGTTCGGTCGGCACGGCGCCGGTGGGCGTCTATTCCTACGACAAGACGATGCCGCGCAAGGATCCGCTGTCCTGCCTGGTCGAGGTCTATCCGCTGCAGGTCGACCGGATGGCGGCGAACTATCCGGAAAAAAACCAGCGCCGCCGCAAATGGTTCAGCCTGCGCAAGGCCGCGGCAAAGGTGAACGAACCTGAATTGCGCAGCCTGATTCTGGACTTCGCCGGCGTGGCGGCCGCCGATGCGGCAGAGGTGGCGGCGGAGGATGCAGGGACAGATGGGGCAGGAACCGACCGGGCGGGGGATTGACCCTGCGCCGGGAATGATTAGCTCCTACCTGTCCGGCCCGCGTCAAGCGGGCGCGGAAGGGGCCATGAGATGATCCGCTACGCGCTTTCCTGTGCCGATGGGCATGCATTCGACAGTTGGTTCGCCGATGCGGCGGGCTTCGAGGCTCTGGCCGCCGCGGGGCATCTGGCCTGTCCGACCTGCGGCAACACCAGGATAGGCAAGACGCTGATGGCACCGGCGGTCCGTCCGGCCCGCAAGGCCGAGGCCCGCGCCGAGACCCCGCCCGCACCGGCGGCGCCCGCGCTTTCCGAAGGGACGGGCGATCTGGAACGTGCCCTGGCCGAGCTGCGCCGGCAGGTCGAGGCGAATTCGGAATATGTCGGCATGAAATTTGCCACCGAAGCGCGGCGCATCCATGACGGCGACGCCCCCGAACGGGCGATCTATGGCGAGGCCCGGCCCGAAGAGGCAAAGCGGCTGATCGAGGATGGAATTCCCGTCGCCCCCCTGCCCTTCCTGCCAACCCGCAAGGCGAACTGACCCACCTGCGGCCTGCCTGGCGTTCTGGCCAGCGCAGGCCCTGGGCGGGGTTTCGCCTCAACGGATGCTCAGAGCGGTGCTCAATAGATATAGCGGATCTGTTCGCTCCAGAACCGCTCCATCCGGCGCAGCGCGGTGTTGATCTCGTCCATGCCCGAGGTATCGACGAGGCCACGCCTCTCGATCCCTTCGGCATGGCGCGCGAACAGGTCGGACAGTTGCCCCCGCACCCGGCGACCCTTTTCGGTCAGCCGGACCCGGACCGAGCGACGGTCGATCTCGCTGCGCTGATGGTGCATGTAGCCCAGATCGACCAGCTTTTTCAGGTTATAGCTGACATTCGAACCCTGATAGTAGCCGCGCGATTTCAACTCGCCTGCCGTCACCTCGTTCTCACCGATGTTGAACAGCAAAAGCGCCTGGACCGAGTTGATCTCGAGGATCTGCAGACGTTCGAATTCGTCCTTGATCACGTCGAGCAGCAACCTGTGCAGGCGTTCTACCAGCGACAGGTTGTCAAGATAGCAGGACAGGAACGCTTTCTGCGAACCATCGAGTACGGGGTGATGGATGGACATAAGAAACTCCGGCCTGGGTAGACCGGCACAGATTCGGCAGAAAGCACAAACATTCCGTAAACTCGATCCGGATTCGCTTCAATTACCCGCAGAAAGCCGGGCGCTGGCAAAATCCGCGATGCGCCGCAGCAATGCGGCCATCCAGTCGGGCGGTGCGGCTTGACCGAGAATCCAGGCCATCAGGTCCTGGTCGTTCTCGGCGAGAAGCCGGTCGTAGAGCGCCAGATCCGCCTCTGCCAGGCTGTCGAGATGGGCGTCGGCCCAGGGGCCCAGCACCAGATCCATCTCCTTGGTGCCGCGCCGCCAGCTGCGCATCCGCATCCGCTTCAGCCGCGCGCCGGCCGTCTCGCCCGCACCGCCGCCTGCCACGTCGCCCGGCCCCGTCTCGCCGCCCGCTGCCATCACACCCCCTGCCGCAGGATCTGCCGCATCCGCTTTTCCACCGCGGCGATCTCGCGCGCAAGGCCGACCACATGGGCCTGCAGCCGTGAAAGCTCGGCCAGCGCCTCGACGGCCGCGGCCGGCAGCGCCGGGCCTTCAACCGGCGCCTCGATCCCCTCGCCCTCGGCCGTGATCAGCCAGCCAAGCGAGACATTGAGCAGCCCCGCGAGCATCTGCAGCCGGTTGCCGCGCGGTTCGGCCATGTCGTCCTCCCAGGCCTGAACCGTGGTCAGCCGCACGCCCAGCCGCTGCGCCAGTTCCTCCTGGCTCAGTCCCGCGGCCTCGCGCGCGCCCTGCAGGCGGTCGCCCAGCGTCGCCACCTCGGCGTCGTACCAGCTTTTCCCGATGGTACCGCTTTCCGCCATGCTGCCTCTCCTTTTTCTGATACCGCTTGTATGAACGGGGCCGCAAGCCTAAGACCTGCCCCCGGAAAACACAAACAATCCGGCGGAGCCCCCTGAAATGGCCTTTCTCTCCGACACATTCGCCCGCGTCAAACCCTCGGCAACCATCGCGGTGACGAACAAGGCGCGCGAACTGGCGGCCAGCGGGCGCGACATCATCGGCCTCGGCGCCGGAGAGCCCGATTTCAACACGCCCGAACATATCCGCGATGCGGCCAAGCGCGCGATCGACGCCGGCCATACCCGCTATACCGCTGTCGACGGCATACCCGAACTGAAGGCCGCGATCTGCGCCAAGTTCCTGCGCGAGAACGGGCTGACCTATACGCCGCAGCAGGTGACGGTCGGCACCGGCGGCAAGCAGATCCTCTACAATGCCCTGATGGCAACCTGCAATCCGGGCGACGAGGTGATCGTGCCGGCGCCCTACTGGGTCAGCTATCCCGACATGGTGCTGCTGGCCGGCGGCACGCCGGTGCCGCTGGTTGCGCGGCTGGACAATGATTTCAAGCTGACCGCCGAAGAACTGGAAGCTGCGATCACGCCAAAGACCAAGTGGCTCATCTTCAACAGCCCTTCGAACCCCACCGGGGCAGGCTACAGCCGAGACGAGTTGAAGGCGCTGACCGATGTGCTGATGCGCCACCCGCAGGTCTGGGTGATGTCGGACGACATGTACGAACATCTGGTCTTCGACGATTTCGAATTCGTCACCCCGGCACAGATCGAGCCCGGCCTCTATGACCGCACGCTGACCTGCAACGGCGTGTCCAAGGCCTATGCGATGACCGGCTGGCGCATCGGCTATGCGGCGGGGCCGGTGGCGCTGATCAAGGCGATGGGGACGATCCAGTCGCAATCGACCTCGAACCCCTGTTCGGTCAGCCAGTATGCCGCACTTGAGGCCTTGACCGGCCCGCAGGACTTTCTGGCCGACTGGCGCCGCGTGTTCCAGGGCCGGCGCGATCTGGTGGTCTCGATGCTGAACCAGGCCAGCGGCATCAAATGCCCCCGCCCCGAGGGTGCATTCTACGTCTACCCCGACATCTCGGGCCTGATCGGCAAGGTGACGCCGGGCGGCACCGTCATCACCAATGACGAGATCTTCGCGACCGCGCTGCTGGAGGAAACCGGCGTCGCCGTGGTCTTCGGCGCGGCCTTCGGACTTTCGCCGAATTTTCGCATCAGCTACGCTACTTCGGACGAGGTGCTGCGCGAGGCCTGCGCCCGGATCCAGCGGTTCTGCGCCGCGCTGGTCTGAAAGGGAGGGGCCGGATGGCCGACCGGATCACCGCCAATCTGCCCAGCCGGGATTTTTCGGCAACGGAGGCGTTTTACGCCGCACTCGGTTTCACCCGAAGCTGGCGCGACGATGGCTGGATGATCCTGACCCGCGGCCCCCTGATGCTGGAGTTTTTCGCCCATCCCGAAGTCGACCCCTGGTCGAGCTGGTTTTCCGCCTGCGTGCGGGTGGACGACCCGGATGCCCTGCTGGAGGAATGGCAAGGCGCGGGCCTGTCCTCGGACCGGAAGGCCATTCCCCGGCTGACCGGCTTCTTCAAGCCCGGCGCCGCGCCACGGATGTTCGCGCTGGTCGATCCCGACGGCACGCTCCTGCGCGTGATCGACAATGGCGATGCAGCAGGGCGCGATGACCGATGACCGATGATCTGCCGGGCTACTACTTTCGCATCCGCGACAATGGTGCCGCAGTCTTCCGCGTCGACACCGAAAACCGCAACCGCCGGATCGAACTGGTCGAGATTGCCACGGTCAATACCCGCAACGGCACGGTAAAGCCGCATGGCGACACCCGGCTGTCGCCGGCCGATCAGGCCGGGATCGCCGCCTGGCTGGTCGAGCGGCGCCGGATTCTGGCGGCCCGCGAGGCCGAAGAGCCGCAGCGCACGCTGGAGGCGTTGAACCAGACGGCGCATTGGGCGCAGGCTCGCGCCAGCGATACCGAACTCGACGCCGTGACCGAGGCGCTGCTGATGGCGATGCACGATCTGCGCAGCATCCTGGTGCGGCGAAAGGCCGAACGCCTGGCCACCGGAGAGCCCCGCCCCTGAGGCCGGGGCAGATCCTCGGAGGCCGCGCGCGTCCTTGCCGGCGCGCACGACCCGCCGCGATCCTCAGATCTGCTTTTCGGGCATTTGCACGATCAGGCCGTCCAGCGCTGGCGTCACCTTGAGCTGGCAGGTCAGGCGCGAGCGCACGGGATCGGGCTCATAGGCGAAATCCAGCATATCCGCCTCCATCGCATCTTTCTTGGGCAGCTTTCCCACCCAGTCGGGATCGACATAGACATGGCAGGTCGAACAGGCGCAGGCGCCACCGCAATCGGCCTCGATCCCGGGGATGCCGTTGTCGCGGGCCCCCTCCATCACTGTCAGGCCATTCGGTACCTCGACCTCGTGCCGTTTGCCCCCGAACTCGACATAAGTGATCTTGGCCATCGCTCTCGCGCTCCTCGCAGTCCTTCCTCGCCGAGATAGGCGAAATTTCGGGCCTTTGCCAGAGGTGGCGCGTGCCCGGAATGCCACGCCGGCCGGGGGGCCGGTCGCGCCCCGCTTTCGCAGACCGCGCCCTGCCGCTATCCTGCGGGGCAAATCGGGCCAAGACCCGCGCAGATCACATACGGATCACAAACGGGCAGATGACCAGACGCGCCTTTCTTGCTGCGTTCCTCGCGCCGGCACTGGCCGGCTGCGTGGGCATCGGTGCGCCCGAAGCGCCGTCGCGCGGGGATTTCTCGGCCGAGATCGTCGACCTGCGGGGCCGCGCCGGTCCGCCCGCCAGCCCCGAGGGCGCCTGCTGGCAGGCCGATATCCGCCCTGCCGTGATCGAGACCGTGACCGAGCAGCGCCTTGTCGCGCGCGAGGTCCGGGGTCCGGACGGCACCGTCGTCACGCCGGCGATCTTTGCCAGCGAAACCCACCAGCGCATTGTCCAGGACCGCGGCACCGTCTGGTTCCGCAGCCCCTGCCCGGCCGCGATGACGCCCGACTTCATCGCCACCGTGCAGCGGGCGCTGAAGGCGCGCGGGCTCTATCTCCTGCCGCTGACCGGCAGCCTCGATGCGCCCACCCGCGCCGCCATCGGCCGCTACCAGCGCGCGCGCGGCCTTGACAGCGACCATCTGTCGCTGGCCGCAGCACGCGACCTTGGCATCATCGCCGCCGACCCCGGTGCGCTGTGATACCGGGTGCGCTGTGACACCGGCTGCGTTGCAGGCCGCCTGCGAGGCCGAGCTTGCCCGCCTGTGGCAGGGCCATGCCGATGGCGCGCATGATCTTGGCCATGTCCGCCGCGTATTGTGCAACGCAAGGGCGATCGCTGCCGAGGAGGGCGGCGCGGATGATGCGGTGCTGGTTCCGGCCGCCATTCTGCATGATGCGGTGAACCTGCCGAAGAACCATCCCGGCCGCCGCCGTGCCTCGACCCTGTCGGCCGAGGCGGCGGCGCGTTTTCTTGCCGCATTGCCGGGCTATCCGGCGGATAAGATCGCGGCCGTGGCCCATGCCATTGCCGCGCACAGCTTTTCGGCCGGGATCGCGCCCGAGACCGCCGAGGCGCGCATCCTGCAGGATGCCGACCGGCTGGAGGCTTTGGGGGCCATCGGGCTTGCGCGCATGTTCCATGTCGCGGGACAGATGGGCGCGGGATTGTTCGACCCCGACGACCCGCTGGCCACGGCCCGGCCGCTGGACGACCGCCGCCATGCGCTCGATCATCTGGAGGTCAAGCTCTTTCCGGTCGCAGCCGCGATGCAGACGGCCGCGGGCCGACGCATGGCCGCCGAACGCATCGAATGGATGCGGCAGTTCCGCCACCGCCTCATGACCGAGATCGGCTGACCGGCGGCCCAAGTCAAAGGCGTGGCCGGTCGCCCGCCACGCCTTTTTCCGGCCGGTCGTTCAGCAGGCGGCCATCGTCACTCGATCGATAGCGCCACGAAACGCGGATCGCCGTTGCGACGGGTCATCAGCAGGATCGACTTGCGCCCGGCCTTCTTCGCCTCGTCGATGCGGTCGCGCAAATCCGACAGCCGGACGACCGGCTGCTGGCCCGCATCGGTGATCAGGTCGCCCTCGCGCAGGCCCTTGGCATAGGCCTCCGAGGCGACGTCCACCGACACCACCACCAGACCGCGCGCGGCGGGTTCCAGCCCCATCCCGTTGCGCGCATCCTCGGTCAGCGGCTGCAGTTCCATCCCCAGAAGTTCCAGCGATTTCGGCTCGTTGGGCGCACCCGAGACGGCCGGCACCGCCGTAGCCTCCGCATCCTCGCGGCGGCCCAGCGTCACCTGCAGCGTAATCGTCTTGCCCTCGCGCAGCACGATCACCGGCACCGCCTCGCCCACCGGGGCATCGCCGACGCGGCGCGTCAGGTCGCCGGCATCGCGGATGTCCTGGCCCGCGAAGGTGACGATCACATCCCCCGATTGCATCCCGGCCTCGCGCGCCGGGCCTTCGGGCACATCGGTCACAAGGGCGCCCCGCGCCTCCTCCAGGCCCAGCGATTCGGCGATATCGGGCGTCACGTCCTGAATGCGCACGCCCAGCCAGCCGCGCCGGGTTTCGCCAAACTGCTTCAGCTGATCGACGACCTTCGACACCACATTCGCCGCCATCGAAAAGCCGATGCCGATCGAGCCGCCGTTCGGCGACAGGATGGCGGTATTCACCCCGATCACCTGCCCGTCCATGTTGAACAGCGGCCCGCCCGAATTGCCCCGGTTGATGGCCGCATCGGTCTGGATGTAATCGTCATAGGTGCCGGATAGCTCGCGGTCGCGCGCCGAGACGATCCCGGCCGAGACCGAGAAGCCCTGCCCCAGCGGGTTGCCCATCGCAACGACCCAGTCGCCCACCCGCATCAGGTCCGAATTGCCGAAGCTGACGAAGGCCAGCGGCTTTTCTGCATCCACCTTCAGCAGCGCGATATCGGTCTTGGGATCGGTCCCCACCAGTTTCGCCGGCAGTTTCTCGCCGGTGAAGAATTCGATCTCGATCTCATCCGCGCCCTCGATGACGTGGTTGTTCGTCACGATGTAGCCGTCTTCCGAGATGACGAAGCCCGAGCCCAGCGCCTCGGACCGCTGCGGCCCCTGATCGCCGGGGGTGTCGAAATCCTTGAACAGATCCTCGAAGGGACTGCCCGGCGGCACCAGCGGCCCGCCGCCCGCGGGGGAAGAGACGATCGAGGATGTGGTGATGTTCACCACCGACGGGCTGATCTGCTGCGCCAGATCGGCGAAACTTTCGGGGGCGCCAAAGGCCAGGACCGGCGCGGGCAGGGCTGCAAGGCCAAGGCTGGTGCCCAGCGTCAGCGCCAGCAGCAGACCGGATGCGCGGCGGGAGGGGGAAATGCGCGTTGACGGGGTCATCAGATGGCTCCTCGTTATCCTCATCGGGCAGGCCGGGTCGGACCTGCCGCACCAATTGCCCCAGCTAAACTTGCGACAGGAATCGTCGCAATGCAAACCCCGTCGCGCCGCTTCAAAGCCGCGTGATGCGCCGCTCTCAGCCAAGGCCGCCCAGCGCCCGCGCAAGCGCGATCAGCGCCACGCCCAGCGCAAGTGTCAGAAGGCCGAGAAGCCGGCGCCGCTCGGCCCCCAATGCGACCAGCAGGCGGAGTACCTCTTCCAGCCGCGCCGGTGCCAGCGCCAGAACCAGCCCCTCGACCACAAGGACCAGTCCCAGCGCCAGAACCGCCCAGGTCACGGCGCAGGCGCAGGTGCCGCCTCGGCTTCGGGTGCCGGTTCGGCCGCGGGTGCCGGTTCTGCCTCGGCGGCAGGTTCTGCTGCTGCGGCCGGCCGCGGTGCGGCTTCGGCCGTTGCGCCCGATGCCGCGGCAGAGGATTCCTCGCCGCTGAAATAATCGAAGAACTCGTTGTCGGGCGACAGCACGATCGACGAATTTCCGGCCTTCAGCGCCGTTTCATAGGCGTTCATCGACCGCAGGAAGGCAAAGAACTCCGGATCCGCGCCATAGGCTTCGGCAAGGACGCGGTTGCGTTCGGCATCGGCCTCGCCGCGGATCACATCGGCCTCGCGCCGGGCTTTCGACGTCAGCTCCACCACCTCGCGGTCGGCAGCCGCCCGCACGCGCTGCGCCGCCTCGCCACCACGGGCGATCTGCTCTGCCGCCTCGCGCTCGCGCTCGGCCTTCATGCGGGCATAGGTGGCGTTCAGGTTCTGCTCGGGCAGGTCGGTGCGGGTCAGGCGCACGTCGATCACCTCGACACCCAGCGCCTCGCCCTCGCGGCGGGCGATGTCGCGGATCTGGTTCATCAGCCCGGTCCGGTCGGGGCTGAGGACCTGAGCCTGCGTGGTATTGCCCAGCACCTCGGGAATCGCCTGCTGCAGGATGTTGCCCAGCAACACCTGCGCGCGATCCTCGCCCGCGGCGCCCACAGCCTGGCGGAAGATCACCGGATCGACGATCCGCCAGCGCGCGAAGGCATCGACGACAAGCCGGCGGTCGGCCAGCAGCGTGACCTCGATCGGCTCGGTCTGCAGACCGAGGATGCGGCCATCGTAATAGACCACGTCCTGCACGAAGGGCAGCTTGACGCCAAGACCGGGATCCTGCTTGACCTGCGTCACTTCGCCGAACTGCAGCACGATGGCCATCTTGCGTTCGTCCACGATGAAGATCGAGGACAGCGCCGTCACCACGACAACGGCCAGAACCGGAAGAACATAGGCTATACGCATCAGTTCGACCCTCCGGCAACCGGGGCGTCCTTGCCCTTGTTCAGCATGTCGAGCGGCAGGTAGGGAATGACACCCCCCGCCTGCCCCTGGCCGTCCCCGACCACCCCGTCGAGGATCACCTTGTTCATGCCGCCCAGCACCTTTTCCATGGTTTCAAGATAAAGCCGCCGCCGCGTGATCTCGGGCGCCTTCAGATATTCGGCCAGGACCGAGGTGAAGCGTGCCGCCTCGCCCTCGGCCGAGTTCACCGCCTGGGCGCGATAGGCCTCGGCCTCCTCGCCCAGCCGCGCCGCCTCGCCGCGGGCGCCGCCTGTCACCTTGTTGGCATAGCCGTCGGCCTCTTTCTCCAGCCGGTCGCGTTCCTGCTGGGCATCCTGCACGGCGCGGAAGGCGGCGGCCACCTCGGCCGGCGGCTGCGCACGGCGCAGGTTGACACGGATCACCTGGATCCCCGCGCCATAGCTGTCCAGCGTCGCCTGCACCGCGATACGAAGATCTGCCGCGATGGCACCCCGGTCGCGGTTCAGGATCGGCGACAGTTCCGACCTTGCGATGATGTCGCGCATGGCCGATTCCGAAACCGCGCGGATCGTGTTCTCTGGATCGGCCAGGTTGAAGAGATATTTCTCCGGATCGGCGATGTTCCAGACCACCTGGTAGCCGATGTCCACGACGTTCTGGTCGCCGGTCAGCATCAGCACGCCCACCGCACCATCGGTCGTGCCGATATCGGTCGTGCGTTCGCCGGTCACGAGGATCTTCTCGTAGGTCACAACCGGCCAGGGCGCGAAGTTCAGGCCAGGCTGGCCCACGCCGGCGGTCTCGCCGAAGAACAGTTCGACCGAGCGTTCCTCGGTCTTCACGGTGTAGAAGGACATGTAGCCCCAGCCGGCCAGGAGGGCCAGGACGCCAATCAGAATCCCCTGCTTTGAAAACAGCGGGTTCGGATCCGACGAGCCGCGCCCGGGTCCGCCGGGGCCGGAATTGCCGCGACCGCCCATCAGGACGCGCAACCGCTCCTGTCCCTTGCGGACGATCTGGTCGATCTCGGGAATCTGCGGACCTTCGCCCGGGCGACGTCCGCCACCGCGGCGGCCATCATCGCCCTGCCCCCGGTTTCCACCGCGGTCATCATCGCCGCCGCCACCGCCGCCGCTGTTGTTGCCGCCGCCCCCCCAGGGGCCCCCGCTTCCCGCCATCTGGCTTCCCTTGTCCTTGCTCTGTCGTTTCTAACCTGTGCATCCGCGGCGGAAATTCAAGCGCCGCATTGCCGCGTCCGATCGCCCGGCCCGGGGCCTATCCTCGGCGCACCGGGCTGCGCATCGTCACCAGCTCCTCGGCCATGGTCGGATGCACGGCGACGGTGCGGTCGAAATCCTCTTTCGTCGCACCCATCTTGATCGCGATGGCGGCAAGCTGGATCATCTCTCCCGCCTCGGGCGCCACGATGTGACAGCCCAGCACCTTGCGGCTGGCGGCGCTGACGATCAGCTTCATCAGCACCCGGTCCTCGACCCCGGCAAAGGCACTGCGCATCGGGCGGAAGCTGGTGGCATAGACCTCGATCTCCTCGGCTTCGCGCGCATCGTCCTCGGTCAGGCCGATGCTGCCCAGTTCCGGCTGGGTGAAGACGGCTGCGGGGATGAGATCGTGGTCCACGGGCGTCGGCACGCCCTCGAAGACGGTGCGGGCAAAGGCCATGCCCTCGCGGATGGCGACCGGCGTCAGGTTTACCCGGTCGGTCACATCGCCGATGGCATAGATCGAGGGCACGGCGGTCTGGCTGTAGGAATCGACCAGCACCTCGCCCTTGCGGCCGAGCTTTACCCCGATCTCGGCCAGACCCAGCCCGGCCGTGTTCGGCCGTCGCCCGGTCGCAAACAGGATCGCATCCGCCTGGCAATTGCGCCCGGTGACGGTGCGCACCGCAACCGGGCCCGAAGCGGGGAGCAGCGCCACCGGCGCCGCGCGCAGTTCCTCGACCGGCAGGCCGCGGCCGGCGGCGATCTGATCGGGCAACCCGATGGTTTCGATGGTGGTGCCAAGGTGCAGATCGATTCCGCGGCCGCACATCGCCTCGGCCACCATGCCGCGGGCCTCGCTGTCGAACCCGCGCAGGATCTGGGCGCCGCGGTAGAATTGCGTCACCTGCACGCCCAGCCCCTGCAGGATGCAGGCCATCTCGCAGGCGATGAAGCCGCCGCCGACGATCAGCATCGAGGCAGGCAGGCGTTCCATCCGGAAGATGTCGTCGGAGACCAGTCCGACCTCGGCGCCAGGCAGGTCAGGCCGCTCGGGGCGGCCGCCGGCGGCGATCAGGATGTGTTTCGCGCTGATCCGCCGCCCGTCGGCCAGTTCCACCTCATGCGGATCGGCGACCCGGGCGCGCTGATCATGGACGGTGACGCCCGAACCCGCCAGCAGCCGACGGTAGACGCCTTCCAGCCGGTCCAGTTCGGCATCGAGCGACGACCGGAACGCGCCCCAGTCAAAGGTGCCATCGGGGATCGACCAGCCATAGGCGCGCGCCTCGGCCGGCATCTCGCGGAAGGAGGAGGCAAAGACCATCAGCTTCTTGGGCACGCAACCGCGGATCACGCAGGTGCCTCCCATCCGGCTTTCCTCGGCCAGTTCCACCCGGGCGCCGGTCGCCGCAGCCATCCGCGCCGCCCGGACCCCGCCCGAACCGCCGCCGATCACGAAGAGATCGCAGTCGAAGGTCATGCGTGTCTCCTTATCCTGTCCTGCCGCGGGTATCCCACAGCGGGAGGGCGAAGGCCAGAGTGACCGCCCGCTGCACTGAAGTACCGCGCAGGCGCCAGATACCGCGCAGGCGCCGGCCGGGCCTGCCGGCTTGCGCAGTGCCGGCTGCAGCGCCGGGCCGCAACCGGCTGCGCCCCGGCGGCCCGGTCGCAGTCTCCGGCGGCCGAATCTCCGGCGGTTCAGTCGCCGTCGGCGAAAATATTGTCGGTCGGCCCGAAAGCCACCTGTTCGTTCTCGACGATGCCGGTGTTGATGTCGCGCACCGTCACCCGCCCATCGGGCTGTCCGATCACCACCACATCGCAGATATCGATGAAAAGCCCGTTTTCCACCACGCCGGGAATCTGGTTCAGCACCAGCGCCAGCTGCCGCGGATTGCCGATCCGCTGCAACTGCAGGTCAAGGATGTAATTCGCCTCGTCCGTCACCAGCGGCTTGTCGCCGTTCATCCGGATCGCGACATCGCGGCCAAAGACGTCAAGGCTGACAAGGGTTTCCTCGATCAGCGCCTTCGTCGTCTGCCAGCCGAAGGGAACGACCTCGACCGGCAGCGGGAAGGCGCCCAGCTGATGCACCTCCTTGGCGGCATCGGCGATCACGATCATCTGGTCGCTGGCGGTGGCGACGATCTTTTCCTGCAACAGCGCCGCGCCGCCGCCCTTGATCAGGTTCAGGCTGCCGTCAAATTCGTCGGCGCCGTCGATGGTCAGATCCAGCCACTTCGCCTCGTCCAGCGTATGCACCGGAATCCCCAGGCTGACGGCCAGTTCCGCCGTGCGCCGGCTGGTCGGCACCCCGATGACGCGCAGCCGCTCCTCCTTCATCCGTTCTGCCAGGCAGCGAACCATCCAGGCCGCCGTCGATCCGGTCCCCAGACCCAGCTTCATCCCGTCTTCGACATAGTCCACGGCACGCCGGGCCGCCACGAACTTGGCCTTGTCGATGGGATTAAGGTCGGCGGGCATGGCGGGTTCTCCGGCGAAGGTTGCTGGGAACGAAGAATTAGCGCAAACTCTGCTGCAGGGCGAGAGACAATGCAGCGCCTGCGATCCTCCGCCATGCCGGAGCCGCAGGTGTCAGGCAGCGAAGGCGCCCGCTCGCCTTGATCGGACGAGACACGGCCCGGTACTCCTGTCACCAGTGTTGATGGAATTGAAACCTTTCGACAAGAGGGGCTGCCGGCAATGCTGGTGCTGCATTTTCAACCTGATACGGCATCCACCATCCTGCGTCTGGTCGCAGCGGTGGCGGGGATCACGCTTTCGCTTCGCCCGGTCGACCGCGCGGGGGGCGAGTTGGACAGTCCGACCTGGCGGGCGATGAACCCGACCGGCACGATCCCGGTGTTGGAAACCCCGCAGGGTCCGCTGTCTGAAACCGCGGCCTGCCTGCTGTGGCTGTCGGATCGCCATGGCCTCGGCCCCCGCGCCGACCAGCCCGGACGGACCGATTTCCTGAAATGGCTGTTCTACATCTCGAACACCCCGCATGCCGATCTGATGCAGCTGATTTATCCGCAGCGCTACTGCCCGCCCGGAAACGAGGCCGGCCATGCCACGCTGATCGCCGGGCGGTTCCTGGTCTCGCTCGGTCATCTTGACGATGCCGCGCGGCGGACGCCCGACCTGTTCGGGCCGGGTGGACCGCTGCTGTGCTATATCCTTGTGCTTGCCCGCTGGGCGGCCTTCTACCCCGAGGGTCATGCCGGCTGGTTCCAGCTTGCGGCCTTCCCCGCCCTTAACGCGCTGGCCACCGAGACCGAGGCGCTGGCCGCGGTGCAGGCCATCGCCGCGGACGAAGGGCTTGGCGCCCTCCCCTTCACCGAACCGACCGGCGGCTGAGCATCGTTGCGCGCCGGGCGATGGCCGGCGCGCAGCGGCCCGAGCAGCAATGCGGATCACCTGTTCCGTTCATCCCCCCCGCTCGTTCGGTTGGCGGGCCATCCAGTCTGTTCGTCCGGCCGGCAGGCCATCCGGCCCGTTCCTCCGGCTGGCATGGCTTTCCGCAGATGCGCGCAGGCCCGTCGCAGGGTCAAGGACCCGCGCTCTGCGCCGGGATGCAGCGGGCCGATATGGCCGGGCGGGCGCAGCCGCCGATATGACGGGTCTGGCGCAGCGCACCGATATGGCCGCGGGCGCAGCGCATCCGCTGCTGCGATCGTGGCCTCAGGTGCCCTGGTCCAGGTGCAGCGCGGCCAGTCCGCCGCGCATTTCCTGGCGCGTAACCAGACCGTTGGCATCGGCATCGAAGGCCATCAGCGCCCGCAGCAGCCCGGCCTCATCATCGCCCAGCCGCGCAAGGGCAGCAGCTTCGGCCGCCAGGCGCATTTCCGCTGGCGAAACCGTATCATCGCCATCGACATCGGCCAATTCATGCAGGCGGATGGCCCGTGCCCGCTGCCCCGCCGACATGGCCCGCATCGCGATCTCCAGCTCGCCCTGCATCACGGCCCCGTCGCCATCGAGATCCGTGGCCCAGAGCCGCCGCATCAAATCTGACCGGGCATCGGCACGAAGAAGCCCGATCGCCCCTTGGACCCCCTCGGCATCCAGCCCGCCGGGGCCACCGTAGCCCGAGATCACGTCCTCGCACAGCCGCGCCACGCCGCGCGGGTTTTCGGCGATCAGCCGCAGCACCTCCGGCGACAGCACCGGCACGGCCGGATCGCCTGGCCGCGCAGCATCCGCCCAGGCAGGGACGGTCAGCCCGAAGAGGACAGGCAGTGTCAGCATCACGATCAGCAGCGAGCGTCGCAACATATCGCACCTCTCCTGCCCATTTCGCGGCAACAGGTTTAACATCCGGTAAACGCCGCTGCGCCGCCGTGCCGCCGCCGCACCGGCGCCCGTCGCTTTCCGCATTCTTTCCGCGCCCGTTCTGCGTCATCCTGTGCAGCGCGCGAACAGGAGGCTTACCCCGTGTTTCTTTCCGTCTTCGACATGTTCAAGGTCGGAATCGGCCCGTCGTCCAGCCACACCATGGGTCCGATGGTCGCCGCCGCACGATTCCTGGCCACGCTGCGTGCCTCGCCCTTCCACCCCAGGGGGCTGCGGGCCTCGCTGCACGGCTCGCTCGCCTTCACCGGCATCGGCCATGCGACGGACCGCGCCACCATCCTTGGCCTGGCCGGGTTCGAGCCGGAAAACTACGACCCCGACCGCGCCGCCGCCGCCCTGGCCGAGATCGAGGCCACCCGCCGCATCTCGCCGCCCGGCCTGCCCGACCTGGCCTTCGACCCCGCAAAGGATCTCGGCTTCGACTTCGGCCCCGCCCTGCCCGGCCATGCCAATGGCATGATCCTGAAGGCCACCGATGCCGAGGGCGACGTGATCCTCGAGGAAACCTATTATTCCATCGGCGGCGGATTCGTGCTGACCGCCGCGGAACTGGCCGAGGCGGGCGGCGCGAAATCCCGGGTCCGTGCCGATGTTCCCTGGCCCTTCGAGACTGCGGCCGAAATGCTCGACATGGCGCATCGCTCGGGCCTGTCCATCGCGCAGATGAAACGGCAAAACGAGTTGAAGTTCCGCAGCGGCGCCGAACTCGACCGTGGCCTTGCCCGGATCTGGGAGGTGATGAACGCCTGCATCAGCCGCGGAATGAAGGGCGAGGGCATCCTGCCTGGCGGGCTGAAGGTGCGCCGCCGGGCAAAGGGCATCCATGACGCGCTGATCGCCGAACGCGGGCTGAACCTGGTTGCACCGCATACGATCAACGACTGGATGAGCCTCTATGCCATGGCGGTGAACGAGGAGAACGCCGCCGGCGGCCAGGTCGTCACCGCGCCGACCAATGGCGCGGCCGGGGTGGTGCCGGCGGTGATCCGCTACTGGCTCGACCATGTGCCCGGCGCCTCGGCGGCGCGGGCGGGGGATTTTCTGCTGACCGCGGCGGCGATCGGCGGGCTGTGCAAGCACAATGCCTCGATCTCGGGCGCCGAATGCGGCTGCCAGGCGGAAGTGGGCTCGGCCGCAGCCATGGCGGCGGCAGGGCTGGCCGCCGTGCTGGGCGGCACACCGGAGCAGGTGGAAAACGCCGCCGAGATTGCGCTGGAACATCACCTCGGCATGACCTGCGATCCGGTGAAGGGTTTGGTCCAGGTGCCCTGCATCGAACGAAACGGCCTTGGCGCGATCAAGGCGGTCTCGGCCGCCTCGCTCAGCCTGCGCGGCGATGGCAAGCACCTTGTCAGCCTCGACGCCTGTATCGAGACCATGCGCCAGACCGGCCGCGACATGCATGAAAAGTACAAGGAAACCAGTCTCGGCGGCCTTGCCGTCAATGTGCCGAACTGCTGATCCGGGTGGCAGCCCCCGGGCGCCGGCCACGGCCCCGCCCCGCAGAGGCGCCGCAGAGCCACGCAGATGCGCGCCGGGGGAGCCCCGGGCGAGATACCCGACGGCGACACCCACCCCGCCCGGCGCATGCGGCGGGCGGCGCCGAGCCGGTTGGCCGCAGGCCAGAGGCGAGACGGGATCTTGCGGCGAAGCCGCGCAATTTCGCCCCCGCCCCTTCCCCCGCGCGCCGGCTTCCGCTATGGGATCGGCGCAATTCCGATCAGGGAAGGACCGTCGCCAATGGCCAATGTGGTTGTCGTGGGCGCCCAGTGGGGCGACGAGGGCAAGGGCAAGATCGTCGACTGGCTCTCGGAACGCGCCGATGTCATCGCGCGCTTTCAGGGCGGCCACAATGCCGGCCATACGCTCGTCATCGGCGGCAAGGTCTACAAGCTGAATGCCCTGCCCTCGGGCGTCGTGCGCGGCGGCAAGCTGTCGGTCATCGGCAATGGCGTCGTTCTCGACCCCTGGCACCTGGTGAAGGAAGTCGCCGCGATCCGCGAGCAGGGCGTCGACATCTCGCCGCGAACGCTGATGATCGCCGAAAACACGCCACTGATCCTGCCCTTCCATGGCGAACTCGATCGTGCACGCGAAGCGCAGGCCTCCGGCACGAACGCCCGGATCGGCACCACCGGCCGCGGTATCGGCCCGGCCTATGAAGACAAGGTCGGCCGCCGGGCGATCCGCGTCGCCGACCTGTCCGACGACGACACGCTGCAATCCCGCGTCGACCGGGCGCTGGTCCATCACAACGCCCTGCGCGCCGGTCTCGGCCTACCCGCCATCGACCGCGAGGCACTGCTGGCGCAGTTGCGCGCCATCGCACCGCAGATCCTGGAATATGCCGCCCCGGTCTGGAAGGTGCTGAACGAAGCCCGCCGTGCCGGCAAGCGCATCCTGTTCGAGGGGGCGCAGGGCAGCCTTCTGGACATCGACTTCGGCACCTACCCCTTCGTCACCTCGTCGAACGTGATCGCGGGGCAGGCGGCAACCGGCGTCGGCCTGGGCCCGAATGCGGTCGATTATGCCCTGGGCATCGTCAAGGCCTATACCACGCGCGTTGGCGAAGGCCCGTTCCCGACCGAGCTGCAGGATGCCGATGGCGAGCGGCTGGGCGAGCGCGGCCAGGAATTCGGCACCGTCACCGGACGCAAGCGTCGCTGCGGCTGGTTCGACGCGGTCCTTGTTCGCCAGACCTGCGCGATCTCGGGCATGAAGGGCATCGCGCTGACCAAGCTCGATGTGCTCGACGGGTTTGAAACCCTGAAAATCTGCATCGCCTACGATGTCGACGGGGTGCGCTACGACCATCTGCCCACCCAGGCCGCGCTGCAGGCCAGGGCCCGGCCGATCTATGAGGAAATGGAAGGCTGGAGCCAGTCCACCAAGGGCGCGCGATCCTGGAACGACCTGCCGGGCGCTGCGGTCAAATATGTCCGCCGGATCGAGGAACTGATCCACTGCCCCGTCGCCATGCTGTCGACCAGCCCCGAGCGCGACGACACCATCCTTGTCACCGATCCGTTCTCGGACTGACCGCCCGGCCATGGCCCTGAGCTACCGCACCCGCAAGCGCCTGTCGCTGCTGATCCTGCTGGTCGGGATGCCGCTTTATGTCGTCGCCGCCGTCACCCTGACCGACTGGGCGCGCGCGACCTGGGGGCGGCTGCCGATTCTTGCCGAACTGGCGGTCTATGTCGGCCTGGGCCTGTTGTGGGCCCTGCCATTCCGCCGGATCTTTCGCGGGGTGGGGCAGGCCGACCCGGAGCAGGCCGACCCGGGACAGCCCGACCCGGCGCAGGCGCCCGGCCCTGCCGACCGCGACCCGTGAAATGCGAAAGGGGCAGAGGGATCGCTCCCCCCGCCCCCCCGGGCCGGCCGCGGTGGCAGCGCCTCAGCCGGCGATCTTGCGAGCCTCCACCAGATAGGGCGAATCGTCGGGCAGCGCATATTGGCCGCGGCTGACCTTCTCGATCCGGCCTTCGCGCAGCAGGGTGCCAAAGCTGCGCAGGCTGTCCTCCCGGCTGATGCCCTCGCCCTGAATCAGCCGGCGCATCAGCAGCGGGCGGGTAAAATGCTCGCGCTTCTCGACGCAGGTCGCATAGGCGGCGGCGGCCTCCAGCAGATTGGGCAGTTCCGTCGCGCCAAGGCGCTCGGCGAACTCGGCGAAGTCGCCGCTGTCGGCGAAGATGTTGCCGGCGTCATCGTCTTCGTCCTCATCCTCTGGCGCCACACGGGGTGCCGGCGCGCGCGCGGCCACGACCTCGGCGGTGGCGGCCGGGACCGGGGTTTCCTCGGGCTCCTCGGTCGCCGGCGACAGATCCGCCGCAGCAGCAGCCACCCGGCGCGGCCGCACGGGCTGCACCGGGCTGCCCGCGGGCCGGTCGATGCGCAGTTCCGACACCAGGACAAGCGGTTCCGGCCGATGGGCCGCCTCGGGTGCCGCAATGGATGCCGGCGCGGGCGCAGGGGCTGCGGATGCCGGGGATGCCACGGCGCGCGGGCGCGAGGGACGGACGACCCGTGCCAGATCCTCGCGATAGGCATTCTCGCGCACGCCCGCATCGGGCTGCGGCGCACCGGCGCGGCGGCCGTTGCGCAAAAGGCGGAACGGCCGCCGCGGCCGGGTCATCCTCGGCTTCCCTTCCGGACACCGATTCGGTCGTGTCACCCTCGGCAGCGGGTTCGGCCGCGGGGTCCGGCATCGCCCGACCCGCGTCCTCCGGCTCCGGCTCCGCGGCCGGATCCGGCGCCCCGTCCTCGGCGATGTCCGGGCCTGCCTCATCGGGCGCAACCTCGCCGAACGCAACCTCGGCGGACGCGATCCCGGCGGGGGCAATCTCGGCGACCGCCGCCGCGTCCTCCACCATCGCGAAGGTCGGGAAGGTTTCGTCGTCCTCGACAAGCGCCTCCCCGTCAGAGAATTCCCCGATCAACGCCTCGTCGGCAGGTGTCGCATCGGCGAGGGTCTCGCCCCCCCCGGTGCCGGTCGGCGCGGCCGGCGCGGTGGCGCGGGCCTGTGGCTCGATCAGGTCATAGGCATCGGCATCGTCGTCGAATTCGGGGTCGAGCGCAAAGGGATCGAACCCGTCATCCTCGGCCTCGTCCGGTATCGTTGCGCCGCTGTCGACCACACCATCCGCTGCGGAATCGGCGGCCGTTTCGGGGTCGAGCGCAAAGAGGTCGAGCCCGGCCTCCTCGGTCTCGTCCGGTATCGTCGCGCCGCTGTCGACCACACCATCCGCAGCGGAATCGGCGGCGGTTTCGGCCGCCTCCCCGCCGGGGCGGATATCCAGCCCGACCTCTGCCCCCGTCTCCACCGGCGCGGCGGCAGAAACGAATGCAGCAGTTTCGGCGTCAAAGCCCGGATCGATATCGGTCTCTGCCTCGGCAGGGGCGAAATTGTACTCGTAGTCGGCGACAATCGCCTGAGCCAGCGCATCGGGCGAGGCATGGTCGGCATGGGCCGGCGCGAGCGCTGCCGTGGCAGGGTCCGCGCCTATCGAATCGACGTAATCCGCCTCATCCGCCACCCCGGCTGCGCCCGTCACGAAGGCTGCAGGCCCGTCCTGCGGTTCGGGCGCCGCTTCGGCTGTCGCCTCCCCGACCTCATCTGCCACCGCGGCAACCGCGGCAAGGGTGGTTGCAGGGGCGGCCACCCCAATCGATTGCCGCAATCGGGCCAGACGGGCGGCCACGCCTTCGGGCATGCCGGCACGCAGGCCGGGCGACGGCATCATACCGCCCGCCATGCCGCCGAAATCGGCATCGACGACGGCCGTGTTCATATCGAAGACCCCAGGCAGACCCGAGGCGAGCGTGGCTTCGATATCGCCGCCCGATGCGCGCTCCGCCCCTCCGTCCGAATGCGATGCGGCTTCGGCTGCGATTTCGACCTCCGCCTCGGGGTCGGTCGCCGCAACCGGCGTTGCATCGACAGGCGTCGCATCAGAGGCTGCCCCTGGCGCCGTCACGGCTGTGGATGCGATCTCGGTCGCAGGCTCGCCCGCCGGGGCCGGCGCGGCATGGACGGCAGCGGCCGAGATTCAGCCCTGGAACAACCTGTTCCTCATCGCCGTCATGATCTGGCTGCAAACCGGCTACTGCATGGTCCTCTTCTCGGCCGCCATCAAGGGCA
>JACSRN010000190.1 GCA_014879735.1 Paracoccaceae bacterium
CGGCCCGGCCGGGTTGCCGCTGCCGGATCCCGCAGCCCGGCGCCTGGCGCCGGACCGGCGATGCCGCATCTGCCGTGGCCGGATGGCACCCGGCCGGTGGCACCGGGCCGGTGGGATTCCGTCCGTGGCGCCGATCCCTGGCGGGTGTGCTGCCGGGATGCGGCCCCCCGCCCGGGGGACGGCGCCGCCATGGCGCCGCGGTGACGCTGCCGCCTCCTCCTTCGGGTGGCCATGCGGCGGCGTTTGACGCCCGCCCGCGAAGGCCCTAAGCCTCGGGCTCATGATCGATTTGCGCCCCGTCGCCTATGTGATCGGCCGGATTCTGGTCGTTCTTGCCATCCTGATGGTCGCCCCCGCGATTCTGGACTGGCGCGGCGGCGATCCGAACGGCTTTGCCATTGCCAAATCGGCGCTGATCACCGGCTTTGTCGGCGTGGCGCTGTCGCTGGCCACGCAGAACGGGCTGGGCGGCGCGCTCGACGTGCGGCAGGCCTATCTGCTGACGGCAGCGATCTGGACCGTCCTGCCGGCTTTCGGTGCCCTGCCGTTCTGGCTGGGCGCCCCCGGCCTCAGCTATGCCGATGCGATGTTCGAGGCGGTGTCGGGCTTCACCACAACGGGGGCGACCGTCATCGCCGGACTCGACACCCTGCCGGTGGGCATGAATCTCTGGCGGGGGATGATGAACTGGCTGGGCGGCCTCGGCATCGCCTTCATTGCCATGATCTTCCTGCCGCTGATGCGGGTGGGCGGCATGCAGTTCTTTCGCACCGAGGGGTTCGACACCTTTGGCAAGGCCCTGCCGCGGGCAACCGACATCGCCCGGCAGTTGCTCTACATCTATACCGGGCTGACGGTGATCGTCGTCTCCACCTATTCCGCGCTGGGGCTGCCGCCGATCGGTGCCGTGGTCATGGGGTTTTCGACCGTCTCGACCGGCGGCTTCGCGCCCTACGATACCTCGTTCAGCGGCTTTCAGGGCCTGCCGGAATATTTCGGCGCCTTCTTCATGTATGCGTCAAGCCTGCCCTATATCCGCTATGTGCAGATGGTGAACGGCGATCCCCGCCCGATGTGGCACGATCCGCAGGCGCGCGCCTATACCGTCTGGCTGCTGCTGGCGGTGGCGATGGTGGCGGGCTGGCGGGTGCTGACCTCGGACATGGGCGTCGAGCCGGCCTTTCGCGAGGCGCTGTTCAACCTGACCTCGATCATGTCCTCGACCGGCCTTGCCTCGGGCAGCTTTGCCGGCTGGGGCGGGTTCATGCTGGTCGTGGCTTTCGCGCTGGGGGTGATCGGCGCCTGCTCCGGCTCGTCGGCGGCCGGCCTGTCGGTCTTCCGGGTTCAGGTCGCGCTGGCGGTGCTGCGTCGGCAGATGCGCCAGATCATGCAGCCTTCGGCGGTGGATCCGGTGAAATATGCCGGCCGCACCGTGGAAGAGGACGTGATCCTTGCGCTGGTCATGTTCATCTCCAGCTTCATCCTGATCCTCGGCGCCTTCTCGGTGGTCCTGACCCTGCTGGGCGTCGATACGGAATCGGCGCTGTTCGCGATCTGGACCACGCTTGGCAACGTCGGCTTCGGCTTCGGCCCGATGGTGCTGCGAACCGGCACCTTCATCGACTTTCCCCAAGGCGCCATCGTCATCATGACGGTGGCGATGATCCTCGGGCGGCTTGGCCTTCTGGCGATCCTCGTGCTGCTGCTGCCATCGTTCTGGCGGCGCTGACCGCCCGCGCCGCGGCTATTCCCAGCACGAGACGAGGACGGTCATCCCGGTGGCGCGGCGGGTCAGGGTTTCGGGCGGCAGGCTGGCTGTCTCGGTCGTGGTCCGCGCCGCGATCCCGGCCCGGCCCAGCAGGGCGGCGATGCTGGCCGCATCGGCGGCAAAGGCCACATCCGGCGGCAGTTGCCGGCCTGCCGTCGCCTCTGCCGGCAGCAGCATGCCAAGGACCGCGCCGCTGCCGTCCAGCACCGGGCCGCCGGCATCGCCGGCCCGCGCCGCGACCGACAGCCGGGCGACGCCCGTCTCGCCATCAAGCCCGCCCAGTTCTTCCAGCATGCCATAGGTCAGCACGGGCGAGGGCAGCCGCGCCTCATAGGGATAGCCGGCGATGGCGATGCTGGTGCCGGCCAACGGCGAGGCGGTGGCGAAGGCCGCGACCACCGGCGGTGCCAGCGGCACCTGCGGGCGCAGCACCGCAAGCCCGGTCTCCGGATCGGCCTGCAGGACGGTGGCTTGCCACTGGCGTTCAAGCGTGATCTTGCCGCAGCTCTCCACCGCCTCCTGCGTGGTCAGCACGTCGCCGCGGTCGCTGACATAGAAGCCAGAGCGGCTGAACAGCGGCTTTTTCACCGCAAGGCCCGAAATCAGCCCGCGTCGCGCCGCCTCGTCCAGCGGCATGGCCGAGGCCAGATCCAGCGCGGTTTCCGCCATGGGCGTGAAGCTCTGCTCCAGCACCTCCATTACCCGGGCATCGCGCTCGGCGGTGGCGGGGGTGGAAAACAGCATCCAGCCCTTGACGAGACCATTCTTCAGCCCGACGCGGACATGCGCCTCATGTGCGGCAGAGATGCCGTGGATGGTGAATTCGCTCTTGCCCTTCTGGCGGTCGCCCGAGGCGGGGATGGCCTCCAGCGTCTGCAGCAGTTCGTAAAGCCCGCCGAAGGCAGCCTGGTCGCCGGGCTGCGAGATCAGCACGATGGACAGGCCCGAACCGTTCTTTGCCGTGTAATGCGCGAAGGGCGGGTCGTAGCGGTCGAATTCCACCAGCGCCAGGGGCAGCGTGACCGAGATGCCGGCCGGTCCGTCCTCGACCGTCTCGAAGCCGAATTCGGCGCGTTCGGCCTCGTAATTCGCCACCAGCGTGGCGCGCTGGCGGCTGGTCAGCACACCCGTCGCGTCAAGCCCGAGATCCTTCTGCCAGGCCGCCATGGCACCGCGGGTGCCGGGGCCATAGGCGCCGTCGATGGCGCCCTTGTAATAGCCGAACCATCGCAGCGCCACCTGCAGCAGCCGCTTGTCCTCGGGCGAGAGCGCGGCTTCCGAGGCAAAGGCCTCGCGCTGGGTTTCCTCGGGTTCGGCAACCGGCGGTTCGGGTTCGGGGTCCGGCAGGGCGGCTTCGGGGGTGACAGGTGCGGGGGG
>JACSRN010000098.1 GCA_014879735.1 Paracoccaceae bacterium
GACGGGGCTCGAACCCGCGACCCCCGGCGTGACAGGCCGGTACTCTAACCAACTGAGCTACAACCGCGCGATGCCGGGCTGATAGCCGCTGCACCGGAGGGCGTCAAGCGGGAAACGCCGCCAAATCGCCCGCCCTGTCCATCCCGGCATGGCGGGCGGCAAAGGCCGCGATCTCTTCGCCGGAGGGCGCCTTGCCGATGAACGTCAGCCCATAGGCCGGGATGCGCATCATCTGCATGGCAAAGTCCTCGTCCGCGCGCATCGAGATATAGCCGACCTGCGTCAGACAGATCCTGCGCGCCCGGGTATCGGCCTCGTCTGGCGCATAGCCGAAGCGGCGGAACAGGCCGGCCAGCGCGGCGATGCGCATGCGATCCTCTGCCGCCAGCGCCGCCGCCACCGCCACATCGGTCAGCGCCCAGATGCGGATCGCAAATTCCAGCCGGCTGTCGAACAGCGCCGGTCGACCCAGCGGTCGGAGACAGGAAGCACCGCTTCTGTCACAGTTGCCGCCGGCACTGCGGTGTTGCCGGCACGCCGATCTGCCACCAGCGTGGCCAGCAATGCCTCGCGGTCGGAGAAATGCCAGCAGAACGAGGGGCGCGACAGGCCAGGGCACCGGGCCATCGGCATCGCCTTCGCCGCCTCGGGCCCGCCCTCGACCAGGGCGCCATAGGCCGCGGAACGCCACAGATCGGCCGAGCCGCGCCAGCCGCGTTCCGTCATGGCAGAGCTTGCCATGCCGCGACACTTGGCCCCTTCCCCCGCCCCGCACCCGGGCGCCGCCGAAACCGACACCCCTGTCGATTTCGCGATTGACCTGCCGCCAGCCCATGACCACGCTGCCCCGACCAGCCCGAGGGACAGCCATGGCCGCGCCGACCAACGACCCCCTGCTGCAGCCGTTCCAGCTGCGCCACCTGACGCTCAGGAACCGCATCCTGACCACCAGCCACGAGCCCGCCTACACCGAGGACGGCATGCCCAAGGACCGCTACCGGATGTATCATCTGGAGCGCGCAAAGGCCGGCGTCGCCATGGTGATGACGGCGGGTTCGGCCAGCGTCAGCCGCGACAGCCCGCCCGCCTTCGGCAATGTCCTGGCCTGGAAGGACGAAGTCGTGCCCTGGATGCGGCGACTGGCCGACGATTGCCATGCCGCGGGTGCGGCGGTGATGATCCAGTTGACGCATCTGGGCTATCGCACCCGCTGGGACAAGGGCGACTGGCTGCCCGTCCTGGGGGCGGGGCCGGTGCGCGAACCGGCCCATCGCGCCTTTCCAAAGGTGATCGAGGACTGGGATATTGCCCGCATCACCGAAGACTATGCCGATGCCGCCGAACGCATGCAGGCCGCCGGGCTGGACGGCGTGGAATTCGAGGTCTACGGCCATCTGATGGACCAGATGTTCAGCCCGCTGACAAACCGGCTGGACGGGCCCTATGGCGGCAGCTTCGACAACCGGCTGCGCTTTGCCACCGGGGTGCTCGACGCCTGCCGCCGCCGGGTCGGCCCAGGGTTCATCCTCGGCATCCGCTATGTCGCCGACGAGGACCATCCCGGCGGCATCACCACCGCGGACGGGATCGAGATGGCGCGGCGCTTCCGCGATGCCGGGCTGATCGACTTCGTGAATGTCATCCGCGGCCGCATCCATACCGATGCCGCGCTGGCCGACGTGATTCCACTGCAGGGCATGGCCTCGGCGCCGCATCTTGACTTTGCCGGTCGCATCCGGGCCGAGATCGGCCTGCCCACCTTCCATGCCGCACGCATCCCCGATGTCGCGACGGCGCGGCATGCCGTCGCGGCCGGGCTTCTGGACATGGTGGGCATGACCCGCGCCCATATCGCCGACCCCCATATCGTGCGCAAGATCGCCGAGGGGCGCGAGCATGACATCCGCCCCTGCGTCGGCGCGACCTATTGCCTGGACCGCATCTATCAGGGCGGCATGGCGCTGTGCATCCACAACCCGGCGACCGGGCGCGAGGTCGAGGGGATGCCGCATGACCTGGGCCCGGCGGCGGTGAAAAAGCGGGTGGTGGTGGTCGGCGCAGGCCCAGGCGGGCTGGAAGCCGCGCGCGTTGCCGCCGCCCGCGGCCATGAGGTGATCCTCTTCGAAGTGGCCGACCGCCCGGGCGGGCAGATCCGGCTGGCCGCGCAGACCCGGCGCCGGGCCGAGATGATCGGCATCATCGACTGGCGCCTGGCACAATGCGAAGCGCTGGGGGTCACGTTCCGCTTCAACACCTGGGCGGAACAAGCTGATATTCTTGAGATTTCACCCGATGTGGTGATCGTGGCTACCGGCGGTCTGCCGCAAAAGGCGGGGCTGGCGGGTGGCGACGATCTGACGGTCACGGCCTGGGATATCCTGTCGGGCGATGTGAAACCCGCGGGCAATGTTCTGCTGTTCGACGATGCCGGCGACCATACCGGGCTGCAGGCGGCCGAGCTATTGGCCGCGGCGGGCGCCACGGTCGAGGTGATGACGCCCGACCGCAGCTTCGCCCCGGAGGTGATGGGCATGAACCTCGTCCCCTATATGCGTGACTTGCAAGGGAAATCCGTCACGTTCACTGTAACCTACCGGCTGCTGTCGGTGACGCGGGACGGCAACCGGCTGAAGGCGGTGATCGGTTCGGACTATCGGCGCGACCTGACCGTCGAGCGCGATTTCGACCAGATCGTGGTAAACCATGGCACGGAGCCCAATGCCGGGCTGTATTTCGATCTGAAGCCCCTGTCGCAAAATCTTGGTGCGATTGATTATTCCGCGCTGATCGAGGGCCGGCCGCAGCCGGCGGGCAAGGGCCCGGGGGGATTTGCGCTCTATCGGATCGGCGATGCGGTCGAGGCGCGCAACACCCATGCCGCGATCTACGATGCGCTGCGGCTGGTGAAGGACATCTGACGGCAACGCCACTGACGGCAAGGCCGCCGACGGCAAGGCCAGAGGCCACCGCCGGGGGTTTCACACCCCCGGACCCCCGTGGGGTATTTCGGTCAAGAGGAAGGAGGCCGGCGCGGAAGGGGTGGCCGGTCTTGCCGCGGGCGGGAACGTGCCGGCACGGGCCAACTGGCCCATGCGACCCCCGACGCGACGGCACCAGCGCCCGACAGCATCGCAGTGCCACGCGGCATCTGGTGATGTGTTCGCGGGGTCCGGAGCGGATTTGATCCGGGCTTGATCTCGGGGCCTGCCGATTTCCGCACCCCGTCACGGAGGTGCCGGACGATCGGGCTTTTCGAACTATCGGACGCCGATGCGGGCGATTCTGGAGAAATGGTCCAGAAATATCGCCGGGCTAGATGGTACCGCCTCCCCGGCTCGAACGGGGGACCCCCAGATCCACAATCTGGTGCTCTAACCAACTGAGCTAAGGCGGCACGCGGCGCGGGATACCGCCGGTGGCCGCGGATTGCAAGCGCATTTCGCATCGTCCGCTTGCGGACCGGCCACGGCACCGCTAGGTCGGAGACAGGGAGCCGGAGGCCGCCATGAGCATCAACAAGCAAAGCGACATCACTGCAAATATCCAGATCGGGCCGACCGACCGGGGCATGGTGCGCATCTACATCGAGGCCGAGGGCGGGCTGGAACTGCCGCTCGACTTCGACCCCGAGGAGGCCGAGGAAATCGCCGAGGAGCTGCGGGTCGCGGCCGAGGCGGCACGCAGCCTGGCGGACGGCAAGCCGCGGGGCAAGCGCCGGTAGCGACCGGACCGCCAGATCGAGGTCCGGGCCCAGGGTCCCCCGCCGCATATCCGGGGGGTCGCGCCGCGGCCGGCCCCGCGACTGCCCTGCGGCCCCGGCGCCGGAGCCGGCAGCCCCCAGCCATCGCTCAACTCCTCGGGTCGCGCAGGGCATTCAGCCGGCCGGCCGCAGCCCGGGCGAAGGCCAGCATCAGCGCCTTGCGCCTTGCGCCGGCCAGCGCCATCTCCGGTGCCAGACGCAACACCTCGCCCCCCCAGGCATCGGCCAGGATCAGCCCGTGGTCGGCCGGCAGCAGATCGGTCGGAAAATCGGCATCCACCGCCCAGAAGAAGCGGTCGCAAAAGCCGAGATAGCCCTGCCATTTGCGGTCGGCGGTGAAATCGGTCCGGCTCGACTTGCATTCGACGATCCAGATCTCGCCCCGGGGTCCCAGCGCCATCACATCGGCCCGCAGGCCGGTGGGCAGCGTCATCTCCTCGATCGCGGCGAAATTCAGCGCGATCAGCGCGCGCGACACCCCGCGCTGCAGGCGCTGGCCGGGAAGCGGGGGCAGGCATTCGGTGGAACTGTCCATCCGGCGATCATGAACAAAGACGGAACGCCTGGCAAGGCCGGCCCGCACCGCCCCATGCGGGGAGGAGGCCCAACTCTGCCCCGGCGCCGGCCGTCGCCGCGGGCGCCGCAGCCAGTTTGCCGTTCCCCCTTGTCGCAGGGCCAAGGGCGGCCTACATCTGGGGATGGCGGGTGCTGCTCTTCGCGTGAGGGGTCCTTTTCCCAGTGGCCGATACCCAAGCGAACGGGGGCTGGCTCTGACCGGGTCCTGGCCCGGCTACCCGGCGCCCACCTGAGACCTCTGGCTCTCGGGAATCCACGACAGCCCACGGTTGCTGCGGGCCCGCCACCCTTTGCCGACACCTTGAATTCACGGGAAAACGGGGCGGATCCTGCCGCCCCGTCATGCCCTTTTCGCGATCTTGCCGCTGCGGCGCTCAGAAGCCGAAGACGACCGACACGCCCAGCTTGTTGTCGGTGCGGATGGCCCGGCTGTCGTTGTATTCGGTCAGGTAGCTGATCCGGGTCGACATCGAATCGGTGATCTTGAAGTTGATCCCGAAATCGTTGTTCGCCGCCAGCGAGGCATCCGACTTCAGCACGTCGGTATCATTGGTGATGAACGAGGTCTCGGTCAGCTTGTAGAAGAACCGCGAGGAGGCAATGTAGCCGGTCTCGGTGGTGGAGGTGTTGTTGCCCATCTCCTGGTAGCGCACGCCGATGCCGGCCTGCACCCGCCAGCTCATGTCGGGGGTATTGACCACGCGGTAGCCCGGGCCGAAGCCCAGGAAGGCGTCGGTCTTCACCTTGCCGGCAAGCGTCACGCCATCGGCAATGTCCTGCGCGGTCAGCGTGTCGCCAAGGCCGTCGCTTTCGATCCGCGCCATGGCGAAGCCATAGAAGGTGTCGTTGAAGTAATAGGCCGCATCATAGATCGCGAAGACATCCTGTGTGGTCTTGGTGCCGTCCAGTTCCGAGAAGTCGATCGCGGCGCCAAGGGTCTGGACCAGCTGGCCCTGAGCATAGCGCAGGCGCATTGCCACGGTCAGATCCTGCGAATCGGTGTTGCCGCTTTGCCCCGAATACCCAAGCGAAGCCGAGCCCGAGAACCCCGGATTGAATTCCGGATTGCCAAAGCGCGAGGCATCGGCGGCGGCGGCCATGTCGTCGGCCACATCCTCCTCGATATCGTCGATGCGGTCGTTCAGACCCGATATGCCGGTCAGGTCGGTGTCGCGGGTCGATTGCGCGACAGCGGGCAGGGCGACAGACAGCGACAGGATCGAGGCCGAGGCGAGCATGAGAAACTTGGTCATCGTGACTCCTTTCACAGTGAACCGGATGGCCCTTCTGGCCCACCCGGCGTGAAGCCAGTGATCTAAGCCCTTGTGAGAGAAAAGAAATATTTGCGAAACTTGTGGGCACCCCAAGTTTTTCTCGCGGAACCGAAACTGCGCTGCCGCGTTCTGGGCCCGAACCGGCCGGCGGCAGATCGAAAAATCCGCTGGAAACCAGCGGCTTGCAGATCGTCATGCGCCTGGCGTCAGATCCGGTCGAGAAGCTCGACCGTGTCTTCCTCGGCCAGGGCTGCAACCTCGGCGAGTGTCATGCGTGCCACATCGAGCAGATCTCCGCTCAGATCCTCGCGCCAGATCGCCCAGGCCGGATGGGCAAAGACCGGTGCATCGGCGACGGCGAACAGCCGGCCGGCCTCGACATCGCCGCGGATGTGGCGGGCGGGCAGATAGGCCGCCCAGGCGCGGTTGCGGATGAAGCGCGCCGACAGCGTGCCAAGGCCGAGGACAAGCCGCGAGCCGTGCAGCGCCGGCAGCGCATCCTCGTGCTGGCGGAGGAATTCGGGGCCCCAGTCGACCAGCGCATAGCGCCCGGCCAGATCGGCCGTCGTCACCCCCGGCCAGGGCGCGACCAGGACGAGCTGGTCCTCCATCAGCGGCTCGGAGCGCAGGCCCGGCCGGGCGATGGCGCTATAGGCCAGCACCACCTGCAGCGCGCCGGTCATCAGCGCCTGCACCAGCGGTGCCGCGCCGCCCATCTCGCCGCGCAGGGACAGATCGGGCCGGATCTCGCGCAGGCGGTCGAGCCAGCGAAAGCCCAGCCTTGGCCAAAGCGAATATTGCGCGCCGATGGCCAGGCTGGCGGTCCTTTCCTCGGCGGCACCGACGCGCTGGCGCGCCTCGTCCCAGTTGCGCAGGATGGTGACGGCGAAGCCGCGGAATTCGCGCCCGGCGGGGGTCAGCGACACACCGTCCTTCGAGCGCAGGAACAGCGGCCGGCCAAGCTGTTCTTCCAGCCGCTGCACCCGCAGCGACACCGCCGACTGAGTGACGAAGAGCCGCTCCGACGCCGCGGCGAAGGAACCGTTTTCGGCGACCTCGAGAAAAGTCCTCAGCAATTGCAGATCCATAAGCGCACCGCCTTTCCAACTGACGGGGCAAGGGATAGCCCCGCCCCCCCGCAGGCGCCATGGTCGCGGCCCTCAGAACGGCGGCACAGACGACAAGGCGCCGATGCATGCACCGGCGCCTCACGAAAGGGCGGAAAAACGGCAGGGCTTCGTCGCGAAACGTGAGCGGCGCGTCAGCGCCGCGGGCGCACTGCGCCGGGTTTCGCCGCCGCTGTCGGCGCCGGCGCCGGCGCCGCGGCACGGGCCGGCATGTGGAAGACATGCTGGCGCAGGCCGCCGCGGGGCCCGTCGTCGCCCCCGGCCATCATCATGATGCGGATCGCGAACTGCACGCCGGAGAACAGGATGCCGAAGAACATCAGCATCATCAGCGCCGCGATCCAGCCCACGCCGGAGGCAAGGATCAGCCGGCCGAGGCCCGCCACATCCTGCCAGATGACAATGCCGACAAACAGCGCCGACAGGGCGAAACCGATCGCGATGGAAAGAATGTAGAGCCGGATGAGCCTGGGCATCGGGGAACTCCCTTCAATCCCTGCAGGCTACGCCGCCTGCCTGCCGGGGTAAAGCCGAAGATGGCCGCGGCCCCGTCAGATTTCAATGCGGGTGAACCCGTCGCGCAGCGCATTCGACCAGGCCTCGCTCATGGCGCGGAACTGCGGGTCGCCAGCCTCGATCCGCCGGCGCATCGTCACCCGCAGCGCATTGTGGCCGATCACCGCAAGATCAAGCGGCATGCCGACCGACAGGTTCGAGCGCAGCGTCGAATCCATCGACAGCAGACAGGCCTTCTGGGCATCGGCTAGGCTGGTCTCGGGGCGGACGACGCGGTCAAGGATGGGCTTGCCGTATTTGTGCTCTCCGATCTGCAGGAAGGGCGTGTCCTCGGTGGCCTCGATGAAATTGCCTTCGGGATAGATCAGGAACATCCGCATCGTGCCGCCCTTGCGCTGGCCCGCGACGATCATCGAGGCGGTCGCGCTCTGGTTCATGGCCGAGAGCTTTTCGTGGATGTCGCGGCGGACCGCCGCCAGGGTATTGCCGATGATCTCGGCCACCTTCAGCAAGGTTGGCGCCATCAGGATCGAGGTGTCGGGCGTGGCATCCGGGTCATCCATCGCCTCGCCCAGCCGGGCCAGCGCGGTCTGCGTCACCGACAGGCTGCCTGCCGTCATGATCACGATCACCCGGTCGCCCGGCACCTCGAAGGTGAACATCTTGCGATAGGTCGAGATATTGTCGAGCCCCGCATTGGTGCGGGTATCGGACAGGCACACCATGCCTTCGTTCAGAAGCAGGCCCACGCAATAGGTCATCTCATCCCCCGGGACAGCGCGCGGCGCAAGCTACTGTTCCGCGGCATGGACCGCAACGGCCACCTCCAGCGATTCGCCGCCCTCTGCGGCGGCCGCGCCACGGGCGACCCCGCGGATGAAGGCCGCATCCTGCGCATCGAAGCCCGAGCCGATCCGGATGTAGCGCGCATCGGGGCAGCAGGCATTGGCGGGGTCGAACCCCACCCAGCCCAGCCCGGCGACATGCAGTTCCGCCCAGGCATGGGCGGCCTGCTGTGGCGGGCTGGTCGATCCGGCAAACAGATAGCCCGAGACATAGCGCGCCGGGATCGCACGCAGCCGCGCGCAGGCAATCAGCGCATGGGCCTGGTCCTGGCAGACCCCCTCGCCCTTCGCCAGCGCCTCGGCGGCGGTGGTCTGCGCCTCTGTCGCGCCCGGCACATAGGCGATGGCCGCCGTCACCGCGCCGGACAGCGCATGGGCCAGCGACAGCATGTCGCCCCCCTGCGCGGCGGCGGCAAGATCGGCAAGTGCGACGCTGGCCGCGGTCAGGGGGGTATCGCGCAGATAGGCATCGGGCACCACGGTTTCGCGGTGGCCGCGCAATACGCCGGCCAGATCGACGGTTTCCACCGTGCCCTGCACCGTCACCACGATCTCGGCGAGGGGGCCGGGAATCGTCCAGCCCTGGATGCGGTCGCCTGCCCCGTCGCGGAAACGCCCGCCCCGGATACCGCCCGTCACCTCGACCTGCCAGTCCAGAACCCGCTGGCTGTGGCATTCCGAAGGCATCAGCCGGTGGCTTTGCACCGCGCCGCGCACCGGCCGGTCGAAGCGGTAGCGGGTCACATGATCGACGCTCAGGCGCATCCGCGCATCTCCCCGCTCAGATAGGTATCGTGGATCGCCCCGCCCAGCGCTGCGGTTCCGGTGATGAACCGCGTCAGATATTCGTGCAGCCCTTCGTCAAAGATCCGCTCGGCCGTCTCGGATTCCAGATCGGCCAGCAGGGCGCGGGCCTGTTCCTGCACCGCCATCTCGCGGCGGTAGGCTTTTGCCAGCCGGCCAAGGTGGTTCTCGATCCCGGCAAGGCAGGTGATCAGCGAGCGCGGGCATTGCCGGTTCAGAATCAGGAAGTCGGCGATCTTCGCCGCCGTCACGTCGCCGCCATAGGCCCAGTGAAACGCCCGCTGCGATCCCAGGGCACGCAGCAGCATCGACCACTGGTAGTTGTCGAGGCCCGAGCCCACCAGTTCCAGGCTGGGCAGCAGGACATAATATTTCACATCCATCAGCCGCGCGGTATTGTCGGCGCGTTCGAGGTAATAGCCGATGTTGAGGAAGTTGTAGCCGTCGTTGCGCAGCAGCGTCGCGTCGATCGCGCCGCGCACCAGCGCGGCCTGCCGCATGGCCCAATCGGTCAGCATCGACAAATCCAGCCGCGAGCGCTCCTGCCGCTCCAGTTGCCGCAGTTCCTGGAATGCCATGTTCAGCGCATCCCAGGTCTGCGTCGTCAGCGCGGTGCGCACGATCCGGCCGTTTTCCCGCGCCGAGGTGATGCAGCTTGCCACCGACGAAGGGTTGTCGCGGTCGAAGAACAGCCAGCTTTCCAGGTTGCGCTGCACCGGGTCGCCGTATTTGCGGCCGAAGCCTTCGGCCATGCCGCTGGCCTGCAGCAGGCTGTCCCATTCGCTGCGAAAGCCCTGCGCCGTGGGGATGAGCGAGATCCGGCTGCCCACCTGCAACAGCCGCGCCGCGGTATCGGCGCGCTCCATGTAGCGGGCGATCCAGAAAAGATTGTCTGCAGTCCTGCTCAGCATCGCGTCTACTCCGCCAGAACCCAGGTGTCCTTGACGCCGCCGCCCTGCGAGGAGTTGACGACAAGGCTGCCCTCCCGCAGCGCGACCCGGGTCAGGCCGCCGGGAACAAGCTCGATCGTCTCGCCCACCAGGCAATAGGGCCGCAGATCGACATGGCGCGGCGCCACCCCCTCTTCGACGAAGGTTGGCACGGTCGACAGCGACAGCGTCGGCTGGGCGATGTAATTCGCCGGATTGGCCGAGATCTTGGCGCGGAACGCCTCGATCTGCTCGGCGGTCGACTTCGGGCCAACCAGCATGCCATAGCCGCCCGAGCCGTGAACCTCCTTCACCACCAGTTCGGCCAGATTGGCCAGCACATGGCCCAGATCGTCGGGCTTGCCGCATTGCCAGGTCGGCACATTCTGCAGGATCGGCTCCTCGCCCAGATAGAATCGCACCATTTCAGGCACATAGGTATAGACCGCCTTGTCGTCGGCCACCCCCGCCCCCGGGGCCGAGCAGATCGTCACCCCGCCCGAACGGTAGACATCCATCAGCCCCGGCACGCCCAGCATCGAATCCGGCCGAAAGCACAAGGGATCGAGGAAGGCGTCGTCGATCCGCCGGTAGATCACATCCACCCGCTTTGGCCCCTCGGTCGTGCGCATGTAGACGAATTCGCCGTCGACGAACAAATCCTGCCCCTCGACCAGTTCCACCCCCATCAGATCGGCCAGAAAACTGTGTTCGTAATAGGCGCTGTTGAAATGCCCCGGCGTCAGGATCACCACCGTCGGCGCACCGTTGCATTTCTGCGGCGCAACCGAGGTCAGCGTGCGGCGCAGCTTGTCGGGATAGATATCCACCGGCTGGATGCGGTTCTCGCGAAACAGCGAGGGAAACATCCGCATCATCATCTCGCGGCTTTCCAGCATGTAGCTGACGCCCGAGGGGGTGCGGCAGTTGTCCTCCAGCACGAAGAATTCGTCCGGGCCGGTGCGCACGATGTCGATGCCGACGATATGGGAATAGACCCCCTTCGGCGGAACAAAGCCCGCCACGGCCTTTTCATAGGCTTCGTTCTGATAGACCAGCCGGGCCGGGATGCGGCCGGCGCGGACAATCTCTCCCCGGCCGTAGACATCGACCAGAAAGGCGTTCAGCGCCCGCGCCCGCTGCTTGATGCCGCGTTCCAGCCTTGCCCATTCCGCGCCGGAAAACACCCGGGGAAACATGTCGAAGGGGATCAGCCGGTCGGGATCGCCGCCCTCGCCATAGACGGCGAAAGTGATGCCGATGCGTCGAAACAGCGCCTCGGCCTCGGCCTGCTTCAGGCTGCGCAGCTCGGCCGGCATCGACTGTAGCCAGTCGCCCAGCCGCGCATAGGGTGGCCTGGCATTGCTGCCTCCACCGTTCGCCCCGCCGTTCATCTCGTCGAAATAGCCCATCGGGCGGCACTCCTCACCATCCGGCCGGGTTCCAGTCAAGCCTGCCCCGCGCCAAGGGTAAAGGCCCGGTTTGCGGTTTTCCGCGCCTGTCGCGGGCGCACCGCCGCTTTTTTGGGCGACAGCATCCCCGCGGCATCCCGCCGGCGCCTTGCAGCCACCCCCCTGCCGCCCCTAGATGAAGGGAAAGCTGCAAAGGACCTGCCGATGACCCTGCCCCTGCCCCACCCCGTCTTCGATGCCAATGCCTCGGCCAAGGGCCTGGGCGATCTGCCGGTCTGGGATCTGCGCGACCTTTACCCCTCGGCCGACGGCCCGGAATTCACCGCCGACATGGCGAAGCTCGAGGCGGCCTGCGCGGCCTTCGCGGCGGAATACGAGGGCAGGCTCGCCACGCTGGATGCCGCGGCGATGCTGGCCTGTGTCCACGCCTATGAGGATATCGACATCACCGCCGGGCGGCTGATGTCCTATGCCGGGCTGCGCTACTACCAGAACACCATGGACAGCGAACGCGCCAAGTTCATGGCCGATGCGCAGGACCGGGTGACGACGGCGACGACGCCGCTGGTGTTCTTCGGCCTGGAGTTCAACCGGCTGGAGGAAAGCCATCTCGCCGGTCTTCTTGCCGACAATGCCGATCTTGCCCGTTACAAGCCGGTGTTCGACCGCATGCGCGCAATGAAGCCGCACCAGTTGTCGGATGAGCTGGAAAAGTTCCTGCACGACCAGTCCACGGTGGGCGCTGCCGCCTGGAACCGGCTGTTCGACGAGACCATGGCCGGGCTGACCTTCCGGGTCGAGGGCGAGGAGGAGGAGCTGAACCTCGAATCGACGCTGAACCTGCTGACCGACCCGGACCGCGCCAGGCGCGAGGCGGCCGCGCGGGCGCTGGCGCAGGTGTTCGACCGCAACATCAAGCTTTTCGCCCGGATCACCAATACGCTTGCCAAGGAAAAGGAAATCGAGGACCGCTGGCGCAAGATGCCGACGCCGCAGACCGCGCGGCACCTGTCGAACCATGTCGAGCCCGAGGTGGTGCAGGCGTTGCGCGATGCCGTGGTGGCGGCCTATCCCAGGCTGTCGCACCGCTATTACCGGCTGAAGGCGCGCTGGATGGGTCTCGACAAGCTGCAGATCTGGGACCGCAACGCCCCCCTGCCCATCGAGCAGCCGAAGACGGTGGCCTGGCCCGAGGCCGAGGCGACGGTGATGGAGGCCTATGCCGCCTTTGCCCCGGAAATGGCCGAGATCGCCCGGCCGTTCTTTACCAGCGGATGGATCGACGCCGGCGTGAAGCCGGGCAAGGCCCCCGGCGCCTTTGCCCATCCCACGGTGACGACCGTGCATCCCTATGTGATGCTGAACTATCTGGGCAAGCCGCGCGACGTGATGACCCTGGCGCATGAGTTGGGCCATGGCGTGCATCAGGTTCTGGCGGCGGGGCAAGGCGAACTGCTGTCCTCCACCCCGCTCACCCTGGCCGAGACGGCCAGCGTCTTCGGCGAGATGCTGACCTTCCGCAAGCTGCTGGACGCGGCAAAGACACCGGCCGAGCGCAAGACCCTGCTTGCCGGCAAGGTCGAGGACATGATCAACACCGTGGTCCGCCAGATCGCCTTTTACGATTTCGAATGCCGGCTGCACGCCGCCCGCGCCGATGGCGAACTGACGCCCGACGACATCAACGCGATCTGGATGAGCGTTCAGGCGGAATCGCTGGGCGATGCCTTCGACTACATGGACGGCTACGAAACCTTCTGGGCCTATGTGCCGCATTTCATCCATTCGCCGTTCTACGTCTATGCCTATGCCTTCGGCGATGGCCTGGTGAACGCGCTTTATGCCGCCTATGAAAGCGGCCTGCCCGGGTTCCAGGAGAAGTATTTCGACATGCTGCGCGCCGGCGGTTCCAAGCATCACCGCGAATTGCTGGCACCCTTCGGCCTCGATCTGTCGGATCCGGCCTTCTGGGACGGTGGCCTGCGCATGATCGCGGGCTTCATCGACGAGTTGGAGGCGATGGAGGCCTGAGCCCGGTCGATCCGGCCAAAGCCGCGCGCCGCCGCCGGGCCCTGCCCCGCTAATCGGCGCGCGGCAGGCAGTTAGACGGCGATGTCCACCGCCGCATCATAGGCCATGTCCATCATCGCCTGAGTGCCGCGGCTGAATTCCAGCGGGCAGGGATAGGGCTCGCCATCGCGCAGGCTGCGACCGAAGGCCTCGACCTGCAGCTTGTACTGGTTTGCGGCGGGCCAGCGGTCGGTAATCACCCGGTTGCCCTCGACATGCAGTTCCACGGCCGCCAGGTCGTTCACGTTGGCGTTGAAGCAGCCGCCCTCCAGCCGCACCATGCCCTTCGTGCCCTGGATCGTCACGACCTGCCGGTTGTCCGCCCGCATCGAGGTGGTCGAGGCATAGGTGAAGCCGCCGCCCCGCCCGGCCATGCGCCCGAAGACATGGGCGAAGCTGTCGATGCCGTTCTCGCGCCGCAGGCGCGTCTCCAGCGCCACCGGCTCGGCGCCGGTGACATAGCGCACCGATCCCATGGTATAGACGCCGATGTCGCGCAGCGAACCGCCACCGGCTTCGGCACGGTTGCGGATATTGCTGGCATCGGTCAGGCGAAAACTGAACTGGGCGTCGGCATGGACGATCTCGCCGATCTCGCCGCCCTGCACCCAGTCGCGGGCGCGGTGCCATTGCGGATGGTGCAGGATCATGAAGGCCTCGGCGGCAAGCAGGCCGGTGCGGTCGCGCAGGGCGATCAGCCGGTCGATCTCTTCGGCGCGCAGCGCCACCGGCTTTTCGGTCAGGACGGGCTTGCCCGCCGCCAGCGCCTTCGCCGTCCATTCCACATGCAGATGGTTGGGCAGCGGAATATAGACCGCATCCACCGCCGGATCGGCCAGCAGCGCCTCATAGCTGGCATGAATCTTCAATGCCGGGCAGAAGGCGCGGAACCCCTCGGCCTTGTCGGGCGAGCTGGTGGCCAGCGCATAAAGTTCGGCCCCTTCGGCGGCATGGATCGCCGGCCCCATCTGCTTGCGCGCGAAATTCGCCGCCCCGAGAATGCCCCAGCGGATCACCTGCATCGCCATCTCCTGCCCCCGATTTCCGGGCCGCAGGCTAGCTCTGGCAGACCCCTGGCGCAACTGTCAGGCAGCACCGCGACGCAGGCGGCGCAGCGCAATCCAGATCACACCGGCGAGATAGGCCGCAGAGATCAGCAGCAGCGTCGCCCAGGGGTAGGTGATGACGGCGGCCACCGCCGCCACGGCACCGACCAGCACGAAGGGCGCGGATGAGGCGGCGATGGTCGCGCGCTTCAGGCTGGGGGTGCGCAGCCGGCTGATCATCATCCCGCCGACGGCAACCATCCACAGCGCGATCAGTTCCTCGGGCAGATGCAACCCCGTGACCTGGGCGACATAGACCGGCATCAGCGCCAGCAGCGCGCCCGCCGGCGAGGGCACGCCGGTGAAGGTGGTCTTCTCGTCGGGATCGGCGGCGCGGCTGCCCACGTTGAACCGCGCCAGCCGCAGCATGCAGCAGACGGCATAGATCAGCACCGCGATCCAGCCGAAGGCCATCTCGCCCCGCAGCCCCCAGAGATAGAGGACCAGCGCCGGCACCACGCCGAAATTGACGAAATCGCACAGCGAATCGAGTTCGGCGCCGATGGCGCTTTCGCTGCGCAGCATGCGGGCAAGCCGGCCGTCGAGCCCGTCGAGAAAGGCCGCCAGCGCAATCAGCAGCACCGCCGCATTCACATTGCCGTCAACCGCCTGCCGGATCGCCGTCAGCCCGGCACAAAGTGCAAGGATCGACACGAGATTGGGCAGAAGCCGCAGGATCAGCAGCTGCCGCTCGCCGGGGCCGGCGGCATCTGCGGGGCGGGACGGGTCGTCGTCCATGTCACTCCATCCTCGCGACGCGGGCCGGCGCGGCCTGGCCGAGGATGGCGATCACCGTCTCGCCCGCCACCGCGGCCTGGCCGACGGCGACCTGCGGCTCCACCCCCTCGGGCAGGTAGATGTCGAGACGCGAGCCGAACCGGATCAGGCCGAAGCGTTCGCCGGTGCGCAGGCCCTGGCCGGGCGCCGTCCAGCAGACGATCCGCCGGGCGACAAGGCCCGCAATCTGCACGACGCCGATCTTGCGGCCGTCCTCCATCTCGATGGCGATCGCATTGCGCTCGTTCTCTTCGGAGGCCTTGTCGAGCGAGGCGTTGAGGAACCGGCCCGGCCGGTAGGCGACGGCGGTGACGCGCCCGGTGATGGGCGCGCGGTTCACATGGCAGTTGAAGACCGACATGAAGACCGAGATCCGCAGCATCGGCAGCGGGCCGAGGCCAAGTTCGGCCGGCGGCACGGCAGGGGTGATCATGCTGACGACGCCATCGGCGGGGCTGACCATCAGGCCGCGATTCAGCGGCACCGCACGTTTGGGATCGCGGAAGAAATAGTAGCACCAGACGGTCAGCCCGAGGCCGATCCAGCCCAGCGGATCCCAGATCCAGAACAGCACCAGGCTTGCCACGGCAAAACCGGCGACGAAGGGAATGCCCTCGCGGTGCATCGGTTTCAGGAAGGTGTCGGTCATCTTCATCGGCAACCCCTCGTTTGCAGCCATTCCCTATCCTTCCCCCGCCCCTTGGGCAATCGGAAAGCCGCCCGCACCCCGCAGGGCGGCCGGCGCGGAACCCGCGCTCAGCCGGCGAACCAGCCCGTCATGTCGCGATGAAAGATCAGCAGATCGGCCGGTTCCTCGACAACTTCCCAGAACCGCACCGCGCGGCCGCCCTGCAGCAGCGTGATGCGCCAGCAGGTCCAGTCCGAGGAGGCACCGAAGATCTCGCAATAGGTGCCGTTCACCACCGTCCAGCGCCCGGTCTTCGACTGCCAGACCGACGGCCCCCCCGTCCGGGTGCGGCCATCCGCCTGCCAGTCCTGCCACATCGCCTCGTCCCGCCCCGTCCCCGGGGGGCCGTAGACCACGACCCGCCCGGCAAGCGTCTCGGCGATGCCCGTGGCGCCGTGCAGGTTGCCGACACAGGCGGCAAGAACCAGGGGCAGGACCAGCGCCAGAACAGGGGCCAGGCGCAGGACAGGGCGCAGGACGGGGCGCAGGACGG
>JACSRN010000006.1 GCA_014879735.1 Paracoccaceae bacterium
AGATGTGTATAAGAGACAGGCCCTGGTCGGCCCGGCCGAACAGCGAGGCATAGCCCGCCACGACATGGCCCTCCGTGACCAGCAACCCGGTCTCGGGCCGGTGGTACTTGCGTTCCGGCGCACCGCCGGTTGCCTCGCTCATCGCCTCACCTCACTTGATCGCTGCCGAAATCAGCGCCTCGGCCCCCTGCGCCAGCAGAAAGGCCGCAACGCCGTAAACCCCTACCCAGATGCGCTTTTCCAACCGCTCCAGACCCGCGTCGATCTGGGTCAGCCGGTAGTCCAGCGCGATCCAGCGCTCCTCCATCACCCGCTCATGCGCCTCGATCCGCGCCTGGGCGGCGTCGAAACTGTCAAAGAGAAAGCGGGATCCGGCGCCTTCCCGCCGCGTGGTCATTCGCCCTCCGCGATGCGCGGCAGCCCGAGGAGCGCCCGCTTCTCCGCCTCGCTCAGAAAGCTGGCCGCACCGACCCGCGCCCAGTGCTGGTCGCGTTCCACCGCCAGCGCCGGGATTTGGTCCAGATCGGGCCGCAGCTCGACCGTCTCGCCGGTCGACTGCGCCAGCCAATGCGACAGCGCCGCCAGCACCCGCTGCGCCAGGGGCAGCACCGTCAGGCGATAGAATGCCCGGTTCGCCTCCTGGTAGTTGGCATAGGTCGCATCGCCCGGAATGCCCATCAGCATCGGCGGCACGCCAAAGGCGACGGCGATCTCGCGCGCCGCCGCCTGCTTCGTCTCGTGAAACTCCATGTCGGAGGGCGAAAATCCCATCGGCTTCCAGTCGAGCCCACCCTCCAGCAGCATCGGCCGCCCGGCATTGCGCGCACCCTGATGATGGGTCTCCATCTCGGCCACCAGCCGGTCGTATTGCTCCGAGGTCAGGACCGACGAGCCGTCCGTCCCCCTGTAGATGATCGCACCCGAGGGCCGCGCGGCATTGTCCAGCAGGGCCTTCGACCAGGCACTGGCGGCATTGTGCACGTCGATCGCCACCGCGGCCGCCTGCAGCGGCGACAGGCCGTAATGGTCGTCGGTCGGGTGGAAGCTGCGGATATGGCAGATCGGGCTCACCCCCTCGGCGACCGGAAAGCGATGCGTCCGCCCACCCACCGAATAATCATAGGCGACGGGCCAGCCGTCCGCGCCCGGCACCAGCGCCATCCGGTCCGACCGCAACACATGCAATTCGCCGGGCAGGCCGCCGGTCCCCACCGCCTCGACATAGGCATTGCCCGACAGCAGCAGATGGCCATAGACCGATTCCAGCAGCTCCGCCCGCCCCTGCGCCGCATTCGGCCGCGCCAGCAGCGCCAGGACCGGATGCGCCTCGAACCGCCGCTCGGCATCCGCCGCGATCACCGGCAGCGCCGCCGCCGCCTCGGCGATCAGCCGCACCGCGCGAAACCCCACCGGATTGCCCTGGAATCCCGCCCGCGCCAGCGAAACCGCATCCCTCGGGCTCCAGGCCACCCGGCCCGAACTGGCCCAGGCGATCACCCGCCCGGTGGCACTGGCCTTCTTCTCCAGCGGCACCGGCGCCACCGCCCCCGCCTTCTTCAGGAAATCGAACACGCCTCAGCTCCCTTTCTGCCGCATGCGGAAATCGCCGGCGCCGCCTCCGGCCCGTCCCGCACTCCGCTGCCTTCTTCTCTGCGAAAATATCCTCGGGGGGTCCGGGGGGCGAAGCGCCCCCGGCGGCGGTTCCCCCACCACCGGCCCGGCACCGGCGCGCGCCGCGCCTTCAGATCATGCGCACCCCCGGCCGGCCGATCCGACCCGAGGGCGCGATCATCAACTCGGTCAGCGCCCAGACCAGCGCATCCAGCCGGTCGGGGCTGCCCTGCCCCTGCCAGCCGGTATGCGCCATCTGCGCCATCTGCGCCTCCAGCTTCACCAGCCCGCGGCGGTGCCCCACGCGCCCCTGTTCGTAAAGCGCGGCCACCGGCTCGGCGCGCAGCCGCTTGCCCTGCATCGCCCGCACCTCGCGGATCGGCACCAGCGGATCGACCTGGCGCACCACCTGCGCCACCAGATCGCCGCCCTGGTTCACCTCCACCACCATCCGTTCGGCCCCGAATTCCTCCATCGCCGCCAGTGCCGCCCGGGCCCAGCCATCCGGTGTCGCACCGCGGACCGTGCGGTCGGCCAGGACCATCGCCCGCCAGGTCCCCGCCTGCCCCCGCGTATCGGCGCCGACCACCACGATCCCGCATTCGTCCGAGGTCTTGGTGCCCGTCACCGGCGGGTCGACGGCCACCACCACGCGCATCTCGGCCGGCTCCGGCGCCGCCTGCGCCGCCGCGATCATGGCCGGCGTCCAGAGCGCGCCCTCCACCTCGTCGACGATCAGCCCCTGCAATTCCTGCGCCCCCTTCCAGGTGCCGGCAAACCGCGCCTCCACCTCGGCCAGGAAGCTTTCCGCCAGATAGGCGCGGTTCGCCTCGGTCGGCGCATGCGTCACCACGGTCGAGGGATTGCGCAGGATCGCCTTCAGCGCCTCGACATTGCGCGGCGTCGTCGTCACCACCTGCTGGGGATGCGCCCCCAGCCGCAGCGCAAACTGCAACTGGTCCCAGGTCTCCTCCGCCTTGGGCCATTTCGCCAGCTCGTCCGTCCAGGCGGCATCGAACTGCGGCCCGCGCAGCCGCTCGGGGTCATGGGCGCTGAAAAGCTGCGCCACCGCACCGTTTTCCCATTCCAGCATGTTGCGGCTGGCAATCCATTTCGGCCGCCGGTCGGGCGGCGAACAGGCGAGGATGCCGCTTTCGCCCAGCACCATCACCTCCCGCGCCTGTTCCAGCGTCCCGGCCACCAGCGCGACCCGCCGCACCCGGCCCGGCGCGGCCGCCGTCGCCCCCTCGACCATGGCGCGCACCCATTCCGCGCCGGCCCGCGTCTTGCCCGCGCCGCGCCCGCCCATGATCACCCAGGTCTTCCAGGCGCCTTCGGGTGGCAACTGATGCGGCAAGGCCCAGAAATCGAAGATCCAGGGCAGCGACAGCAGCGCATTCTCCCCCAGCCCGCCGAGAAAGCCGTCAATCTCCTCTTGCGTGGCGGAGGCAAGCCAGGCGGCGCCCGATTTCATCCCGCGCGGCCCCGAGGTCCAGCCCGCCTCCGGCTCCGACAGACCCGGCAATACGCTTGCGAAGTTGGTCGACATTGTTGCGCTCCTGAAGAACCTGCTTGCCCATTTCGGCCAGATCTCGGACCGCGCGCTTGCCGTCCTTGGCCAGATCCAGCCTGCCGTCCCGGATCGCCTCGAGGATCCCGTTCAGATCCTCGACCGCGACCAGGAACAGCTTTTCGGTGAATTCGAGAACGTCCTGCGGAACGTCCTCGCCTTCGGTAAACCTGATCGTCATCTGTTCTCTGCCTGCTGCCCTGCGCCCCCCGCACGAGCGAAGCGAAAAGGCGGCACGGGGTTGCCCCCGGCCGCCTTTGACACCTCTACCAGCATGTCTGAAGGTATAGCTTGAACCGTGCGCCGGGTCAAGCAAAAAGCGAAGTCATATCAAGTGGTTGCGCGAACGGCGCGTTAACGGGCCGTTAACCTTACTCGCCCTGGACCCCTGTCACCCCGCCATCGCCGCCCGCGGCCTTCTGTTCGGCCTCCAGCGCGCGCCAGGCTTCGACATTGCGGTTGTGGTCCTCCAGCGTTGCGGCAAAGGCATGGCCCCCCGAACCGTCTGCCACGAAATACAGATAATCCGTCTGCGCCGGATCCAGCGCCGCCGCGATCGACAACCGCCCGGGATTGGCGATCGGCGTCGGCGGCAGGCCGTCGATGACATAGGTGTTGTAGGGCGTCTCGCGCCGCAGTTCGCTCGCCCGCAGTCCCCGGCCCAGCACGCCCTCGCCCTTGGTGATGCCATAGATCACCGTGGGGTCGGTCTGCAGCCGCATCCCCCGCTCCAGCCGGTTGACGAAGACGCTGGCCACCTGCGCGCGCTCGTCGGCCAGCCCGGTCTCCTTCTCGATGATCGAGGCCATGATCAGCGCCTCCTCCGGGCTGGCATAGGGCAGCCCCTCGGCCCGCGTCGGCCAAAGCTCGGCCAGAGTCTGCGCCTGCTCCTCGGTCATCCGCCGGATCAGATCGGCCCGTGCCGATCCCCGCTCAACCTCATAGGACCCCGGCGCCAGCGCACCTTCCGGCGGAATCTCCGCCACCGCGCCTTCCAGGAAATCGGCGCGTTTCAGCGCCTCTGCCACCTGCCAGCTGGTCACGCCCTCGGCCAGGGTCACGCGATAGCGCAGGTCGGGCTGGGCCGCCGCCTCGACATAATCCGCCGGCGCCGCACCTGCGGCGGGGTCGAAGGCCGCCACCTCGACGAAACGGTTGGTCGCCGGGTCGAGTTCGCGCAGGATCACCTCGGCCGAGGCGATGCCGATGCGGAAATTCGCCTCCTGTCCGCAGGTCGACTGCCCCCCTGCCGTCACCGCTGCCAGAACCTCGGCCATCGAGGCCCCCGGCGCGATCAGGTAGGAGCCGAATTTCAGGTTGCTCGCCAGCCCCGAATAATCCGCGCCGATGCGGAAGATCCGCGCATCGCTGACCGCACCGCGGGTTTCCAGGTTGCGGCTGACCGAGGCCAGGCTCGCCCCCCGCTCGACCTGCAGGCAGATCGCCTCGGCCAGCGGCCCGGGCTTGACGAATTCATTGCGTCCCCAGGCCACCACGGCGGCGGCGGCAATCAGCAGCACGATGAACAGCGTCAGCGCATTGGAGGCGACGGCTTTCCACATCGATCAGGATACCTTGCCCAGGACGAGACTTGCATTCGTGCCGCCGAAGCCAAAGCTGTTGGACAGCGCCACGTCGATCCGGCGCGGCACCGCCCGGTTCGGCGCCAGATCCAGCTTCGGCGCCACGGCCGGCGTGTCGAGGTTGATCGTCGGCGGCGCGATCTGGTCGCGGATCGCCAGCACGCAGAAGATCGCCTCCACCGCACCGGCAGCCCCCAGAAGATGGCCGATCGAGGATTTGGTCGACGACATCGTGGCTTTTGCCGCGGCATCGCCCAGCAGCCGCTCGACCGCGCCCAGTTCGATGGTATCGGCCATGGTGCTGGTGCCATGGGCGTTGATGTAATCCACCTGGTCCGGCGTGATCCCCGCCCGCTTCAGCGCCGCCTGCATGCTGCGATAGCCGCCATCGCCATCCTCCGAAGGGGCGGTGATGTGATAGGCATCGCCCGACAGGCCATAGCCCAGCACCTCGGCATAGATTTTCGCACCGCGCGCCCGGGCATGCTCGTATTCCTCCAGGACCACGATCCCCGCGCCCTCGCCCATGACGAATCCGTCGCGGTCGGCATCATAGGGCCGGCTCGCCTTCTCGGGCGCATCCGCGCGCTTGGTCGACAGCGCCCGGCAGGCGTTGAAACCGGCGATCCCGATCTCGCTGATCGGCGCCTCGGCCCCCCCCGCCACCATGATGTCGGCATCGCCCCACTGGATCAGCCGGGCCGCATCGCCAATGGCATGGGCGCCGGTGGAACAGGCGGTCACGACGGCATGGTTCGGCCCCTTGAAGCCGAAGCGGATCGACACCTGCCCCGACACCAGGTTGATCAGCGCCGAGGGGATGAAGAACGGGCTCACCCGCTTCGGCCCCTTTTCCTTGATCAGCACCGCGGTATCGGCAATGGCCGTCAGCCCGCCGATGCCCGAGCCGATCATCACGCCGGTGCGCAGCTTTTCCGCTTCGGTCAGATCGCCGATTCCGGCATCCCGCACCGCCTGGGTGGCTGCCGCCATGCCATAGAGGATGAAATCGTCGACCTTGCGGCGCTCTTTCGGCTCCATCCAGTCGTCGGGGTTGAAGGTTCCGTCCGATCCGTCGCCAAGCGGAATCTCGCAGGCATATTGCGTCACCACATTCGTCGCATCAAAGCGGGTGATCGGCCCCGCCCCGGACTGCCCGGCAAGCAGGCGCTTCCAGGTCTCCTCGACCCCGCAGGCCAGCGGCGTGACCATCCCCAGACCCGTGACGACAACCCGGCGCATATTTCCCCCCGTCAGGCAAAGCATCTCCGCGAGGTGATACACGCCGCCCCCCTCCGGCGCAACTCTGGCAGGACGGCAGCGGCAGGGCGGCGCCCGGTCGCAGGGGCAACCCGCCGGCGCCGGATATCGCCGCGGCGCCGCGGTTTCTCGCCCCGCCCTGGCCGGGCCTTGGCCCGCCGCCACCGCAATGGCATGCTGCGGCAATGACGCTTCGCCCGGTTCTTTTCGCGTTGTTTGTCGCGCTGCTGGTGCAGAATGCGGCCGAACTCGCCGCCGGCGGCCCGGGCCTGCCTGCGGTGCTGGACCCGCTGCTGCCGGCCCGGCGGCAGCCGGCCGTCGCGGTGGCACTGGTCACGGCGCTGGCGGCGGCGCTGATCCTGCCGGCCGTGCTGCACCCCTCACGCCTCAGGCTTGCCGCGGCGGCCATGGCGGCCGGCGGCCTCGCGCTCAATGCCCTGGCCCAGATCGGCGCCAGCCTGCTGGCCGGCCGGCTGATCCCCGGCACGCTGGCCGGCGCGGCGCTGATGCTGCCCGCTGCGCTGGCAAGCCTTGCCCGGATCGGCCCGCCGTCGCTGCTCCCCGCACTGGTCGGGGCGCTGGCCTCGCCCATGGCGCTCTTGGCCTGCTGGCACCTGGCCGCCCGGCTGCCCTGACCGGGCCGGCCGCCACGCGCCACCACCTGCCCCACCCCGGGGCGCCTTCCCTGGCCTCTCCTCAGCCCTGCCGCGCGATCAGCCCCATCACCGCCGCCACCATCTGCGCGGCAACCAGCGCGCCCTGGCCGTCGATGTCGCGTCCGGGCATGAATTCCACCAGATCGAAGGCCGCGATCCGCGCCTTCGCCGCCGCGCCGGCAATCAGATCCAGCGCCTGCCAGTAACCCAGGCCGCCGGCGGTCCGGCCGATCACCGCCGGCATCACCGCCGGATCCAGCGCATCGCAGTCGAAGCAGACCACCACCTCCGCCCCCGCCGGGATCAGCGACAGCGCCCGGCCGATCCCCTCGCGCGCCACCTCGCCCGCCGGCACGAAGCTGACGCCCCAGTCCAGCGCCGCGCGAACGTCCGCCTCCCGGGCCGAACCGATGCCGCGCTGGCCAACCTGGATGATCCGCTCGACATGGCCCATTTCCGAGGCCCGCCGCATGGTCGAGGAAAGCCCCAGCCGCTCGCCCCCCACCTCGTCGCGCCAATCGATATGCGCATCGATCTGCAGGATCGTCAGCCGCTTGCCGCGATGGGCGAAAGCCTCAAGCATCGGGATCGGCAGGGAATCGTCGCCGCCCAGCAGGACCGGCACCGCGCCGCGGTCCAGCACCTGCCCGATCGCCGCGCCGATCCGCGCCCGGTTTCCCGCCGGATCGTCGTCGCGCACCGGCAGGTCGCCGGCATCCGCGGCGACGATGCCGCGGGGAAAGACCGGCCCGCCCAGGTCGAAATTCATATGCGTCAGATTTGCCGCATAGGCCGCGCCGCCGGCCCGGATCGCCGCCGGCCCGCCGGCGCAATAGGATCCGACCGAAGGATAGGGCGTGCAGCCATCCGCACCGATCAGCGCGATCCGCGCCTCCAGCCGTGCCAGGTCGTCGCAGCGCGGCAGCCCCATGAAGGTGCCGCCGCCCCCCGCGCCGAACATCTCGCCCAGACTTGCCATCGCCTCACCCTCCGCTGCGGTTTTCCCGCCTCAGCAAAGCCGGCCGCGCCGCCGAAGGAAAGCAAAAAAATGCCGCGGAAAAAACAACGGGCGCCCCCAGAGGGGCGCCCCTTGCCGTCCCGAACCGGACGAATTCGCTCAGGCGGCTTTCGAGATGAACGAAACCGCGTCGCCGAAGGTCTGGATGGTTTCAGCGGCATCGTCGGGAATCTCGATGCCGAATTCCTCCTCGAAGGCCATGACCAGTTCGACCGTGTCCAGCGAGTCTGCGCCGAGGTCGTCGATGAACGAGGCGTTTTCCGTCACCTTGTCCTCGTCCACGCCCAGGTGCTCGACCACGATCTTCTTCACGCGCTCGGCAATGTCGCTCATGTTTCGTCCTCTACTCCGTTCGCGGGGTCCTGCCCCCGACTCCGATTTCCACCCCCGCCACCCGACCGGCCCCGGGGAGTCCTGTGCCGGGCCAATGCCCGGGGAATCTGGCGCGCGCTATAACACACCCGCGAGGGATGGCAAACGCTTTCGCCGCCATGGCATGCCCTGGCTCAGACCATTGCCATGCCGCCGTTCACATGCAGCGTGGCCCCGGTGACATAGCCCGCCTCGGGCGCGGAAAGATAGAGCACGGCCGCCGCGATCTCCTCGGGCGTGCCCATGCGGCCGGCGGGAACCGCGCCCAGAATCCCCGTGCGCTGCGCCTCGCTCAGCTTGTCGGTCATCGCCGTCTCGATGAATCCGGGCGCCACGCAATTCACCGTGATGCCGCGGCTGGCAACCTCCGCCGCCAGCGATTTCGACAGACCCACCAATCCCGCCTTGGCCGCGGCATAATTCGCCTGACCGGCATTGCCGGTCGTGCCCACCACCGACGAGATATTGACGATCCGCCCCCAGCGCGCCTTCATCATGCCGCGGATCGCGGCGCGGCACAGCCGGAAGGTCGCGGTCAGGTTCACCTCGATCACCGCCTGCCAATCGGCATCCGACATCCGCATCGCCAGGCCGTCCCGGGTGATCCCGGCATTGTTCACCAGGATCTCCACCCCGCCCATGGCCTGCGTCGCGCGCTTGACCAGCCCCTCGACCTCCTCTGCCACCGCCAGATCGCAGGGCAACACCTGCACCCGCCCGCCCAGATCCGCCGCCAGCGCCTCCAGCGGCGCCACCCGCGTGCCCGAAAGCCCGACCGTCGCCCCCTGCGCATGCAGGACCCGCGCGATCGCCGCCCCGATCCCGCCCGAAGCGCCCGTCACCAGCGCCGTCTTTCCCGTCAGATCGAACATCCCTGTCTCCCGAAGCACCGGCCGGTCCGGCCTTCTTCTCTGCAAAATATCCTCTGGGGGTCCGGGGGGCGAAGCGCCCTCGGGCGCCGCCCGCCCCGCACCAGGCGTCAGCCCTTCAGCGCCGCGATATCCTCGGGCGTGCCGATGCTGCGGGTCTGCGCGCCCTTGACGATCCGCTTGATCATCCCCGACAGCGCCTTGCCGGCACCGATCTCCCAATAATCCGTGACGCCCGCCCGTTCCATCCACAGCACCGATTCCCGCCAGCGGACCGGGCCCGTGACCTGCGCCACCAGCAGATCGGCGATCCGGTTGGCGCCCGTCACCGCCTCGGCGCGCACGTTCACCACCACCGGCACCGCCGGATCCTGGATCACCACCGCGGCCAGCGCCTCGGCCATCCGGGCCGCAGCCGGCTGCATCAGCACGCAATGGAACGGCGCGCTGACCGGCAGCAGCAGCGCGCGCCGCGCGCCGCGTGCCCGGGCGATCTCCACCGCCCGCTCCACCGCCGCGCGGTGGCCCGAGACCACCACCTGCGCCGGATCGTTGTCATTGGCGGCCTGGCAGACCTCGCCGGCCGCGGCCTCGGCCGCCACCGCCACCGCCGCCTCGAAATCGAGACCGAGCAGCGCCGCCATCGCGCCTTCGCCCACCGGCACTGCCTCCTGCATCGCCTCGCCGCGGATCCGCAGCAGCCGCGCGGTATCCGACAGGCTCAGCGAGCCCGCCGCACATAATGCCGAATATTCGCCCAGCGAATGGCCGGCCACGAAATCGGCCGTGCCGACCAGGGGAAAGCCCTCGGCCGCCAGCGCGCGCACCGCCGCCATCGAGGTCGCCATCAGCGCCGGCTGGGCGTTCTGGGTCAGCGTCAGCGTCTCGATATCGCCGGCCCAGATCAGTGCCGACAGATTCTCGCCCAGCGCCTCGTCCACCTCGTCGAACACGGCCTTCGCCGCGGGATAGGCCTCGGCCAGGGCGCGGCCCATGCCGATGGTCTGCGCCCCCTGTCCCGGAAATACGAATGCGCGGCTCATGCCGATCCTCCTTGCAGCCCTTGTCACGGGCTTACCCGTTCACCGCCGCGCCTGCAATCATCACGGCGGTTTGACTTCCCCGCGCGGCGGCGTCAAACCGCAGCGATGACACTCTCCGCCATTCAACGCCGCGTCCTCTATGCCGTGCTGTTCGAGAGCATCGGCATCGTCATCACCACGCTGGGGCTCCTGCTGTTTTCCGACAGCGATGCCGCCACGGCCACCGGCGCCGCCGTGGGCTCGATGCTGCTCGCGCTCCTCTACTCCTATCTCTACAACTGGATCTTCGAGGCCTGGGAGGCCCGCCAGCCCACCCGTGGCCGCGACCTGAAGCGCCGGCTGATCCATGGCGCGGGCTATGAGGCGGGCCTCGTCCTTGTGCTGGTGCCGTTCCTTGCCTGGTGGATGGGCATCGGCCTGATCGAGGCGCTGATCTACGACGCCGGCCTGATCATCTTCTTCGCCGTCTATGCCGTGGTCTTCACCTGGGCCTTCGACCGCATCTTCGGCCTGCCGGAATCGGCCCGTTAGCCCATCTCCCGACACCGGAAAACCGCCGCCCGGCGGCGGCCTGCGCCGCTGCCCCCCCAGGCGGGGCATTCTGCGGCGGGGCATTCCGCGGTGGGGCATTCTGGCTGATCACCGGAACGGCCGGGCCGGATCCCCGGCAGGGCATCAGGCCTGTGCAGGCATCAGGCCAGGCGAGATGTCCTCCTTGGTCGTGGCGCGGTGATCAGGCGGCGGCCCGCTTCCAGCCTGCGGCCAATGCGCCGGCACCGATCATCAGGGACCCGCCGACGCGGTTGACCACCCGCTGCACGCCGGGCCTGCGGATCGACTGGCGCGCCATGGAGGCCATCAGCGCGTAGAAGCCGGCATTCAGAATCGCCAGGACAAGGAAGGTCGTCTCGAAGATGATCATCTGCGGCACCACCGGCTGTGCCGTGTTCAGGAACTGGGGCAGGAAGGCCACGAAGAAGATGATGCTCTTCGGGTTCAGGGCGGTCACGATATAGGTGTGCAGAAAGATCCGCAGCGGCCGTTCCTTCGGCGCCGCGTCCCCATCCGTGCCGCCCGTGGCTGCCGACACCGGCGCGCGCCAGAGCTTCACGCCAAGATAGACCAGATAGGCCGCGCCGATCCATTTCAGCACGGTGAACAGCGTGGCCGAGGCCGCAAGCAATGCGCCAAGGCCAAGCATGGAGGCCGTCATGGCGGTGAAATCACCCAGAGCGACGCCGCCCACCGTCGCGCCGGCCGCCTTCTTCCCGTGCCCCAGCGCATAGGAGATCACCAGCAGTATCGTGGGGCCGGGAATCGCCAGCAAGACGGCAGATGCCGCAGCGAAGGCGAGCCATTGTTCGAAAGACATCCTGTTCCTCCTGTCGGAGGGTCGAGCAATCCACGGGTCCGAAGGCAATGCAAGGGGTTTGTGCAGCCTCCGCGGCCTCCACATCTTCCGCACCCTCGGGCAGGCTCTGCCAAGCGGAGCGTATTCGGCAACGCCCACCGCTCCGTCCGGATCCGCCGCGAAGGATGACCTGCCCGACCATGCCATCCCTTGCGCCCGACCCATATGCCCGACCCATATGCCGGGGCCCATGGCGCCCGGCCCCTTGCACCCGACCCACGCGCCGCCGGTGCCCGCAGGGCAGCCGCCGCAGCCGACCGGCCCGGTGCCCTGTGCTGCCCCCCGGAGGCCAGCCCCCCGGGCGGTTGTGGCGTGAATGCCGCCGCCCCCGGGGCGGCCTTTGCGGCGGCTTGCCGCGGCCCGGGCCGCGGGTCCATCGCGCCCACCCCTTGCCTTCCTGGCCGATCCCGCTATAAGCGCGCAGCTTTCCGCAATTCCATGAACCGGCGATGCCTCTCGTGGACGGGCCGCGGAAAGATCTCAGCCCGTCCTTTGAAGCCGCCCTGAGTGAAGGACACCGCATGCCGCTCTACGAGCATGTCTTCATCTCGCGCCAGGATCTGTCCAACGCGCAGACCGAAGGTCTCATCGAACATTTCTCCACGGTTCTCGCGGACAACGGCGGCAAGGTCGTCGAGCACGAGTACTGGGGCGTGAAGACCATGGCCTACAAGATCAACAAGAACCGCAAGGGCCACTATGCCTTCCTGCGCTCGGACGCCCCCGCGACGGCCGTGCAGGAGATGGAACGCCTGATGCGCCTGCACGACGACGTGATGCGCGTGCTGACGATCAAGGTCGACAAGCATGGCGAGGGCCCCTCGGTCCAGATGCAGAAGCGCGACGAGCGCGAGCGCGGCGACCGGGGTGATCGGGGCGACCGCGGGGATCGCGGCGACCGGGGTGATCGTGGCGACCGGGGAGACCGCGGGGATCGCGGCGACCGGGGCGACCGCGAGGACCGTGGCGGCTTCGACCGCCGCGACCGTCGTTGATCCAACGCTTGAAGAAAGGTCCATAAACCATGGCGAACAAGCCGTTTTTCCGCCGCCGCAAGGTTTGCCCCTTCTCGGGCGACAACGCACCGGCCATCGACTACAAGGACACCCGTCTGCTGCAGCGCTATATCAGCGAGCGCGGCAAGATCGTGCCCTCGCGGATCACCGCCGTCTCGGCCAAGAAGCAGCGTGAACTGGCCCAGGCCATCAAACGCGCCCGCTTCCTGGCCCTGCTGCCCTATGCCGTGAAGTAAGGAGCGACCCAGATGCAAGTCATCCTTCTCCAGCGTGTTGCCAAGCTTGGCCAGATGGGCGAGGTCGTGAACGTCAAGGACGGTTACGCCCGCAACTACCTGCTGCCGCAAGGCAAGGCCCTGCGCGCCTCCGAGACCAACGTGAAATCCTTCGAGACGCGCAAGGCGCAACTCGAAGTCACCAACCTCGAGACCCGCAAGGAAGCCGAATCCGTCGGCGCCAAGCTTGACGGCCAGACCTTCGTGGTCATCCGTTCGGCCTCCGAATCCGGTGCGCTCTATGGCTCGGTCTCGGCGCGCGACGCCGCCGAATCCGCCACCGCCGCCGGCTTTACCGTGGCGCGCGGCCAGGTCGTGCTCGATCATCCGATCAAGGACCTGGGCCTGCACACCGTCTCGGTGGTGCTGCATCCCGAGGTTTCGGTGAAGATTCGGCTGAACGTCGCCCGGTCTCCGGAAGAGGCCGCGCTGCAGGCCTCGGGCAAGTCGATCCGGGAACTGGCCGCCGAGGCCGAAGCCCAGGCCGAGTTCGAGATCGCCGAACTGTTCGACGAAGTCGGCGCCGCCGCCTCTGACGAATGATCGATTGATCGAATGATCGGTCCCGCCAGGGACCTGGGGGCCGCGTCCGGGACACCGGGCGCGGCCCCTGCCGTTTGCACCCGGACGTCCGCTGCGCGACAGGCTGATGTCGGGAACGGCAAAGCGCCGGCCCCCTGGCCCGCTAGCTTGCCGGCATGCAGGCGAACCGGGCCCCGGCAGGCATCCTTGCCGTCATCGCGGGAGTGGCGATCTTCTCCGTTCAGGATGTGATCCTGAAGGGCCTGTCGGACCGCTATCCGCTGTCGGAAGCGATGACGATCCGCAGCCTGGTGGCAATGCCGCTGATACTGGTCATCGTGCGGCTGTCGGACGGAACGCTGGGCAGGCTGTTCACCCCCGGCACCGGGTGGATGATCTTGCGCGGCCTGCTGAATTTTCTTGCCTATACCGCCTATTATCTGGGGCTGGCGGTGCTGCCCCTGGCCACGACCACGGCGCTGTTCTTTGCCGCGCCGCTGTTCATCAGCCTCCTCGCCCCCCGTCTGCTCGGCGAACCCGCCGTTCCGGCGGCCTCGGCGGCGGTGGCGGCGGGCTTTGTCGGCGTCCTTCTCATCGCGCAGCCGGGCCAGGGCGGCCTTGGCCTTGCCGCCGTTCTGCCGGTTCTGGGGGCACTGGGCTATGCGCTGACGATGATTGCCGCCCGCCCGCTCGGCCGGACCGAGACGGCGGCGGCAATGGCGTTCTGGGGCAACTTCGGTTTTCTCGTCTGCGCGCTGATCCTGTCGGCGATCTTTGGCCACGGCCGCTGGGCCGCCACCGCACCCGAGGCGCTGCGCTTCCTGATGCTGCCCTGGATCTGGCCGCAGCCGCTCGATTTCCTGGCCATGGCGGTCTGCGGCGCCATCGCGGCGGCGGCGCTGACGCTGCTGACGCAGGCCTACCGCGTCGCGCCAGCGGCGCTGGTGGCGCCGTTCGAATACAGCTTCATGTTCTGGGCGCTGCTCTGGGGATGGCTGTTCTGGGGCGACCTGCCCGATCCGCTGGCCTGGCTGGGCATCGCCGTCATCATCGGCGCCGGCCTGCACCTCCTGCGCGCCGAAGCCCGCGCCACCGCCGGTTGAACCCGGGCCGGGCGGCAAGCCAGAGCGGAGTCCGGCCTCGATTCAGCGTGTTTCCGCAGCCGGTATCGGTCCCGTCCTTTCCGATGTACCGGGAATGGCCAAACGCCCCACCGAGGACCGCGATTTCATCCCCGGCATTGCGCAGGATGATGCCATCAACCGCCTTGGCGGCAGTGACGCGATCCGGGACGACGACGGCGCATGCGCGCCATCGCAGGCAGGCCGTCGCATGCGATCCGGCGCCTTGAAGGGCGAGGTCTGAATCTGCCGTGACCCCTGGCCTGTCGTTGCCAGAATGCGGGGCCGATGTTACCATCCTCCGTATCTGTTCTTTCCTTCAAATTTCATCCCCACTTTTTTCGCGGAGTGCCCAAAATGGCCGACTTCCCTACCGAAGGCGACGATACGATCACCGGAACCACCGACTGGGATGCCATCGACGGGCTTGGTGGCAACGACACCATCCTCGGCCTCGACGGCAACGATGTACTGACCGGCAGTGCGGGCGACGATATGCTGTCCGGCGGCGCCGGCGACGACAGACTGTCCGGCGGTGACGGCGACAACACGCTGTCCGGCGGTGACGGCGATGATTACCTTTCCAGCAACAGCGGGGCCCAGAACTTCGACGGCGGCACCGGCAACGACACCATCGGCCATATCATCAGCTTGGCCAGCACGCTGGCCGGCGGCGACGGCGAGGACCGCCTTCTCGCTTTCACGCTTCATGACAGCACCTGTTATTTCATCGTCGACACCTATGAAGGCGATGCCGATGATGGTCAGTTGTCGCTGATCACCGGATTCGAGCATTATGAGGTGCACGGCGCCGCCGGCAATGACATCATCGCCACCGGCAATGGCGACGACTATGTCTACAGCGCTGCCGGCGACGACACGATCGAAGGCCATGACGGCCATGACCTGCTGGTTGGCGACGCCGGCAATGACGAAATCTCGGGCGGCGCCGGCAATGACGACATCATGGCCGGCTCCGGCGAAGACACGATCGACGGCGGTGAGGGCAACGACACCATCCATGGCGGCGACCACAACGACCTGATCGAGGGCGGCGCGGGCGACGACAGACTCTTCGGCGACAGCATGGTCGACACGATCCGCGGCGATGACGGCGACGATTTCATCACCTTCGGCGAGCTTCTCTCGGGCAGTATCGGCGAGGGACATGGCGGCGCCGGCGACGACTGGCTGCGCGTCTTCGGCACCAATGCCACCACGCTGCGTGGCGACGCAGGCACCGACCTGGTCGATATCATCTGGGCGCTTGGCCCGGTCACGGATCACGCCACCATCGACCTGACCGCCGGCATCGCCAGTTCGGCCGGCGGCCATGCGCTTGACTTCGACGGGTTCGAACGGCTGCGCACCCAACTCGGCAACAGCGACGATACCGTCACCGGCGGCGATTTCGACGACGATATCGGCGCGGGGGGCGGTGCGAACCGCATCTCCGGCGGCGGCGGCGACGACCGCATCACGATCACGATGGCAACCGATGCCGCCACCCCAGACGAGATCCGCCACAGCCAGGTCTATGGCGGCGCCGGGAATGACCATCTTCTCATCTACATGGGCGAGGGCGCCTGGGACAGGCTGATCCTTGACGCCGACGGCAGTTCCGATGGCCTGGGCGGCCGGCCGCTGATCGACGGGGTGGAATCCGTCGAGGTGGTCGGAACCAACGATGGTGCGACCGTCAGCCTGCTCGGCACCGGCCACAACACGATCTATGGCGGCGATGGGGCCGATACCTTCACCACCGGCACGGGCAACGACAGCCTCTATGGCGGCGAAGGCATCGATACGCTGCGGGGTGGCGGCGGCGGCGATGCGCTGACCGGCGGCGTGGGGGCGGATGAGTTGACGGGCGACGCCGGCCGCGACTTCCTGAACGGCGGCTGGGGCAGCCGCGACCGGCTCTGGGGCGGGGCGGGCAACGACAGCTTCTACCACCTCGGCCACAGCGGCCATGGCACCG
>JACSRN010000004.1 GCA_014879735.1 Paracoccaceae bacterium
TCCGTCGTCGGCAGCGTCAGATGTGTATAAGAGACAGCGCCTGGCGCGCGCCTATACCGGGCGCGAAAGCTATCTGCTGGTCGAGGGCGGCTATCACGGCCTGTTCGATGCCGCCATGTGGATGGCGAACATGGATGAATGGGACGCGGGGTCGAACAGCGATCCCGATGTCGTGCCCTACGGCAAGGGCATCCCGCCCACCGTCCGGCAGCTTGCCCATCTGGTGCCGATGAACGATCTGCAGCGGCTGGAAGACACTTTCCTGCGCCACGGCGACAAGCTGGCCGCCATGCTGATCGAACCCATCCAGGGCAATTGCTGCGGCATCTCGGCGCGCAGCGAATACGTGCAACTCGCGCGCGATCTGTGCGATCAATACGGCGTTCTTCTGATCATCGACGAGGTGAAGACCGGCTTTCGTGTCGGCAAGGGCGGCATCCAGGGCATTCTGGGCGTTCGGCCCGACATCACCACCTTCGCCAAGGCGGTTGCCAACGGCTACCCCATTTCGCTGGTCGCGGGGCGCGAAGACGTGATGCGGACCTTTCGCTACGGCGGTGCCAGCCACGGCGGCACCTATACCGCGCATTCGGTTTCACTGGCTGCGGCCGAGGAAACGCTGCGCATTCTGGACGAAACCCCCGCGCTGGAGACCCTGGCGAATTATGGCGAGCGGTTGAAGGCGGGGATTTCCGCCATCCTGACCGCGCGCAACGTCACCCACAGCTTCTCCGGCCATTCCTCGATGTTCGGCATCTTTTTCGCCGAAACACCCCCTGACAACTATCGCGCGTGGAAAACGAGCGATTATTCGTTCTATGACCGGATGGCCTATTACCTGCACGACCTGGGCCTGATCGTAGAGCCGGATTCGCGGGAACCCTGGTTCATGTGCGAGGCGCATGGCCTGGACGAAACCTGCCTGACCGATACGCTGAAAGCCGTGGAGATCGCCGTCGACCTGACCCTGCAGGATCAGGCCGAGGGCAAGCTGGACGCCGCCGAATGATCTGGGATGCGGTCATCCTCGGCGCCGGGCACAACGGGCTGGTCACGGCCTGCTATCTTGCCCGCGCCGGCATGAAGGTCTGCGTGGTCGAGAAGAACGACTGGATCGGCGGCGCCGCCGTCAGCCGCGAGTTGACGCCGGGCTTCACCTATTCCAACTGTTCCTACGTCTCGTCGCTGTTCCGGCCCGAGATCATGCGCGACCTCGAACTGCCGCGTCACGGCCTGCAGATCCTGCCCTATGAAGGGGGCGCGGTGCTGAAGGAGGACGGCGGTTTTCTGGCGATGTATCGCGATCATGACGCGAACCGGCGCGAATTCGCCCGCCACTCGCCCCGCGACGCCGAAGCCTACGATATCTACTCGCGCGACGTGCAGCGGCATTGCCGTTTCATTCGGCCCTTGCTGCTGCGCACGCCGGCCGATCCGGCCAGCTTTCGCCCGCGCGACATTGGTGAACTGATCTGGATCGGCAAGCACATGTCCGGCCTGTCGGAACAGCAGATCGCCGAAATGGTGCGCTTCTGGACGATGTCGATCTCGGACTATCTTGACCATTATTTCGAGAATCCGGTGATCAAGGCCTATCTCGCGGTTTCGGCGATCATCGGCACCGCATTGGGGCCGATGTCGCCCGGTTCGGCCTATGTGCTGCTGCATCACTACATGGGCGATGTCGACGGCAATGTCGGGGCCTGGGGGTTTGCCCGCGGCGGCATGGGCGCGATCACCCGCGCGCTGGCCGCCTCCTTCACCGCCACCGGGGGCGAGATCCGCACCGGCAGCCCGGTCGGGAAGGTCCTGGTGAAGAACGGCCGCGCCGTCGGTGTCGCATTGGCAAACGGCGACGAGATCCGGGCGAAGCGGGTGATCTCCAACATGGATGTCAAGCGCACCATGCTGCGCCACGTCGAGGAAGCCGAACTGCCGCAGGATTACGTCTCGTCGGTGCGCAGGTTCAAGACCCGCGGCTCCTCGGGCAAGCTGAACATCGCGCTCGACGCCCTGCCCCGCTTTCCCGCCCTGCCCGAGGGCGCACCGCATCTGCGCGGCGACCTGCATTTCACCGATTCCATCGAGCGGATGGAACGTGCCTATGACGACTGGAAATCGGGCCATTTCAGCCGCGATCCCTTCCAGGATGTGATGATCCCCACCACCATCGACCCGACGATGACGCCGCCCGGCAAGCATTTCATGTCCTGCTTCGTCCAGTACGCCCCGCCGAAGATCGAGGGCCGCGACTGGACCGACGCCGACCGCGATGCCTTCGGGCGCACCTGCCTTGACCAGATCGAGCGCTATTCGCCCGGCTTCAAGGATCTGGTCCTGCATGTCGAGGTCCGCACCCCGCGCGAGCTGGAGGCGGAGGTGGGACTGACCGACGGCAACATCTTCCAGGGGGAGCTGACCTTCGACCAGTTGCTCTTCAACCGTCCGGTGCCGGGCTATGCAAATTACCGAACACCTGTCCGGGATTTGTGGATCTGCGGATCCTCGACCCATCCCGGCGGCGGCGTGATGGGGGCGCCGGGCCGCAACGCCGCTGCAGAGATCCTGCGTGACGCGAAACGACCTGCAAGGGATATGAGCGATGCCTGGGCCGTTCTCTAGCACCGGCACGACGGATGTCGTGGTCATTGGCGCCGGGCCAAACGGGCTTGCCTGTGCTGCACGCCTGGCACAGAAGGGCCGTCGCGTCACGCTGCTGGAGGCCGAGCCAGAGCCCGGCGGCGGCGCCCGCGCACTTCCCGACATCGCCCCCGGCTGGCCCTCGCCCGCGCTGGCGCATCTGGTCCGCCATATCGACCCCAGGGTCGAAGCGGCGATGGATCTGTCGCGCCACGGGCTCGACTGGATGGCCGCCGATCTGCCGACGACGGTTCTTTCGCCGCAGGGCCATCTGACCTTGCGCGGCGATCAGGCCGAAGGCGCAGACGCGGCGGCCTGGGCGGCGCTGCACCGGCGACTGATGTCCTTTGCCGCCGCGCTGGAGCCGTTCCGCCAGATGCCGCCGCCGCGCCTTGCGGCCAGCGGCAATGCCTGGGGGCAGTTGGCGCGCAATGCGCTGGGCCTGCGGAAATTGGGCGCCACCGAGTTTCGCGAATTTCTCCGCCTGATCCTGATCAACGCCCATGACGTTGCGCAGGATGAACTGACCGATCCCCGCCTGCGCGCCGCGCTGTGTTTTGATGCCACGCTGGGCGCCTGGGCGGGGCCGCGATCGCCGAATACGCTGATCCTCTACCTCGACCGGCTGGCGGGTCAGATTGCCGGCGGCAAGGCGGCGCTCGGCTTGCCGCGAGACGGTTTGCCGGGGCTGGCCCGGGCCATGGCCCGGGCCGCACAAGCCAGCGGCGTGACATTGCGCACCAATGCCCGGGTGGCGCGGATCGAGATCGCGAACGACCGCGTCGCCGGTCTGGTGCTGACCGATGGCACGGCGATTTCCGCGCCGCTGGTCGTCTCGGCCATCGGGCCGAAGCCCACGCTGCTGAACCTGGTCGGGCCACGCCATCTCGATGCCGGGATGACCACGCGGTTGCGCCATCAGAAATCCCGCGGCGGGGCGGCCAAGCTGCATCTGGCCCTGTCCGACCTGCCCGATTTCGGCACGGATCCGAAGGCGCGGCTGATTCTGGCCGAAGACGAACATGCCGTTGAAACCGCGTTCAATCCGGTGAAATATGGCGAGGTTCCCGATGCGCCCGTGATGGAAATCGTCCTTCCCTCGGCGTTCACCGGCGGGCAGGCACCGGCCGCACCGCATGTCCTGTCAGCGATCGTGCAGTTTGCGCCTCACGCGCCCAGGGCCGGCGAGGATACAGCGCGGGCGGCGATGCTGGCGGCCTGCCTTGCCCGGCTGGAACGCGCCGCACCGGGAATCGGCAAGCTGATCGTCAAGGCGGATCTCCTGATGCCCTATGATATCGAACGGAAATTCGGAATGGCTGGTGGCAACTGGCACCATGGCGAACTGAGCGTCGAACAGATGCTGTTCCTGCGCCCATTGCCGCAGCTTTCGCGCTATGCCACCCCGGTATCCGGCCTCTGGCTGACGGGGGCCGGCACGCATCCCGGCGGGATGTCGGGTGCTGCAGGCTGGAACGCGGCCGAGGCGATCCTGGAGGCGGGGGCATGACCGGACCGCGTTTCGACACCGCCCCGCTGCTGGAGACACCCTTCCATCCGCGCACCACGGCCGCCAACCGGCTGCAGAACTGGGCCGGGTGGTCGGGGTATCGCACCGCCGGGTGCTACGGCGATTCCGAGATGGAGCATTCGGCGATCCGCAATGCCGCCACGCTCTACGATATCACGCCGATGACGAAATACCGCATCGCGGGACCGGAGGCGGAGGCCTGCCTCAATCGGCTGACCCTGCGCAATCTGGCGAAGCTTCCGGTCGGATCGGTGCAATACACCGCCTGGACGGATGACGCGGGCAAGGTGATGGATGACGGCACGCTGTTCCGCATCGGCCCGGACAGGTTCCGGCTGTGCTGCCAGGAACGGCACCTGCCCTGGCTGCTCGATTCGGCGCAGGGCTTTGATGTCGAGATCGCGGACGAGACCGAAGCGGTGGCGGCGGTGGCGCTGCAGGGACCGACCTCTGCCAGCGTGCTGACGGCCGCGGGCTTCGACGTCTCGGCGCTGAAACCCTTCCGCATGCAGGACTATCCGTTTCGCGACGGCCGGCTGCTGATCTCGCGGACCGGCTTTACCGGCGATCTGGGCTATGAGCTCTGGGTCGCGCCCACCGATGCCGTTGCGCTCTGGGATCACCTGATGGCGCAAGGCGCGCCGTTCGGCCTTGTGCCCGCCGGAACCGAAGCGGTGATGCTGGCCCGCACGGAGGCCGGGTTCCTGACCGCCAACCTCGACTTCATTCCCGCCCAGCAGGCCCTTCGCGAAGACCGGGTGCGCAGTCCGCTGGAACTGGGCCTTGGATGGATGATCGACTGGGACAAGGGCCATTTCACCGGCCGGCGCGCTCTGCTGGCCGAACGTGACGGCCAACTCTCGCGTTGGGCGATTGTCGGGCTCGACATTCCGGGCAATGTCAGCGCCGAAGGCTCGGTCCTCTATTACGGCAAGAAGCGCGAGGCCGGCTTCATCACCGCCGCCTGCTGGTCGCCCACGCTGAAGCGCAACCTCGCCATCGCCCATGTCGCGGCACGATATGCCGCCTGCGACGACCTCTGGGTCGAGATCTATGCGCAGCGCGAGTTGCAGTATCACAAGCTGATGCTGCCGGTCCGGAAAACCGAACGGCCGTTCTTCGCCCCAGACCGGCGGCGCGCCACCCCTCCGGGGAGGTTCTGATGCCGCATCCCGACAATCCTCGCCTGACGCATTGCCCACCCGGCCTGCCGCGCGACGCCTATCTGGCCGAGGACTGGTTTGCGCGCGAGATGCGGACGGTCTTTGCCCGGCGCTGGGTGATGGTGGGCCGGCTGGCCGATCTGCCCCCCGGCACGCTGCGCTGCGTGACCGTGGGCGCGGCGTCGGTGATCGTCGCGCGCCAACCCGATGGCGGGGTTTCGGCCTTTCACAACACCTGTCGCCACCGCGGCGCCGAACTTTGCCCGCAGGGCGCGGATCAGCGCCTTGGCAAGCTGATCACCTGTCCCTATCACGCCTGGGCCTATGCGGCGACGGACGGACGGCTGGTCTCGACGGCCCATGCCCAGCCGACCGGCGATTTCGACCGCGCGGCCCACGGCCTTCGCCCGGTCTCGCACCGGATCTGGAACGGCTTTCTGTTTCTGAACCTTGCAACCGACCCCCGGCCGCTGCGGGCCGACATGCCGCTGACGACGCTGGACAACTGGCCAATGGACAGCCTTGTCACCGGCCATCGCTGGGAAACGCAGATCGCCTGCAACTGGAAGGTGTTCTGGGAAAACTACTCCGAATGTCTTCACTGTCCCGGCATCCACCCCGAACTTTGCGACATGGTGCCGATCTACGGTACCGGGATCATGGGTCGGAACGAAGCGCCGGACTGGACACCTGACAGCCCTGGCGGCCCGAATCTGAAACCCGGCGCCGAGACATGGACCCTGACCGGCGCCCCTTGCGGGCCGGTTTTCCCCGGGCTGACCCCGGCCGAACGGCAGGCAGGATATACCTTCGTCACCTTCTGGCCCTCGACCTATGTCGTCGCCCATGTCGATTATGTCCGCGCCGTCCGGCTGGCGCCAGTGGCGCCCGGCATCACCCGGCTGACCGCCGAATGGTATTTTCCCGCCGAAACCCTGGCCAGACCCGGCTTCGATGCGGCCGAGGTCGCCGCCTTCGCAAAGCTGGTGATGGAGCAGGACGGCGCGGCCAGTGCGATGAACCAGCGCGGCATCGCCTCGCCGGCCTTCACCGGCGGCACGCTGATGCCCGAAGAATACGAGATCCACCGTTTCCACCATTGGGTGCTTGCAGAACTGGAGGCTTGCCCATGACCTACCGTTCCGAACCCGTCCCGAACGACTGGGACCGCCGCGGCCTGCCCGCCTGGACCTATCACTCGCCGGCGCTGTTCGCGCTTGAACGCGACACCATCTTCCTGACTCACTGGCAGGTCGCGGGTCATGTCTCGGACATCCCCACGCCCGGCGACTGGCTCACCTTCGATCTTCTGGGCGAGCGGGCCCTGGTGGTGCGGGGACAGGATGGCGTGATCCGCGCCTTCATGAACCTCTGCCGTCACCGCGGTGCCCGCGTCGTCGATGGTGCGCAGGGCAAATGCCGCGGCGCGCTGGTCTGCCCGTTCCATGGCTGGGTCTACAATCTCGACGGCACGCTGCGCGGTGCGGCGCGGCCAGAAACCTTTGGCGAGGGCTTCGACAAGGCGGCGTTCGGGCTGAAGCCGCTCGACCTCGAAATCTTCGCAGGCTTTCTTTTCCTGCGCTTCCGATCCGGCCCGCAACCCGCGGTCGCGGAACTGCTGGCGCCCTATGCTGCTGATCTCGTGGCACAACGCAGCGAGACCCTGCTGCCGGTGCGCGCGGCACCCTGGACGCAGGACTTGCCGGTAAACTGGAAATCCGTCCGCGACGTCGACAACGAGGGCTACCATGTGGCCCTGGCCCATCCGGCTCTTCAGGATCTCTATGGCCGCGACTATCGCGACCTTTACCTGCCCGGCGGGCTGCATGTGTCCTATGGTATCTTCGGCGACCGTCCGGGTCGGCGCTGGTCGGTGAGGAACTACGTCAAATTCTCGTCCGACGCCGCCGACCGGCCCCTGCATCTGCATCTGCAGAAGAACTGGTCCTATTACGGGCTGTTTCCGAATACGGTGATCGCCTTCACGCCCGAAAGCGCGCAATATTATCACGATCTGCCGCTTGCCCCGGGCCTGACGCGGCTGACCGGCCGCAGCTACCGCTATCCCGACGAAACCCGCGCCCAGCGGGCGGCACGCTATCTGGCCGGCCGGATCGACAACCAGACATCGGCCGAGGACCAGCAGCTTTCGATCTGGTCGAACGAATCGATGGTGTCACGCAATTTCGAGGGCTTCCATCTCTCGGATCTCGAATGGGGCCTGCGTCGCCATCACGACCAGCTGCGCCAGCTGCTGCCGGTCATGCTGCGCGAGAAGGCGCCGGAAGAACCAGAAATGCCCCGGATCAATGACGAAATGGGTTGCCAGACCGGGAAAGCGCCTTAGCGTTATAGAAAAGAAAACAAGACGAAAGGGAGACTGCCATGAAGCTTAGCCGCCGCAGTACGCTTGCAACACTGTCCGGGGCGCTTGCGCTTCCCTATGTCCGTCCGTCCTGGGCGCAGGCGGGAAGGCTGAACGTCTACAACTGGGCCGATTACATCGGCGAAACCACCATCGCCGATTTCGAGGCCGAAACCGGCATCGGCGTGACCTACGATCTCTACGCCAGCACCGAGGAGATGGAGGCGAAGATGCTGGTCGGGGGCACCGGCTATGACGTGGTGCTGCAATCCGGCCTGTCGCTGCCACGCTTTGTTGCGGCGGGGGTCTACCAGGCCATCGACAAGGCCCGGCTTTCCGGCTGGTCGAACCTCGACCCCGAAATCCTGAAGATCGTCCAGGGCTTCGATCCCGACAATGCCCATGGCGTGCCCTATATGTGGGGATCGGTCGGCTACACCTACAACGTCGCCCTGGTGAAGGAGCGCCTGCCGGACGCCGACCTGGAAAGCATGGATGCGATCTTCAAGCCCGAGAATGCGGCCAAGCTGGCCGATTGCGGGATCTCGATCCTCGACAGCCCGACGGATTCGGGCTTCATGGTGCTGAAATATCTCGGGCTCGACCCCGACACCGCCGGGCCGGCGGAATATGAAAAGATGATCCAGGCCTTCGCGCCGATCCGGCCCTACATCACCACCTTCGACAACACCAATTACCTGACCACGCTGCCCAACAGCGAGATCTGTGTCGCCAACACCTGGTCCGGCGATTATGCCGTGGCAAAGGCGCGCGCGGCAGAGGCCGGGATCGAGATCGACCTGGCCTATTTCGTCCCGAAAAGCGGTGCGCCGGCGTGGTTCGACCTCTGGGCCATCCCGACGGATGCCGGAAATACCGAGGGCGCCTACAAGTTCATCGACTTCATGCTGCGTCCCGAGGTGATCGCCGCCTGCACCAGCTATACCGGCTATGCGAATGCGAACAAGGCGGCGACCCCGCTGCTTGATCCGTCGATCGCGGGCGATCCGGCAATCTACCCCGATGCCGAAACGCTGGCCCGGCTCTACACCCCGAAACCCCAGACCGACGAGCAGGATCGCGACCTGAACCGCGCCTGGCAGACGATCAAGACCGGCGGTTGACCGCATCATGACCGGAGAACCCGGCCCCTTCATCCGCATCGAAGGGGTGTCGAAACGCTTTGGCACCTTCGAGGCGGTAAAGGATGTGAACCTGACCATCGACAAGGGCGAGATTTTCGCCCTTCTCGGTGGTTCGGGTTGTGGCAAGACCACGCTTTTGCGCATGCTTGCAGGTTTTGAGGAACCGAGCGCGGGCCGCATCTTCATCGACGGTCAGGACATGGCCGGCACGCCCCCCTGGGATCGCGCCGTCCATATGATGTTCCAGTCCTACGCGCTTTTCCCGCACATGTCGGTCGAACGGAACATCGCCTACGGCCTGAAGCACGAAAGGCTGACCACAGCGCAACGCCGCGATCGGGTGCGCGAGATGCTGGATCTGGTGCAGCTGACCCAGTTCGCGGAACGCAAACCGCATCAGATCTCGGGCGGCCAACGCCAGCGGGTGGCGCTGGCCCGCGCGCTGGCCCGGCAGCCAAAGCTTCTGCTGCTCGACGAGCCCTTGGCCGCGCTGGACAAGAAGCTGCGCGAACACACCCAGTTCGAGTTGATGAGCATCCAGCAGCGGACCGGCGTCACCTTCATCGTGGTCACGCATGACCAGGAAGAGGCGATGACGCTGGCCGACCGCATTGCGGTGATGGACAGGGGCACGGTCCGTCAAGTGGGCAGCGCCGGCGAGATCTACGAATATCCGAACTCGCGCTTTGTCGCGGGCTTCATCGGCACCGTCTCCACCTTCCCCGGTCGCGTCGTCCGGCTGACCGGCGATCTGGCCGAGATCGACATCCCGGCGATGAACGGCACCTTCGCCGCCCGCGCGGTTCCGGGCCTGACCGAAGGCCGCAATGTTACCGTCGCACTGCGGCCCGAAAAGGTGCAGATTTCGAAGATCTGCCCGGATGCGGTGAATGTCTTCGAGGGCCAGGTGAAGGATCTGGCCTATTTCGGCAAGGACAGCCTCTACCGTGTCACCCTTCCCGCCGGCGACCTGATCCTTGCCCATGCGGTGAATGCCCGCCGCGGCTCCGACAGCGACCGGACGGCCGACTGGGACGACAAGGTCTGGCTCAGTTTCGAACCGGCCTCGGCCATTCTTCTCACGGACTGACCCATGCAGCGCTGGCGCCTCCCCCCCGCTCTTTCTTTGCAGGCACTCCCACGGGATGGTGCCGCGGGTCGGGGCGGCGCAGCCTACGGGGTCGCATGGCCCGGCGGGTGCGGCAATGCGGGCGGCGGTGCGGGCATCACTCCCGTCCGCCGGGTGCAGACAGGGGTCCGGCGATGAGCGTGGTGGCACAATGGTTCAACCGACGGGGCTGGCGCGACCTGATCATCGGCCTGCCCTACCTCTGGCTTGTGGCCTTTTTCCTCCTGCCGTTCCTGATCGTCATCGCGATGAGCGTGGCAACCCGAACCCCCACCGCCCCGCCCTTCGGCTATGGCGGCGATAATCCTGCGATCAACCTCGAAGGCTATCGCCGGCTGTTGTCCGATACGCTCTATCTCCGCGCCTTCGTCACCTCGCTGATGAATGCAGGGACGGCCACCTTGCTGTGCCTTCTGCTCGGCTATCCGATGGCGCTGGGGCTGACGCGGGTCTCGAAAGGCTGGCGCAACATCCTGCTGATGCTGGTGATCCTGCCGTTCTGGACCTCGTTTCTGTTGCGTGTCTATGCCTGGATGGGGCTGATGGGACGGAACAGCTGGTTCAACCAGCTTCTGACCGATGGCTGGAACTGGCTGGTCCCCACCGCCTGGGCGGTCAACAGCGTTCCGATGATGCATACGAATTTCGCCGTCGTTCTTGTGATGGTCTATACCTACCTGCCCTTCATGATCCTGCCGCTTTATGCCAATCTCGAACGGCTTGATCCGCAGCTGGACGAGGCGGCGATGGATCTCGGCTCGCGGCCGTCCCGGGTGTTTCTCGACGTGACCCTGCCGCAATCCATTCCCGGCATCATTGCCGGCGGGCTTCTGGTCTTCATCCCCGCCGCGGGGGAACTGGTGATCCCGACGCTGGTCGGCAACTCGGCCTCGCCGATGATCGGCCGCGTCATCTCTGACGAATTCGCCCAGGCGCGCGACTGGCCGATGGCTTCGGCGGTGGCGGTCGCCCTGCTGATGCTGATGGTGCTGCCGACCATGGCCTACAGCCACTACCAGTCGAAAGCCGAGCATCGCGAGGATGATACGCCATGAAGCGCAGCCCCGTGTTCCTGATCACCGTGCTCTGTTTCGGCTTTGCCTTCTTCTACATCCCGATCCTGTCGATGATGGTCTATTCCTTCAACGACTCGCGGCTGGCCACCGTCTGGGGCGGGTTTTCGACAAGATGGTATGAAACGCTGCTGTCGAACCGGCAGGTCGGGGCGGCGCTGCTTTTGTCGGTGCAGATCGCGCTGATCTCGGCCACCTGCGCCACGATCCTTGGCGCCATGGCGGGGATCACCCTGGCCCGCTTTCGCCGCTTTCGGGGCCGCACGTTCTTTTCCGGCATGGTCACGGCGCCGCTCATCATGCCCGAGGTCATCACCGGCATTTCCTCGCTGATGTTCTTCATCATGCTCGGCCAATGGATCGGCTGGCCGGGACAGCGCGGCTTTACCACCATCACGCTGGCGCATATCACCTTCTCGATGGTCTATGTCACGACCGTGGTGCATTCGCGCATGCTGCAGATGGACAGGTCCATCGAGGAGGCGGCGATGGATCTCGGCTCGCGGCCCTGGCAGGTGCTGAAGGACGTCACCCTGCCGGTGATCTCTCCTGCGCTTCTGTCGGGTTGGCTGCTGGCCTTCACGATTTCGCTCGACGATGTGGTGATCACCTCCTTCACCACCGGCCCGGGGGCAACGACGCTGCCGCTGCTGATCTGGTCCAAGGTGAAGCTGGGTGTCACGCCCGACATCAACGCGCTGGCCACGCTGACCGTGCTGGCGGTCGGGTTCTGCGTCGCGATCGCCGGCGTGTTGATGAACCGGGCAGAGCGGCGGCGGCTGGCCGACGAGCGGCTGGCCTATCAGGCCAACGGATGACCGATCTGCTCTGGCATCTGCTGACCCAGCCGCCCGGCGCGCCGGGATCGGCCCGCGCCCGCTATGCCGCCGCCATGGCGCTGCATGGTGCCGGGGCGCTGACCTGGCGGGAGCTGGAGGCCTATCGCGAGGCCACCGCCTTCGATGCCCAGGATCCCGCGTGCGTGCTGCAGGACCGCGGCCTTCGTCCGCCCGTCGCGCGGCCGCTGGCTGCTGCGGCGCTGCTGGCGCTGCTGCTGGCCGAGATCGACCGATACCTCGCAACCCGCGCCGGTCCGGGAATTGCCGAGGTCCGCGGCGCATTGGCGCCGGCGTTTCAGGCGGCAATCCGGCCGGGGACCAACCCGCCCAACCTCGTGGCCGAGACCTGTCTGCCGGCCGCGCTCGCCGCGCTGGAACGGGACGATCCCGCGCTGGCCCGTGCCATCGCCGCCGCGGCGCCGCATCTGGGCTGGACCGGCTATGACGCCTACGATCCGTCGGCAATCGGCCCGGTCTTTCCCCGCAGCCATGCCTTTGGCAGCCTGGTCGGGGCTGCGGCACCAGTTGCGGCCCGGGATTTCGACCTCGGCCTGTTCCTGATCGCGCCGCGGGTTCTCTACCGCGATCACGCCCATGCCGCGCCCGAGCTTTACGTGCCGCTGACCGGCCCGCACCGCTGGCGCTTTGCCCCAGGGGCGGCCTTTCGCGAACGGCCGGCGCATGGGCCGGTCTGGAATCCGCCGCACCGCCCGCATGCCATCGTCACCGGCGATGTGCCGTTTCTTGCGATCTTCGCCTGGACGCGCGATGTCGAGGCGCCGGCCTATGTCATACCGGCGCCCGACTGGGCCGCATACGAGGCCTGAAGGTCAGGCCTTCGGCTTCTTCGGCGGCACGAAACGCTTCGAGGTATCGCGCACATCCGCCTTCGGCGCCGCCGGCTTGCCGGCGGGCTTTCTGGCATAGGGCTTGGCGGCGTCCGGCTTGCCGGTGTGGCTTCTGGCGCCCCAGCTCCGGCCCTCGGGCTTGCCGGCGGGTTTTGCGCCCTCCCGCTTCACGAAGGGGCGGCCTTCCGCACCGCCTTCGCCCCGCGGCTTGCGCGGCGCTTCATCGCGCGGTTTGCGCGGGGTCTCGTCGCGCGGGGCAGACTCCTCGCGGCGGCGGAAGCCACCTTCGGTGGCGTGGCTCTTGTATCCGCCCGAGCGCGCGGGTTTGCCCTCGCCACCGCCATGCGACCGAAAGCCGGCAGAGCGGAATGCCGGCTTTTCCGGACGTTCGGCCCGATCCTCGCGCGCGCGCCAGGGCTTGCGCTCGGCGGTGTCATCGGCGCGGCGCGGTTTGCGGTCGGTCTCGCCATCGGCGCGGCGCGGGCTGCGCTCTGCGCCGTCGTCCGCGCGGCGGGGCGGCTTGCGATCCTCGCGCGGGGCGCGTTCGGTGGCGCGCGGCGATCTGCGCTCGTCCTCGGCTGCGGCTCCGGCCGGGATGGGCGCGGGGCGGTGCGGTGTCTCATCATCTTCGACGATACGCGGCGGCTTTGGCTGATAGGGCCGCTTGGCCCCCTCGCGCGGGGCCGGGCGGCTGTCGGCCAGCATCGGCCGGCCTTTCGGGCCGAACTCCGGTGCCTCGGCCACGCGCACCATGGTCAGGCCGGGTTCGATTTCCACGGTCTCGCCAAAGCGCGGCGCCAGCGGTTCGGCGATCTGGACGAAGGTCATGTCCTGCTGCACCCGGATCGCACCGATCCCGTCCTTGGAGATCCCGCCCGTCTCGCAGATCTTGGGCAACAGCCAGCGCGCCTCGGCGCGGCCGGAATGGCCGACCGACAGGCGATACCAGACCGAGGGGCCGAATTCGCCCCGCTCCCGCACCGGCAGCGGCGCAGGTGCCGGCAGATCCTCGGCCAGGTCCTCCGGCGCCGACCGGCCCGCACGCCAGAGCCGGACGAAGGCCGCCGCCACCGCCCCTGCGCCATGCGCATCAAGGATCGCCGCGGCAATCGCCGCCTCTTCGCCCGGCGCCTCGGTCAGCGCGGCATCGCCCATCAGCCGTTCATCCTCGCGCGACTGCACGGCATCGGCGCCGGGCGCCTTGCCCCAGTCGGCCACGACCTTGGCACCCTGCAGCAGGCGGTTCGCCTTGCGCACCTCGTTTTGCGGCACGATCATGACCGAGGTCCCCTTGCGCCCCGCCCGCCCGGTGCGGCCCGAGCGGTGCAGCAGCGTTTCAGGACTGCCCGGCAGATCGGCGTGGATGACAAGGTCAAGCCCGGGCAGGTCGATCCCTCGCGCCGCAACATCGGTCGCGATGCAGACCCGGGCACGCCCGTCGCGCAGCGCCTGCAGGGCGTGCAGCCGTTCGGTCTGCGAAAGCTCGCCGGACAATGCCACCACCGGAAAGCCCCGGTTCACCATCCGCGCGTGCAGATGGTTCACATTGGCGCGCGTCTTGGCAAAAACGATGGCGCAGCGGGCATCATGCCAGCGCAGCAGGTTGAAGATCGCGGGTTCCTTGTCGCGCAGGCTGACCTGCACCGCGCGATGGACGATATCGGCATGCTGGGCCGCCTCGCCCTTGACCGCGATGCGCAATGCATCATGCTGGTAGGTGGTCGCCAGCTTGGCGATTTCGGGCGGCACGGTGGCCGAGAACATCAGCACCCGCTTTTCGTCGGGCGCCGCGCCCAGGAGGAACTCCAGATCCTCGGCAAAGCCCATGTCGAGCATCTCGTCCGCCTCGTCGAGAACGACGGCGCGCAATTCCGACAGATCGAGCGAGCCGCGCTCGATATGATCGCGCAGCCGGCCCGGCGTGCCCACGACCAGATGCGCGCCACGCTCCAGCGCGCGGCGTTCGCTACGATAGTCCATCCCGCCCACGCAGGACGCAACGATCGCATTCGCGAACAGCCATTCGAATTCGCGCCGCACCTGCAGCGCCAGTTCGCGGGTCGGCGCGATCACCAGCGCCAGCGGCTTTTCGGCCGGCAGAAGTTCGTCGACCCCGCCCAGCACTTCCGGCGCAATGGCCAGGCCGAAGGCGACCGTCTTGCCCGATCCGGTCTGTGCCGAAACCAGAAGGTCGCGCGCCGTTGCCTCGTCGGCCAGAACCGCCTCCTGCACCGGGGTCAGCGTTTCATAGCCTTTTGCGCCCAGAGCCGCACGAAGCGGCCCGGCAATACGTTCCATATCCATCTCTGTGTCCTGTCCGGGCACGACCTGCGTGCCCTGATGTGAGCCATATCCGGCCCACCGCCCCTGTCCGCGCCTCCCACAGCACGGAACGGAACCCTCAGGCCATCGGCGGGCGATACAGGGAATCACCCACCTTGTACAGGGGCGACCTGACGGCATGCCGCCGCCCGTCCGGCATGGCGCCCGGTCGCAAGACAGCCGGTCAGCAGATAGCCGCCGGTCGGCGCCTCCCAGTCAAGCATCTCGCCGGCAGCAAAGATGCCCGGCAGCGCACGCAGTTCCAGATCGTCGGTCAGGCTGTCCCGGGTGATGCCACCCGCGACCGAGATCGCCTCGTCCATCGGCCGCGGGCCCGCATGGCGAACGGCAAGGCGCTTCACCCCTGCCAGCGGCATCCCTTTCGCCCATTCCATCGCCAGCGCCACCGCCACCGGCGACAGGCCCAGCTTGCGCAGCCGGTTCGCCGCACTTTCCCCCGGCCTCATCCGCGACAGCCGCGCCGTGACCTCGGCCTCTGGCAGATCGGGCAGCAGATCCAGCATCAGCGCCGCGCCTTCGCGGACCGGGCGGGCCATGGCATAGATCCCGCCGCCCTCCAGTCCGCGGGCCGAGACGACGAATTCGCCACGCTGCCGCAGCCCGCCGGCGATCAGCGCCGCGCCCTTCACCGGCTGGCCGAAATGGCGGGCCATATGCGGCGACCAATCCACCCGCAGCCCCATGTTCGCGGGTTTCCAGGGCGCGACCTCCACCCCGCGGGCCGTCAGCCAGGGCACCCAGGCCCCGTCAGAGCCGAGCCGAGCCCAGCTCGCGCCACCCAGCGCCAGCACCGCGACACGGGGGCGCAGCGCCACCTCGCCCTCCGGGGTCTGGAACCGGAAGGCCGCACCCTGCCAGCCGGTCCATCGCCAGCGCGTCCTGAGCGCCACCCCCCGTGCGGCAAGATCGCCCAGCCAGGCCCGCAGCAGTGGCGATGCCTTCATCGTCACGGGAAACACCCGGCCGGACGACCCGGTGAACACCTCCTGCCCCAGCTCGCGCGCCCAGCCCTGTACCTCGGCCGGGCCGAAGTCCCGCAGGATCGGCGCCAGCCAGCCGGCATCGTACCGCGATGCAAAAGCGGCGGGCGGCTCGTCCTTGGTCAGGTTCAACCCCGATTTGCCCGCCATCAGGAACTTTCGCGCCGGACTTGGCTTGGCCTCGGCCAGCAGCACCCGCCGGCCCGCCA
>JACSRN010000114.1 GCA_014879735.1 Paracoccaceae bacterium
CGCGATAGAAGCGCTCGGTCAGCCGCGGCAGGTGGATGGCGTCGATCCCCTCGCCGCGGTCGGTCACATCGACGCGCATCATCTGGCCGCGCGCACCCTCCTCGCGGCGCAACTCGACCCGCACCTCCTGGCCGCGCGCGCCGTATTTCACGGCATTCTCGAACAGGTTCAGGAAGACCTGCAGCAGTTGGTCGGGATCGCCGGGCACCCTGGCCGGCGCCTCGGCGCCCGACAGCACGATGCGGCTGTCGCGCTCGGCTGCGGCGGGTCTCACCGTGGCGGCGGCGCTCCTCAGCACGCCGGCCAGATCGACCGGATCACGCGGGCGCATCCGCTCCTCGGCCTCGACGCGGCTCAGATGCAGCAGGTCGCGCACCAGCCGGTTCATCCGGCCGGCCTCGCGTTCCATGATGCCGAGGAACCGCGCCCGCGCCGCCGCATCGTCCTTCGCCTGGCCCTGCAGCGTCTCGATGAATCCCATCATCGCAGTCAGCGGCGTGCGCAATTCATGGCTGACATTCGCCACGAAGTCGCGACGGATGGCCTCGCCCTGCATCTCGGCGGTGACGTCGCGCAGCACGCAGAGCGCGCGGCGCCCGCCGCCCGCCGTCAGGGCGCTGACGAAGGCCTGGAACCGGCTTTCGTCGTTCAGCCGCAGCGGCACCTCGCGGGTCGGGCCGTCGCCGTGCAGCAGCACCTCCTCGACGGCGGCCAGCAGGTCGGGCGCGCGGATGGCCAGCGCCAGCCTGCGCCCCACCGCCACCTCGCCGATCAGCGCCAGGGCGGCGGGATTGGCGCGGGTTATTCGCTGCTCGGCATCGACAATCAGGGCCGGCAACGGCAGGCCGTCGAGAATCTCCGCCTCGGCGGACGCCTCGGTCATCGCTCAGGCCGGCCGCAGCCCGGCGCGGAACCGCGCGGCATTGGCGCGGTAGCCCGCGGCCGAAGCCAGAAGCCGGGCGCGCGCCTCGGCGTCGAGCAGGCGGATCACCTTGCCCGGGCTGCCCATGACAAGGCTGCCGTCGGGGATCTCCTTGCCCTCGGTGATCAGCGCACAGGCGCCGATCAGGCAGCCGCTGCCGATCCTGGCCCCGTTCAGCACCGTTGCCCCCATGCCGATCAGGCTGCCGTCGCCGATGGTGCAGCCATGCAGCATCGCCCGGTGGCCGATGGTGCAATTGGCACCGATGGTCAGCGGATAGCCGATATCGGTGTGCAGGACGCTGTTTTCCTGGATATTCGTCGCCTCGCCCACCGTGATCGGCTCGTTGTCGCCGCGCAGGACCGCGCCGAACCAGATGCCGACGCCGGGGCCAAGGATCACCCGGCCCATCACCTGCGCCTCCGGCGCCACCCAGGCATCGGCGTCGATTTCGGGGCGGATGCCGTCAAGCTCCCAGATCATCTTGCCTCGAACTCCCTGTTCAGACCGCGGACATGCCCGGTCAGATCCGGCTGGCGGTCGCGTTTCAGACGTTCGGCGGTGACGATGGCCTGCAGCCGGACGAAGGTCGCCTCCAGATCGTCGTTCACCAGCACGTAATCATACTCGGCCCAATGGCTGATCTCGTCGCGGGATTTCGCCATCCGACCGGAAATGACGGCATCGCTGTCCTGCCCCCGGTCACGCAGCCGGCGTTCCAACTCGGCGATCGAGGGCGGCAGGATGAAGACCGACACCACGTCGCGGCCAAGCGGCGAGTTGCGGATCTGCTGGCCGCCCTGCCAGTCGACATCGAACAGGGTATCGCGCCCCTCGGCCATCGCGCGCTCCACCGGCGCGCGCGGCGAGCCATAGAGATTGCCGAACACCTCGGCATGTTCCAGCATGCCGTTCTGATCGACCAGCGCGCGAAAGCTCGCGTGATGGTGGAACCAGTAATGCACGCCATGTTCCTCGCCCGGGCGGGGCGGGCGGGTGGTGGCCGAGACCGAGAAGCGGATCGTCGGATCCCATTGCATCAGCCGCCGTGCCAGGGTCGATTTCCCGGCCCCCGAAGGCGAGGAGAGGATCAGCAAAAGCCCGCGGCGTGCCATGATCATTCCACGTTCTGCACCTGCTCGCGCATCTGATCTATGACCGTCTTCAGGTCAAGGCCGATGCGGGTCAGGTCGATGTCCTGCGATTTTGACAGCAGCGTGTTCGACTCGCGCAGGAACTCCTGCATCAGGAAATCGAACTTGCGCCCGATCGGGCCGCTGTCGGCAAGAAGGTCGCGCGCCGCCGCGACATGGGCCGTGAGCCGGTCGAGTTCCTCGGTCACATCGGCCCTGACCGCCAGCATGGCCAGTTCCTGCGCGACGCGGCCCTCGTCATGGACCTCGCTGTTGGCTGCGACGCGCGCCAGCGCCTCATGCAGCGCGGCGGCGGCACGCGGGCGCCGGGCTTCGGCGGCGGCGGCCGCCGCGGCAACCAGCCGGGCGATCTCGTCGATCTGGGCGGTCAGGATACGGGCAAGGGCCGCACCCTCGGCTCGGCGCATCGCGGCGAATTCGGCCAGCAGCGCTGGCAGATCGGCCAGGATCGCGGCGCGCAGCGGGGTGGTGTCCTCTTCCGCCGCGGTCATGTCGAGAACGCCGCGCATCGCCAGCACATCGGCCGCAGTGGCCTGGGCCAGCGTCGTGCCGGCGGCCATCGCCGTCGCCTCCACCTCGGCCAGCGCGGCGAGGACGGCGCCCAGCATCGCGGGGTTGATCCGCGGCCCCGTCTCGGCCCCCGTCTCGCGCAGGACCTTGAGCGAAAGGCTGATATTGCCGCGACCAAGCGCCTTTTGCAGTTCGGCGCGAAGCGCGGCCTCCAGCCCGTCGATCCAGTCGGGCACGCGCAGCCGCAGCTCCAGCCCCTTGCCATTGACCGAGCGGATATCCCAGACCCAGCCGTATCCGGCCCCCGTGCCGCGCCCCGCGGCAAACCCCGTCATCGAAACCGTCATCACCACTCCCGCACTGTCCGGCCGGTCCCGGGGGACCCGGCCAATATTTACCATTTGTCAAGATTTTCGCACGAATCCGCGAAATCAGGTCTAAGATGAGGCCATCGCAACAGGGACTGCCGCAGGACCGGCGGAAATTGCCGCCCGGTTCCGACCTAGCAGAGCCGCCACGCCGCGGCAACCGGCGCGGGCGCGGCAACCCTGCCGGGGGTGGAGGGTTGAATGGGTCTGTTCTTCTCGGGAGACCGGGCCGCCGGCGGTTTCGCCGCTGCGCAGACCCTGCGCGCCTATTGGGAGGGGTTGCGGCCGCGCGCCGGCGACATTCCGGTGCGAACCGCCGTCGATCCGCGCGGGCTGGCACCGATCCTGGACCGGACATTCCTGGCCGAAAGCATCGCGCCCGGCCAGTTGCGGCTGCGCATCGCCGGCATGGTGCTGAATGAACTCGGCGGCGCCGAGATGAAGGGGCTGCCGCTGTCGCTGCTGTTTCGGCTTGATGCGCACGAGGTGCTGGCCGCCGCCTGCCAGCAGGTGCTGGACAGCCCCGCCATCGTCGAAGTCGATGTCGAGGCCGAGCGCGGGCTGACTCGCCCTGCCCTGTCGGCGCGGCTTCTGCTGCTGCCGCTTCTGGCCTCTGACGGTGCCCGCCGGCTGGTGCTGGGCTGCCTTGCCACCGAAGGCAGGCTCGGCCGCTGCCCGCGCCGCTTTGCCGTCTCCCGCGTGTCGGCCACCGCGCTGATCCTGCCCGAACGGGCCACTGCCGCCCCCGCGACGGGCGCCGCCGGCGCAGGAGCAGAGCGCAAGAGGCCAGACAGCGAAACGGCGGCAGAGGATATGTCCCATGCCGCCGCCACGCGCCGCCATCTGCGGCTGGTTCATTCGGTCTGAGCCCGCGGCCCGCAGGCCACCGCCCTTGCGGGCCTGCGCGCTACGCGGACCCGCGCCCTACAGGGCGACCCGGCGTTCGGCCTCGCGCTGGCGGGTCAGTTCCTCGGCCACCAGGAAGGCCAGTTCCAGCGCCTGGCTGGCATTCAGCCGCGGGTCGCAGGCGGTATGATAGCGGCTGGACAGATCCTCATCCGACACGGCGCGCAACCCGCCGGTGCATTCGGTCACATCGCGGCCGGTCATCTCGAAATGCACGCCACCCGGAATCGTGCCCTCGGCCTGGTGGATCTGGAAGAACTCGCGCACTTCCGTCAGCACCGAGTTGAACGGCCGGGTCTTGTAGCCCGATGAGGACTTGATCGTATTGCCATGCATCGGATCGCAGGACCACAGCACCTTCGCACCCTCGTCCTGCACCGCCCGGATCAGCCGCGGCAGATGGTCGCCCACCTTGCCGGCGCCAAAGCGCGCGATCAGCGTCAGCCGGCCCGGTTCGTTTTCCGGGTTCAGCTTGGCCATCAGCACCTTCAGATCCTCGGCCGTGGTCGTGGGGCCGCATTTCAGCCCGATCGGGTTCAGCACGCCGCGGCAGAATTCGACATGCGCACCATCGGGCTGGCGCGTACGGTCGCCGATCCAGATCATGTGACCCGAGCCCGCCACCGGCTGCCCGGTGATCGAGTCGATCCGGCACAGCGCCTCTTCATATTCCAGCAGCAGGGCTTCGTGGCTGGTGTAGAAGTCCACCGTGGCAAGCGACGGCGCGCTTTCCGCATTGATGCCCGCCGCACTCATGAAATCGAGCGCATCCGAAATCCGGTTCGACAACTCGCGGTAGCGTTCGGCCTTGTCATGCTCGGCAAAGCCCAGCGTCCAGGAATGCACGCGGTGGATATCGGCAAAGCCCCCGGTCGAGAAGGCGCGCAGCAGGTTCAGGCTGGCCGAGGCCTGGGTATAGGCCTGCAGCATGCGCTGCGGATCGGGCAGGCGCGCGGTCTGGCTGATCTCGAACCCGTTGATGATGTCGCCCCGGTAGGACGGATATTCCACGCCGCCGATCACCTCGGTGGGCGCGCTGCGCGGCTTGGCGAACTGGCCCGCCATGCGGCCGACCTTGATCACCGGCACCTTGGCGGCAAAGGTCAGAACCACGGCCATCTGCAGCATCACGCGGAAGGTGTCGCGGATGTTGTCGGCGGAAAACTCCGCAAAGCTCTCGGCGCAGTCGCCGCCCTGCAGCAGGAAGGCCTTGCCCTCGGCGGCAAGGGCAAGCTGCTTCTTCAACCGGCGCGCCTCGCCCGCGAAGACAAGCGGCGGCATCTTGGCAAGCTGCGCCTCGACCGTGGCGAGCGCGGCCCGGTCGGGATAGTCGGGCATCTGAATGCGCGGCTTTGCGCGCCAGTCCGATTTCGTCCAGCCCTTGGTCATGGCATCCTCCTGCGGCACGGTCACAACCCGATCAACGCGCTGCCTATACGCCCCTTGTGCGGCGGATGCAAACCGCCTTTGCCCCGGGATGCGCCCCCCGGCCGGGCCGGGCCGATGCCTGCTCGACCGCCGAACGCCGGCCTGCCCGCCGGAACACAGCTTGGAGAGGCATTCCAGAATCGGCCTTGCACGGGCGACGGATTTGGCCTCTGATCTGCAGGATACGACACGATTAGGTCGCAAGAGATGCCCACCCCCCCGCGCAAGGTACAAGCTGCGGCACCGCTGGCCGGTCCCCGCCGCTTTATCTTCCTGCTGCTTGATCGTTTCACGATGCTGGCCTTCGCCAGCGCGGTCGAGCCGCTGCGCATCGCCAACCGGGTTTCGGGCAAAACCTGTTACACTTGGGCGCTGGCAGGCGAGAGCGGCCAGACGGCGACCTGTTCCAACGGCGCCTCGTTCCGGCTCGACATCGGACTTGACGAGCTGGAGCGGGACGACGTGCTGCTGGTCTGCGGCGGCATCGACGTGCAGCGCGCGACGACACGGGGCATCCTGAACTGGTTGCGGCGCGAGGCGCGGCGCGGCGTCACCATGGGCGGTCTGTGCACCGGCGCCTATGCGCTGGCCCGTGCGGGCCTGCTCGACGGGCGTAAGGCCACGATCCATTGGGAAAACCAGGACGGATTTCTTGAGGAATTCGAAGAGGTACGGCTGACCAAATCGGTTTTCGTGATGGATCAGAACCGCTGGACCACCGCGGGCGGCACCGCCTCGCTTGACCTGATGCTGAAGGTGATCGCGGCCGATCATGGCGAGGATCTGGCCAATACGGTGGCCGACCAGCTGATCTACAACGCGATCCGCACCGACCAGGACACGCAGCGCCTGTCGATCCCGACCAGGATCGGGGTGCGCCATCCCAAGTTGAGCCAGGTCATCCAGATGATGGAGGGCAACATCGAGGATCCGATGTCGCCCGCCGATCTGGCCGAAGAGGTGGGGATGTCCACCCGGCAACTGGAACGGCTGTTCCGCCGCTACCTGAACCGCAGCCCGAAACGCTACTATATGGAGTTGCGGCTGCAGAAGGCGCGCAACCTTCTGATGCAGACCGATATGAGCGTGATCAACGTGGCGCTGGCCTGTGGCTTCGCCTCGCCCTCGCATTTCTCGAAATGCTACCGCGCGCATTACAACACCACGCCCTATCGCGAACGCGGCACCCAGGGCGCGATGTCGGGGGTGTCGCCGGTGCGCCTGTCGATCTGAGCGGGCCGCACCGCATGGCCGACGCAGCCTGCCGGTGAAGCGCCTCGGACCTGGCAACGGCCGGCGGGAACGGCGGCCGTAACGGCAGGTTCGCGCGGCAATCCATCCCGCTTTTCTTTTGATCAACTGGCCGCTAGGCTGGCCCTCAGGATTTCGATCCAACATGGGAGTCAACCAATGAAACAACTGCTTCTGGCCACTGCCGCGACCGCGCTCCTTGCGGGTGGCGCCCTGGCGGAGGATGTGAAACTGGGCATCCTGATCGGCTTTACCGGCCCGATCGAATCGCTGACCCCGGCCATGCAGGCGGCCGCCGAACTGGCGATGACCGAGGCCAATGCCTCGGGCAAGGCCGCGAACGGCTGGACCTTCGTGCCGGTCACGGCCGATTCGACCTGCATCGACGCCGCCGCCGCCACCGCGGCGGGCGAACGTCTGGTGACGGCCGAAGGCGTGAAGGGCATCATCGGTGCCGACTGCTCGGGCGTGACCCGTGCGGTGCTGACCAACGTCGCGATGCCGAACGGCATGGTGATGGTTTCGCCCTCGGCCACCTCGCCGGCGCTGACTGCCGACCCGGACAACGGCCTGTTCTTCCGCACCGCGCCGTCGGATGCGCGCGAAGGCGTCGTCGCGGCCGACATCCTGCTGGAGCGCGGCGCCAAGTCGATCGCCATCTCCTATTCGAACTCGGACTTCGGCAAGGGCGAGTCGGAATACATCGAGAAGTATTTCAAGGAGAAGGGCGGTACCGTCACCATCAACGCCAGCCATGACGACGGCAAGGCCGATTATTCGGCCGAGGTCGCGGCGCTGGCGGCGGCGGGCGGCGACGTGCTGGTCGTTGCGGGCTATCTCGACCAGGGCGGCAAGGGCATCATCCAGGCCGCGCTCGATTCGGGCGCCTTCTCGACCTTCTACCTGCCCGGCGGCATGATCGGCGATTCGCTGCCGCAGGCCATCGGCCCCGCGCTCGACGGATCCTATGGCGACATCGCCGCCTCGGATGCCGAAGGCAACGTGATCCTGAAGGATATTGCCGCGGGCCTGGCCGCGCCCTTCGACTCGACCTCGGCCTATTCGTCGGAATCCTACGATGCCGCCGCGCTGATCATCCTGGCCATGCAGGCCGCGGGCTCGACCGATCCCATGGTCTACAAGGACAAGATCATGGAAGTGGCGAACGGACCGGCCGACGGTTCGGGCACCAAGATCCAGCCCGGCGAACTGGGCAAGGCGCTGGAGATGATCACCGCAGGCCAGGCGATCGACTATGAGGGTGCCACCGGCGTCAAGCTGATCGAGCCGGGCGAGGCCGCCGGCCGCTACCGCGAGATCCTGGTCAAGGATGGCAAGAACGAGACGGTGAAATACCGCTGACCGTCTGCGGGTGATAGCCGCCGGCCCGGGAAGCGATTCCCGGGCCGGCGTTGCAGACAAGACAATAGCGCATCCGACAGGGGAAAACCCGGGGGCAGACCCTAGTATGCGGGCGCACGACGGGGGACATATGATCAGGGTGGAGAATCTTCACCGGCATTTCGGGGGATTCCGTGCCGTCGACGGCGCGAGCCTCGAGATCCGCCAAGGCAGCATCACCGGGCTGATAGGTCCGAACGGCGCGGGCAAGACCACGCTGTTCAACGTCATTGCCGGGCGGCTGAAGCCGACCAGCGGACGGGTGTTCATGGGCGGCGAGGACATCACCGGCCTGCCCCCGCATGAATTGTTTCACAAGGGCCTGCTGCGGACCTTCCAGATCGCGCATGAATTCGGCTCGATGACGGTCCGGGAAAACCTGATGATGGTGCCTGCCGCACAATCGGGCGAGCGGCTGTGGAACGCGCTGTTCCGCCGCAGCAGCGTGGCCGGCGAGGAAGCGGCCATCCGGCGGAAGGCCGACGAAGTGCTGGAGTTCCTGACCATCGGCCATCTGGCAGAACAGAAGGCGGCGATGATCTCTGGCGGGCAGAAGAAGCTGCTTGAACTGGGCCGGACGATGATGGTCGATGCAAAGATCGTCTTTCTCGACGAGGTGGGCGCCGGTGTGAACCGCACGCTGCTGAACACGATCGGCGATGCCATCCTGCGGCTGAACCGCGAGCGTGGCTATACGTTCTGCGTGATCGAACACGACATGGATTTCATCGGCCGCTTCTGCGACCCCGTCATCGTCATGGCCGAGGGCAAGGTGCTGGCCGAGGGCACGGTCGACGAGGTAAAGAGCGACGAGCGGGTGATCGAGGCCTATCTGGGCCGCGGGCTGAAGAACAAGATCAAGGAGGAGGTGGCGCATGGCTGAATGCTGTCGCCATCCTGCGCTGCGGGCCCTCGGGCTTGGCCTGGCGCTGATCCTGGCATCCGGCCTGGCACAGGCGCAGGTGGTGGGCGAGGCGCTGGTCGACGGCCGGCAGGTCACGCTTTTTGCCGACGGGACCTGGGCCTGGGCATCGGTCGACACATCCGGCTGCACCGTCGTCGCCCCCCGGGTGGAGTTTTGTTCCACCGATCCGGCCTGGCGCCCCTCCCCTCCCCCCAATGCGGCGGTTGCGGCGGCGTTCTGGCATGACGACCGCAACTACGGCCAGTTCATCGCCGAAGGCATCGGCCGGCTCGACGGGCTGACGGAAACGGCGTTCCGCGATCTCATCCTGAAAGGGACGGAGGCCAGTTCCGGAAGCAAGCCGGTCATGCTGTCGCTGGAAAAGACCACCGTCAGCGGCCTCCCCGCCGAGACGATGGTCTACGCCATCACCGTGCAGGGCATGGACGCCATCTTTGCCAATACGCTGGTGCTGACCGAGCGCCTGACGCTGCAGGTGCAGACCTACATGATCGGCCGGCCAGAGGATTTTGGCGATTCCGCGCGCCGGCTGCACACCGATTTCATTGCCGCAACAAGGATAAAGACCGAATAATGGCTGAACCCTTCCTGATCGGCGAGGCCATGACCGGCGGTTATGGCGCAGTCGATATCCTGCATTCCTGCACCCTTGCGGTGGAAAAGGGCGAGATCGCAGTGATCGTCGGCCCCAATGGCGCCGGCAAATCCACCGCCATGAAGGCAGTCTTCGGCATGCTGAAACTGCGGCAGGGCCGGGTCATGCTGGCGGGCGAGGATATCACCACGCTGGCCCCGCAGGCCCGCGTCCACAAGGGCATGGGTTTCGTGCCGCAGGTGGCCAATATCTTCACCTCGATGACGGTGGAGGAGAACCTGGAGATGGGCGCCTTCATCCGTACCGATGACCGCATCGCCGAGACCATGGGCCAGATCTATGACCTGTTCCCGGTGCTGAAGGAAAAGCGCCATCAGAAGGCGGGCGAACTTTCAGGCGGCCAGCGCCAGCAGGTCGCTGTGGGCCGGGCGCTGATGACCAAGCCGAAGGTCCTGATGCTGGATGAACCGACCGCGGGCGTCAGCCCGATCGTGATGGACGAATTGTTCGACCGCATCATCGAGATCGCCCGCACCGGGATTTCCATCCTGATGGTGGAACAGAACGCGCGCCAGGCGCTGGCCATCGCCCATACCGGCTATGTCCTTGTCCAGGGGCAGAACCGCTACACCGACACCGGGGCCGCCCTGCTGGCCGATCCCGAGGTCCGCAAATCCTTTCTCGGGGGTTGAGGCGATGCGAACCACCCTTCTCGCGGCCGCCATGTCCTGCGCCCGGCCCCTGCTTCCGTCGCCGCCCTCCCCGGCCGGGGCCGGTGATGGCCAGCTTTCGAAAAACTGCGCCCCCGCGCCCGGCCGCGGCTCCGGCCCGGCTGTCGCAGATGCCGCAGATGCGGCACCACCGCTGCGCCCCCCCGCCCGCCACGGCAGCACGGCCGGGCTTGCGGCCCGCCGCAGGGCGACCGCGCCGCTGCCGACCGGCACTGCCGCAACGGGCCACAACACGCCGAGGAACGGATGATGGATCTCATCAACGCCCTTGTCTCGATCCTGAACTACATCATCGTCCCCGGCCTCACCTATGGCAGCCAGCTGGCACTTGGGGCGCTGGGGGTGACGCTGATCTACGGCGTGCTGCGGTTCTCCAACTTCGCCCATGGCGACACCATGGCCTTCGGCACCACCTTTGCCATCATCGGCACCTGGGGGTTGCAGGCGGCCGGCATATCGGCGGGGCCCTTGCCCACCGCCCTGCTGGCGCTGCCCCTGGCCATCCTGTCGACCGTGCTGGTCGTGCTGGCCACCGACCGGATGGTCTATCGCTTCTACCGCCGGCAGCGGGCCAAGCCGATCATCCTCGTCATCGCCTCGGTGGGCGTGATGTTCGTGATGAACGGCCTTGTCCGCATCATCATCGGCACCAAGGAGCAGAACTTCACCGATGGCGAACGCTTCATCCTGAATCCGCAGGATTTCAAGGTGGCAACCGGGCTGGCCGAACCGCTGGCGATCCGCACCACCCAGGGCGTGACGGTCGTGGTCGCGGTGATCTGCGTCATCGTGCTGTTCTGGTTCCTGAACCGCACCCGCACCGGCAAGTCGATGCGCGCCTTTGCCGACAACGAGGATCTGGCGCTGCTGTCAGGCATCAACCCTGACCGGGTGGTGATGGTGACATGGATCATCGCCGGCACGCTGGCGGCCATCGGCGGCACGCTCTTCGGCCTCGACAAAAGCTTTCGCGCCTTCATCTACTTCGGCCTGATGATGCCCGTCTTCGCCGCGGCGATCGTGGGAGGCATCGGCTCTCCGCTCGGCGCCATTGCCGGGGGCTATATCATCGCCTTTTCGGAGCTGATCCTGACCAATGCCTGGCGCAAGGTCCTGTCCTACATCCTGCCGGAAAGCTGGGTGGGCGACGGACTCTATCAAGCGCTGTCGACCGACTACAAGGTGGCCGTCAGCTTCACCATCCTGATCATCGTGCTTCTGGTGAAACCCAACGGGCTGTTCGGAGGGCAATCGAGATGACCGGAACCCGGCGCAACCTTCTTCTTTTCGCGGGCGTGGCCGTCCTGTTCGTGCTGACCGCCTTCTGGCAAAGCTGGAACCTTTCGCTGTTGATCCTGAACCTGTCGCTGCTTTCGGCGATCATGGCGATCGGGGTGAACATCCAATGGGGCTATGCCGGGCTGTTTTCCACCGGCATCGTCGGCTCGGTGGCGCTTGGCGGCCTGGCGGTCGTGCTGATGTCGGGCAAGCCGGTCGAGGGGGCCTGGTCCGCCGGCATGCCGCGCATCGCCATGGCCCTGGCCTTCGGCATCGCCGTGGTGGGCCTGGCCGTGGTGTTGCGCGACCGCCTGACCGGGCGCTGGAAGGGGCTGATCATCACCGCCGTGCTGGTGGCGGGCTTCTTCGGCTACCGCGCCATCCTTGATCCGGCGGTGCTGTCGGTCGAGGCGAACAATCCCTCGCAGGCCGGCCATATCGGCGGCTTCGGGCTGAACTCGATCTGGGCCTGGCCGGTGGGCGCGGTCTTCGCCGCCGCCGCCGCCTGGGTGATCGGCAAGGTCGCGCTGGGACTGCGCGAGGACTACCTGGCCATCGCCACGCTGGGAATTGCCGAGATCGTGGTGACGGTGATGCGCAACGAGGACTGGCTCGACCGCGGGGTGAAGAACCTGATCGACCTGCCCCGTCCCTGGCCGGTGCCCAAAGAGGTGGATCTGCAGGCCGATCCGGGCTTTGTGCAGACCGTCACCGGCTTCGGCCTCGATTCCGGTGATTTCTCGACAATCTTCGTCAAACTCATCTATGCCGCGCTGTTCACCGCGGTGCTGGCCATCCTGATCTGGGGCAGCGAACGCGCGCTGAACAGCCCCTGGGGCCGCATGGTCCGTGCCATCCGCGACAACGAGGTCTCGGCCGAGGCGATGGGCAAGAACGTCACCTTCCGCCATCTGCAGATCTTCATCCTCGGATCGGCGGTGGTCGGGCTGGCCGGCGCGATGATGACCTCGATGGACGGCCAGTTGACGCCGCCCTCCTATACGCCGCTGCGCTTCACCTTCCTGATCTGGGTGATGGTGATCGTCGGCGGCTCAGGGAACAATTGGGGGTCGATCCTCGGCGCATTGCTGATCGGCTGGCTGTACTACGCGGTCGAATTCCTCGGCCCGCAGCTGATGGGGGCGATCACCTCGGGCCTGCCGGCCGGCGTGCTGAAGGACCGCCTGTCCGATGGCGCGGCGCATATGCGGCTGCTGACGCTGGGGGTGGTGTTGCTCGTGGTCCTGCGCTTTGCGCCAAGGGGGTTGATCCCCGAGAAGTGACCGGGCGGCCAGGCGCCGCTTTCGGGCCCGGTGTCAGGCGCAGCCTGCGCCCCTGTCGCAGCACCGATCCCGCGCGACGCCGTTGTCGCCGCAGGCCTTGCCCGCCTTGCAGCGCTTGCAGCGCTTGCAGCGACAGGCTCTTGCCTTCTGCGAACGCGCGCCGCCGCCCCGGTTTTTCCCGGGCGGGCGGCCCGGGGCGCTTGGCGTCTGGCCAGGCACCGGCATTGACTGTATTGAGAAAATACCGAGCGTCCGGGCGCACCGGCCGCCCCTTGTTTCAGGAGCCCGTCCGTGACGCAGCCCCAGCCCGACCGTATCGGCGATGTCTCGTTCTGGTATGCCGATATCGGAATGCCCACCCCGCGCCCGGCCCTGCCCGGCGACCAGAATGTCGATATCTGCATCATCGGTGCCGGCTATACCGGGCTCTGGACCGCCTGGTATCTGCTGCAGGCCGATCCCGGGCTGAAGCTGGCCATCCTGGAGAAGGACTTTGCGGGGTTCGGCGCCTCGGGCCGCAACGGCGGCTGGCTTTCCGGCGGGTTTTCCTGGAACCACCGCCGCTATGCCGAAACCGCCGGGGATGCGGCGGTCCGCGCCATGGTGCAGGCGATGAACGGCACCGTGGACGAGGTGATCCGCGTGGCCGAGGCCGAAGGGATCGAGGCCGATATCCGCCGCACCGACGAGTTGATGGTTGCCGTCAATCCCGCGCAGATGGTGCGGCTGACCGAGGAAACCGCGCATCGTCGCCACTGGGGCGAGGAGGCACGGGTCCATGCCATCGGGCAGGCCGAGACCAACCGCCGACTGCGCATCCCCGGCGCATTGGGGGCAATGGTGGTCGAGAATGTCGCGCGGGTGCAGCCGGCCAAGCTGGTGCGCGGTCTGGCCGCAGCCGTCGAACGCGCCGGCGCCACGATCTACGAGGGCACGACCGTGACCGCGCTGGCCCCGGGCCGCGCCATGACCGACCGCGGCACCGTCACCGCCCGCGCCGTGCTGCGCTGCACCGAAGGCTTTACCGCCGGGATCGAGGGGCTGAAGCGCGACTGGCTGCCGCTCAATTCGGCCCAGATCGCGACCGAACCCCTGCCCCAGGCGGTCTGGGACGAGATCGGCTGGGACGGCTATGAGATCGTCGGCGATTTTGCCAATGGCTATTGCTATTGCCAGCGCACGCGCGAGGACCGGATCACCGTCGGCGCGCGCGGCGTGCCCTACCGCTTCGGCTCGGCGCTCGACAGCATGGGCGCCCCGGATGACGAGACGATCCGGCGGCTGACGGCAATCCTTTACCGGCACTTCCCGGCCACCCGGCCCTTCGGCATCGCCCATGCCTGGTGCGGCGTCCTTGGCGTGCCGCGCGACTGGTGCGCGACGGTGGGCTTTGACGCGGCCACCGGCATGGGCTTTGCCGGCGGTTATGTCGGGACCGGGGTCTCGACCTCGAACCTGGCCGGGCGGACGCTGGCCGACCTTGCCCTGGGCCGCGACAGCGACCTGACCCGCTTGCCCTGGGTCAACCGCAAGGTCCGCAAATGGGAACCCGAGCCACTGCGCTGGCTGGGGGTGCACGGCATGTATGCGCTGCTGAATGCCGCAGACCGGGCCGAGGCGCGACCCGGCGTCACCCAGCCGTCGGGGCTGGCGACACTGGGAAACCTACTGACCGGGCGAAGCTGAGGCCGCGCCTGGGCGCCTCGCGGCGGACGGTGCCCGGCAGGACGGCAGGCCGTTCGCCCACCACCCGACCCACGACCCCTGCGCCCATCCCCGGCGTGACCCGCGGATGCCGGGGTGTCAGCCGTCGCCCCCGGCGCAGGGCGAGCGGCGATCGGGCTGGCCCGGTTGCGCCGGGACCTCGCGCCGGGATCCGGTGGCCAGAGCCGATGCAGCAACCAGGATACCGGAAAAAAAGGGGACCCCTTGCGGGATCCCCTTCCGGTCGGCTCCGAGAATATCGCGGCCCGGAACCGGGCTGCATAACCCAATTCAGCGCGCGAGCAGCCTGGCCTCGTGCCGCTTCAGCGTGCGGCGCGCGGCCTGATAATCCTCCAGCCCCTGCGTGGTCTGCAGGCCGGGGAACAGTTCGAAGATCTCGCCGCGCTGCGTCTCTCCCATGCCCTTGAGCGTATAGTCGCCCGGCTGGAAGCTTTCGGTCCAGGCGCCGTTCGACAGCACCACCTCGTGCCGGTCGCACATGAAGTGGATATAGGTCGTGGCGATGGCCCGCACCGCATGGACACCCGGCATGCCGACCAGATGCTTTGCCGCGACCAGCACTTCGTGCTCGTCGAAGTAAAGCTGGGTCCGGTCGTTGGCCACCAGCATCCGGTGGTTCGGCGAAACCAGCATGTCGCGCTCGGGCAGGCCCGGGCCGAAGGTGCCGGCCTTGATCAGCACCGGCTGCAGATGCGGCGCACGCTGCAGATCGGTGCCGGTCAGCGCCTTCTGCCCGATCCAGCGGATCTCCTGGATGCCGTTGTCGCGGGTGATCACCTTGTCGCCGGCCTTCAGGCTTTCGACCGCGACCTCGCCCGTCGGCGTTGCGATGCGCGTGCCAGGGGTGAAGCAGGGGATCACATTCTCGATGTTGATGAAGTTCAGCGTGCCGGTAGCATTGCCCGCGCCGTCGTAGAAGGTGACGGTGCCGTTTTCCGGGTTGGTCGGATCATAGTCGATATGCAGCGGACCAGCACCCGACAGGTCGAGCGTATCCCAGTCGTCGCCATTCTCGCGGCCATCGATAAAGTCACCGATGCCGTCGCCCTGGGTGCCGACGATGAACAGATCCCGGTCGCCGCCGCCGTAAAGGCTGTCTGCGCCCTCGCCACCTTGCAGGGTGTCGTTGCCCAGATTGCCGTGGAGCACGTCTTCATCGACGCCGCCGTACAGCACATCGTTGCCGTAGCCACCATGGAGCGTGTCGTCATCGTCACGGCCATAGATCGTGTCGTTGCCACGGCCGCCATTGATCAGGTCGGTGTTGTTGTCCGGGCGCAGGTCGCCAGCGGCATCCGGGATATCCAGGATGTCGTTGCCGATCGGGCCGAGGCCGCCGTAGATCAGGTCATCGCCGGTGCCGCCGCTGATGGTATCCGCGCCTTCGCTGGCGATGATCGTGTCATTGCCGCCACCGCCGCTGACGCTGTCGGCATCGACGCCCGAGTCGATATTGTCGTTGTCGGCCCCGCCGTAGACGGTATCGGCATCGTCGCCGGTGCTGATCGTGTCGTCGCCATGGCCGCCATAGGCCAGGTCGCGGTCATCATCCGGATCGGCATCGGCGGGATAGAGGCCGGGGTAGTCGATGTCGGGCAGTTGCGGGCCGGCCGAACTGTTGATCACATCGTCGCCGCGCTGGCCCCAGACGGTATCGTTGCCGCTGCCGCCGGTGAAGGTGTCGTCGCCGTCGTTGCCGCGCAGATCGTCCTCGCCCGAGCCACCATAGACCTGGTCGTCGCCGCCACCGGCCCAGACCGTATCGTCGCCGGTGCCGGCATAGATCGTGTCATTGCCGCCGCCGGCGCGGATGCGGTCGTCGTTCGGCGCATCGCCGGGGATGATCGCGTCATTGGCATCGACGCGGTCGCCGTCCCAGGGGTCGACATAGCCGCCGTTGATCAGGTCGCCGTCATCGGTACCGCGGACGATGCCATCACGGTCGTCGACCGGTTCGACGTTGTCGACCGTGTCGGACAGCGAGAAATACTCGACCGAACCCTGGAAATGCGGGCCGAGGTTGTTCAGCATGTCGGGATCCGAGTCCCATTGCCCGGTACCCACGGTCCAGGGCTGGCTTTCGCCGCCCATGTCCATCGTCACGCTATCGGGAACGGCCGTCTCGAAGCTGCCGCCGTCGGTCATGTTCTTGATCTGCAGCGCACCGCCGGTGCCGCCTTCGTCCCAGGAATAGACGACATTGATCGTGTCGCCGCCTTTGTAGAAGCCGGGATCGGTGGTGAAGGTGGTGGTATCGCCGGCCGTCTCATGCACGATCGAGACCGAGCCGTCGGGGTTCACGTCGATATGGAACCCACCGGGCGTTTCACCGGTGCTGTCGCGCGACAGCACGGTTTGCGGCCCGGACAGATCGGTTCCGGTCGGGGTGAACTTGATATCCAGCGTGCCACGATCCATCTGGAAGGTGTCTGCGGGATAGATCTTGGCAAAATCGTCGACACCGTCGAGCCGAAGTTGCCCGCCCAAGGCCGAGGCACCGTTCAGATAGATTCCGTTCTGGTTGCCATCGAGCGGAGCATCGTCGACCACAGTGGTATTGTCGTTGAAGTTATACAGCGCAAAAACCGGCATGTCCGTCTCCGTCTCCCTGGTACCGAACACTCCGGCACCATGCGAAATCCCACTTTTCCGCCGGGGAACCCGGACGGCGCCCCTGGCACAATGCGCAAGCGAGCGCAGTGTGCCGCGTGTACCGACCGCATGCGGCAGACAGGACGAACACTCGCCGCCGACCAAGGAGCCGAACCGCGCGAGCCTTCGTCACCGTTCCCGCGCCTCGCGGCGCGTTGCCAGCACGCAGCCGCCCCCACGGCCCATGCGTTTAACAGATGACCTCTAATAGTTACCTTATCATTCACCTTCGATGAAGGGGAAAACTCGGGGGTCTGACACCACGACACGCTTTGCGCGGCGGATCGCCGAGGAATCTGCCGGTGGCACGACAGGCAGATCGTTTCTCCAGAGGAAACGCCTAACAGGGTAAAACCACGGGAAAATCCGCCAATCCAGGCTGATTCCGGGCCCTTCCGCGGCCGTTGCGGCGCCGATTGTTTCCGTCCAAGCCTTAAATCGCGACGGTCGTGCGCGGGATTAACCGCGCTGGCGTTTTTCGGCGAAGGCTTGGTGCCTGGCCGGGCGCCGTTTGCGCCCGCGCATCAATCCGTCCGAAACCCCGACTCTGGTTCCCGTTAAGCGATCATTTACCAATTTTCCGGCGAATCACTTTGCCCGGGCGGACCGGGACGATTCGCCGCACGCCCTTGCGCCCGCCCTCGAAGGAGGTCCGGCAGGCCGGTGATGGGGCAAGGCCTACGAACACGGATCGCGCCGGGCGGGCCGGCACCGCGGCGGCTGCACGGCCCTGGCTTCGGGGGGGCGGTCAGGCCAGAGCGTCGAGCAGACGTTCCATGAAGGCCAGTCCCGCCCGCCATTCCGACAGTTCGAGATATTCGTCCGGCTGGTGGGCCTGCGCGATATCGCCGGGGCCGCAGACCACGGCCGAGAAGCCCGCCTCCTGGAACTGCCCCGCCTCGGTCCCGTAGCTGACCACTCCGGTCGCGTTGCCGCCGGTCAAGCTGCGGGCCAGCGCCTCGGCCGCGCCCTCGGGTTCGGGGCGCAGCGACGGGACGCTGAAGAACTCGGCCAGCCCCACCCCGGCCTCGGGGCGCCGCGCCTTCAGCGCCCGGTCCAGCCGTTCCGCCTCGGCACGGAAGGCCGCGGCATGGCTTGCCAGTTCCTCGTCGGGCAGGACGCGCATCTCGACGGCAAAGCGGCAGTCGGCCGCGGTAATGTTATGGGCGGTGCCGCCCTCGATCATGCCGACGTGATAGGTGGTGACAGGCGGCCGGAACATCGCGGCGATGGCACTGGCCGGGCGCGCCTGCATCGCATCGTTGCAGTCGTTCAGCCACTGGATCAGCCGCGCCCCCTCCATGATGGCACTGACCCCCTCCGGCAGCAGCGAGGAATGCACCTCGAACCCCTTCATGTGGACGTGGTAGCCCGCCCCGCCCTTGTGGCCGGTGACGATCTGCATCCGGCTCGGCTCTCCGACCAGGACAGCGGCGGCACGCGGCATCACCTGCAGCAGGGTGCGAATCATCGGCGGTGCACCGAGACAGCCCACTTCCTCGTCATAGGACAGCGCCAGTTGCAGCGGCCGGCGCAGGCCCCGCCGCTGCGCCCGCACCAGCGCCCAGACCGACAGCGCGACATAGCCCTTCATGTCGCAGGTGCCCCGCCCGTAGAGCCGGCCGTCGCGCTCTGTCACCGTCCAGGGATCCGAGGTCCAGACCTGCCCGTCGACCGGCACCACATCGGAATGGCCCGACAGGATCACCCCGCCAGCCTGCCAGGGGCCGGCATGGGCCAGAAGCGCGGCCTTCTGCCGGTCCTCGTTCCAGTGGCGGAAGGTGCGCAGACCATGACCGGCCAGATATTCCTCCAGCCAGTCGACCAGCGGTAAATTCGATTCGCGACTCACCGTCGGAAAGGCGACCAGCCGATCCAGTACCTGACGCGGCGAAAGTTCTTCCATCGTTCCGACCCCATATCTTGCGGTCAGCCTGTTCCTGCCCACGATCTCTGTCAAGTTCCGGCGAATTGACGTCACCACACGCCAAACTGCCGATTCACGGTACTGGATTTGCGCACCGGAAAACGGGATTGATCGACTTCCCGAAATGGGGAACAGTTGGCAAAACGGACGGGCCTGCGGGACCGGACCAAAAAAAGACCAAAGAAAACAAAAAGAAGAAAAACAGACGACCAGGGGAGTTTCTATGGCTGAACAGGGCGGGCCTGTCCTTGATGTCCGGGGCCTGAAGACCGTGTTCCGCACCCGTGCGGGCGAAGTTCATGCCGTGAATACCGTCAGCTTTTCCCTGCACCGCGGCGAGCTTCTGGGCGTGGTTGGCGAAAGCGGTTCGGGCAAGTCGGTGACGATGATGTCGCTGCTGGGCCTCCTGCCCTCGCCCCCGGCCGAGGTGCGCGGCGGCCAGGTCATGCTGGGCGACCGCGATCTGCTGAAACTGTCGCCCGAAGACTTGCGCGGGGTGCGCGGGGCCAAGGTGGGCTTTGTCTTCCAGGATCCGATGACCAGCCTGAACCCGGTCTTCACCGTGGGCATGCAGATCATGGAGCCGTTGCGCCAGCATCTGAAGCTCGGCCATGCCGCAGCCGAGAGGCGGGCGGCCGAACTTCTGGAACTGGTCGGCATTCCCGATGCGAAGGCGCGGTTGTCCAGCTATCCGCATCAGTTCTCGGGCGGCATGCGGCAGCGGGTGATGATCGCCATCGCCCTGGCCTGCGATCCCGACGTGCTGATCGCCGACGAGCCGACCACGGCGCTGGATGTGACGATCCAGGCGCAGATTCTGGAACTGGTAAAGCACCTGCGGCAAAAGCTGGGGATGGCGATCATCTGGATCACCCATGACCTGGGCGTCATCGCCGGCATCGCCGACCGGGTGATGGTGATGTATGGCGGGCAGGTTGTGGAACAGGCGGCGGTGGGCGAACTCTTCCGCAACCCGCAGCATCCCTATACCCGCGCCTTGCTGCAGACCATTCCGCGGCTGACCGGCGCGCGCGATGCCCGGCTGAAGGTGATCGAGGGCCAGCCGCCGATCATGATGGCGGAACCCGAGGCCTGCCCGTTCCGCGCCCGCTGCGAACACCGCTTCGAGCGTTGCGACCGCGAGAACCCCCGCCGCCGCCCGATCGATGGCGCCCCCGTCGGCCAGGGCCATGACGTCGCCTGCCACTGGATCGCGCCGGCGCTGCGCGAGGTTGCCCATGCTTGATGCCACCCCCGCGCCGCTGGTTCAGGTCGACGACCTGAAGATGCATTTCCCGATCTACACCGGGCTGCTGCGCCGACGCACCGGCGAGGTGAAGGCGGTCGATGGCGTGTCCTTCGCCATCCGAACCGGCGAGACGCTGGGGCTTGTCGGGGAATCGGGTTGCGGCAAATCCACCGTGGGCCGGGCGATCCTGCGGCTTTACGAACCGACGGCCGGCCGCGTGGTCATCGACGGCGACGACGTTGCCAGCCTCGGCCCCGAGGCGCTGCGCCGCAAGCGCCCGACGATGCAGATGGTATTCCAGGATCCGCAGGCCAGCCTCAACCCGCGGATGACGCTGGCCGGCATCATCGGCGAGCCGCTGGACGAGCATACCCGCTGGGACCGCGCGAAGAAGAACGCCCGGATCTACGAGCTGATGGACCAGGTCGGGCTGAACCGCCGCTTTGCCAACCGCTATCCGCACGAATTTTCCGGCGGCCAGCGCCAGCGCATCGGCATCGCCCGGGCACTGGCGCTGAACCCGCGCTTCATCGTCTGCGACGAACCCATCGCGGCGCTGGATGTCTCGATCCAGGCCCAGGTGGTGAACCTGCTGGAGGATCTGCAGGAGCGGCTGGGGCTGACCTATCTGTTCATCAGCCACGACCTGTCGATGGTGCGTCACCTGGCCGACCGGGTGGCGGTGATGTATCTGGGCCGGATCGCCGAGCTTTCGCCGGCCTCCGAGCTTTATGTCCGGCCGCTGCATCCCTATGCCGAGGCGCTTTTGTCGGCGGTGAACGAACCCGATCCCGAGATTGCGCGAAACCGCAAGCGCATCATCCTGAAGGGGGACGTGCCCTCGCCGGCGCGGCCGCCGGCCGGCTGCAACTTCTGCACCCGCTGCCCGCGCGTCTTTGACCGCTGCCTGGTGGAAAAGCCGCAACTGGCCGAGGTGATGCCGGGCCGGCTGGTGGCCTGCCACCTTTACGACAACAAGCCTGCCGCCGGACAAACCGGCGGTGCCGAGGCACCAGAGCACCGCAAACCATAACGCAACCAACAAAAACACCATCAACAAGGAGTGTCGCGATGAAACTGAAAACAGCCCTTCTGGGCGCGGTTGCCGCCATCGGCATCGCCCCCGCGGCCTTCGCCGAGCGCGGCAGCGACGGCGAGGCGAAGATCCTGTACTGGCAGGCCGTCTCGATCATGAACCCCTATCTGTCGTCGGGCACCAAGGACGTGGAAGTCTCGTCGCTGGTGCTCGAAGGTCTGGGCGGTTTCGACGAAAAAGGCGTGGTGATCGCGCGCCTTGCGGAATCGGTGCCGACGGTCGAGAACGGCGGCGTCGCGGCCGATCTGACCTCGATCACCTGGAAGCTGAAGCCGGGCCTGCTGTGGTCGGACGGCACCGCCGTGACCTCGGCCGATGCCAAGTTCACCTTTGACTATTGCACCCATCCCGAAGGCGGCTGCGCCCAGGCCGCGCGCTACGAAGGCATCAAGTCGATCGACACCCCCGACGACCTTACCGTCGTGATCACCTTCAACGGCCCGAAACCGAACCCCTACACCGCCTTCGTCGGCAGCACCTCGCCCATCCTGCAGAAGGCACAGTTCGAGAAATGCCTCGGCGCCGCCGCATCGACCTGCACCCAGGAAAACACCTTCCCGGTCGGCACCGGACCGTTCCGCGTCACCGATTTCAAGGTGAATGACGTGGTCTCGCTGGAGGCCAATGCGAATTATCGCGACCCGGCCAAGCCCGCCTTTGCCACGCTGACGGTGAAGGGTGGCGGCGACGCGCAGGCGGCCGCCCGCGCCGTGATGGAGACGGGCGAGTTCGACTATGCCTGGAACACCCAGATCAACCCCGAACTGCAAGAGCAGATGAAGGCCGGCGGCAAGGGCGTCTTTGTCAACGGGTTCGGCACCCTGGTCGAGCGGATCGAGATGAACATGACCGATCCCTCGCCCGACCTGGCCGAGGGCGAGCGTTCGACCACCAAACATCCCCATCCATTCCTGTCGGATGTGCGGGTACGCCAGGCGCTGTCGATGGCCATCGACCGCCAGGCGCTGGTCGACATCGGTTATGGTGACTCGGGCCGTCCGACCTGCAACCTGGTGCCCGCGCCCGAGATGTTCGCCTCGGACAACACCGGCTGCCTGACGCAGGATCTGGAAGGCGCCAAGGCGCTGCTGGATGAGGCCGGCTGGAGCGATACCGACGGCGACGGCATCCGCGACAAGGATGGCAAGAAGCTGCACATCCTCTACCAGACCTCCTCGAACCCGGTTCGCCAGGACTTCCAGGCCGTGATCAAGAGCTGGTGGGAATCGATCGGCGTCGAGGTGGAGCTGAAGGTCGTGGACGCCTCGGTCTTCTTCGGCGGCGACGCCGGCTCGCCCGACACGTTCCAGAAGTTCTATGCCGATGTCGAGATGTATGCGAACAACTTCGACGGCACCGATCCCGAACCCTATCTGGCGCAATATCTGTGCGACAAGATCCCGGGCCCGGAAAACCAGTGGCAGGGCGAAAACGTCAACCGCTTCTGCGACCCGGCCTATGATGCGCTGGTCGAGGAACTGTCGAAGACGGCAGAGATGTCGAAGCGTGCCGAGATCGCCAAGAAACTGAACGACATGCTGACCAAGGACAGCTTCACCGTGGTGTCGTTGGTCGACCGCGGCCGCCTGTCGGCGGCGTCGAACACCTTGGGTGGCGTGGTCCTGAACACCTGGGACAGCGAATTGTGGAACGCTTCGGACTGGTACCGGATGAAGTGATCCATGCAGGGAACGGGCGGTCCTGCCGCCCGTTCCGGCCATTCCTGGGGGATCCGCGGGACGGGCCCTGCCGTCCGTCCTGCATTTCAAAGGTACCTTCATGCTGACCTATGCGCTCCGGCGGATTCTGATCGCCATTCCGACGCTTCTTCTGATCAGCCTCGTCATCTTCCTGCTGGTCGATCTGGCGCCGGGTTCTCCGGCCTCGGAAATCCCGCTGACGGTGCCGGCCGCCGTGCGCGAGAAAATCCTCGAATCCCTTGGCGTCAACCAGCCGGTCTGGGTGCGCTATCTGCTGTGGCTGAAACAGTTCTTCTGGTATGAGCCGCTTCATGCCATCGACAATGCCTTCGGCACCGATTATGCCGCGGGCGCCCAGCGCATCATCAGCTACTCCAGCCGCGCGCCGGTCTTCCAGATCATCGGCGAACGGCTGCCCCAGACGCTGACGGTGATCGGCTCGGCCTATGTCGTGGCGATCCTGATCGCGATCCCCATCGGCATCTATTCCGCCTACCGCCAGTACAGCTGGTTCGACCAGCTTGGCACCTTCGTCTCGATGGTCGGCTATTCGGTGCCCACCTTCTTCACCGGCGTGCTGCTGATCGTGGTCTTCGCCGTCAAGCTGCAGTGGTTTCCCTCGATCTACGACACCCAGTTGCGGGTGACGGACTGGCACAGCTTTCTTGAACAGGTGCGCCAGATGGTGCTGCCGGTGGCGGTTCTGGCATTGTACAATTCCGCCGAGATCAGCCGCTACACCCGTTCGTCCATGCTGGAGAACCTGGGCCAGGACTATGTGCGTACCGCCCGCGCCAAGGGGATGAGCGAGCGGACCGTCGTGCTGAAACATGTGGCGCGCAACTCGATGATCCCGGTTGTCACCATCATCGCGCTGGGGATGCCTGCGGTGTTCGGCGGTGCGATCATCACCGAACAGGTGTTCAAGATCAACGGCATCGGTGCCGCACTGATCGGTGCGATCCATGCAAACGACCTGCCGGTGGTGCAGACCATCACCTTCATCACCGCGATGCTGATCGTGATGTTCAACCTCTTGGCCGATATCCTCTATGGCCTGCTCGACCCGCGGATCCGCTATGACTGACACCGCCTCAACCCCGAATGCCGCCGTGATCGAGGCGCCGCGCAGCGAATGGCGTGATGTCTGGGACCAGTTCCGCCATCACAAGGGCGCGATGGTCGGGCTGGTCGTGCTGACGATCCTTGTCCTGCTGGTGGTGATCGGCCCGCTGCTGTGGCACCCGGTCGAGACCGACACCGCGAAGATGATCCTGAACCGCAACAAGCCGCCCACCTGGTCGCACCCCCTGGGCACCGACCAGGTGGGCCGAGACGTCCTCAGCCGGATGATGCGCGGCGGCCAGGTCTCGCTGGCGGTGGGGCTGGTGGCGATGTTGGTCTCGATCTTCATCGGCACGCTGGTGGGGGTGCTGGCCGGCTATTTCCGCCGGCTTGACGGCGTGCTGATGCGGCTGACCGACCTGTTCCTGTCGCTGCCGCTGCTGCCGCTGCTTCTGGTATTGATGTTTCTGTACGGCCAGCGGGTGAAAAGCCTGTTCGGCCCGGAGCTTGGCATCTTCCTGCTGGTGGTGATGGGGATCGGCGTCACCAGTTGGATGCATTCGGCGCGGATCGTGCGCGGGCAGGTTCTGGCGCTGAAGGAGCGCGAATTCGTGCTGGCGGCGCGGTCGATCGGCACGCCGTCGCGGCGGATCATCACCCGCCATATCCTGCCCAACGTGATTTCGGCAGTGATGGTGGCAGCAACGCTGGGCATTGCCGGGGCGATCATCACCGAATCGGTGCTGTCCTTCCTGGGCCTGGGCTTCCCGCCCGATTTTCCGACCTGGGGCGGGCTGCTGTTCGAAGGCTATGGCAACCTGACCGTCTATCCCAGCCGGGTGATCTATCCGGGCGTCGCCATCTCGCTGACGGTACTGTCGGTGAACTATATCGGCGATGGCCTGCGTGACGCGCTCGACCCGCGCATCCGCGGGCGCTGAGGCCCGGCCGGGACAGCCGCCGCCGCCTGCCCCGGCCTGTGCCGGGCGGTCAGTCCAGCCAGACCGGGTTGGTCCAGGCCATGCGGCCCGCGGCATCGACCACCACCACCCGCAGCCAGGGCGTCGCGCGTCGCCCGCGCAGCCGGATTTCGGCCCGCGTCATCGAGGCACCGTGAACGCCGTTGGCCGAGACCCCCCGCCCCAGCGCGAAGACGCGCGCCGCAGCCGAACATTTCACGCGCACCACGCCATCCTCGACGGTGAAATCGTGAATCTCGGGCCCCTGCGAGGCATAGAAGTCGCCGCGCTTCAACGCAGCGACCAGCGCCTCGGGTTCGTTCTCGGGCGCCCTGACCATGACCCAGCCGCCAAAGGCGTCGGGTGCGTGGAAATGCGCGTCATCGGTGGCGATCAGGTTCAGCCGGCGGCCGGCGGTCAGCAACAGGTCGGCCAGCGGGCCGCCATGGCCACGGGCGGAATCGACCTCGCAGTTGTTGTTGTAGATCTCGATGGCATGGGCGGCCGCAATGCCCTGGGCATCGGCCTCGGTCAGGCCCGACCAGTGCGGATGCGCAATCGCCACGAAGGCGCCGGCGGCGGCGGCCCGTGCGGCCAGTTCGGCGCCGGTCTCCTGATCGGGGCGCGGGGCGAAGTCGGGCGAGTTGGAGGGCGCAAAGTCCGCCGGCAGCCCAACGGCCAGGATGTGCCACAGATCGCCGTTCGACATGGCCCCGGAATGCAGTTCCGCGCCGCGGATCGTGGTGAAATCCGCGGTCCGGAATGCCGTGGTATCGGTGAGCGGATAGCCATAGGCGCCGACGAAATGGTCGGTCAGCGCCAGAAAGTCATACCCTTCTGCCCGGTAGCGCCGGCAGACTTCTTCGGGGGGCAGCGCACCGTCCGAGACATTGGAATGGCAGTGCAGGTTGCCGCGCCAGAAACGGCCGGGCGCGGCGAAGGCGGATTGGCGGGTCATGATCTCTCCCTGATCAGGCCGGACACTGGCGCAGACACTGGCGCAGGATGGGCCAGGCAAAGCTTGCCCGCAGGGCGGCGGCACGGCAAGGGCTCCCTCGCCCGCCGCGCCACGCCATGCTATAGCCGGGGTCATATGCACAAGGCGAGATATTCACAGGTTATGCTATGATCAAAGCCGTCGCCGCCGGGGACAGGGCCAGTTGCGACGCGCTGCCAGCGCAGGAGATGCTGGCCCAGGCCACTGCCGCCGCCGCCTTCCTGAAGGCGCTGAGCCACGAGGGCAGGCTGATGATCCTGTGCCATCTGGCCGGCGGCGAGAAATCGGTGACGGAGCTGGAGCAGCTTCTCGACAGCCGGCAGGCGGCGGTCAGCCAGCAACTTGCGCGGCTGCGGCTGGAGGGGCTGGTCGCCACCCGGCGCGATGGCAAGACGATCCATTATTCGATCCAGGATCCGAAGGTCAGCCGCACCATCGCGCTGGTTCACGACATGTTCTGCAGGACGGCGGCTGCGCCGGCGCCGCGGCTCCCGACCTCCTGACCGCAAGGGCCGGCCTAGCCGCGGCCCAGCAGCGGCATGTCGCGGGCCATGATCGTCAGGAACGGGATATTGGCGCTCAGCGGCAGGCTGGCCATGTGCAGGACAGCCGCCGCCACATCGGCCACCGCCATCACCGGCTCGGCCCGCAGGCTGCCGTCGGCCTGCGGCACGCCGTCGGCGAAATGGCCGGTCATCTCGGTCAGGGCATTGCCGATGTCGATCTGGCCGCAGGCGATGTCAAAGGCGCGGCCGTCAAGGGCGAGGGTCTTCGTCAGCCCCGTCACCGCATGTTTCGACATCGTATAGGGCGCCGAGCCCGGCCGTGGCCGATCGGCACTGATCGAGCCGTTGTTGATGATCCGGCCGCCGCGCGGGCTTTGCCGCCGCATCATGCCGAAGGCCGCGCGGGCGCAGAGGAACATGCCGGTGATATTGGTCTGCGACAGCCGCAGCCAGTCGTCGACCGCGATCTCGTCGATGGGCCGGCCGGGCAGCGCGATGCCGGCATTGTTGAACAGGACGTCGAGCCGGCCCCAGGCGGCCGCGATCCGGCCGAAGGCGGCGTCGACCTCGGCCGGATCGCCCACGTCGCCGGTCAGGATCAGCGCCTCGGGGGCGCCGGCCGCGGCCTCGACCAGCGGCGCCTCGCGCCGGCCGAGAAGTGCCACCTGCCAACCCGCCGCCAGGAAGGCGCGAGCGGTGGCGCGGCCGATGCCCTGGCCCGCCCCGGTGATGAGGATCTTGCCTGCCGTCATCCGCTTTCCTCTATGTAATCGTATTTCAACAGCCACAGCGCCAGCCGCTGCGCCGCCCGCAGCGGGACCCGCGCCGCCGGCGCCGCATCCTCCAGCCTTGCGCCACGCGGCCCGCCGGCGGCAATGCGGTCGAACAGGGCCTGCGCGCGCTGGGGCGACTCGATCTGCCGGCGCAGCTTCTGATAGTCGCGCAACGCCAGCATCTCGGTGACGCCGGGCATGCCGGCCGCCCGGGCGGTGGCGCGGTAGCGCAGGCCCTGGGTGGGGCCGGTGCGGCTGGGATAGGCCGTGAAGAAGACCCCCGGCGAGGGGGCCGGCGGCAGCAGCGCCGCATTCATCGGCGCGGGCGGGGTCTTGCCGGCGCGGGCCGCCGCGACCATTGCCGCCTGTTCGGCCCAGAGCGCCTGATACTGCGGGATCACCGCCTTCCAGTCGTAGAGCTGCCGCGCCCGCGCCTGGCCCGCCTGCCCCATCCGCCGCCGCAGCCCGGGGTCGCCGGCCAGCGCCACCAGCGCCTGCACCATCCGCCCGACATGCACCCGCGTCAGCGCGGAAAGCTGGCTCAGGTACTGCACATAGCTGTCGGTCCCGCCATAGAGGCGGTGGCCGAGATAGGTAGTCAGATCGGCATGCGGCACCTCGGTCGGGATGCGGATGCCGACCTCCGGCGTCACGGTATCCTTCATCCCGTCCCAGTCCGAAACGATCAGCGGCAGACCCGCGGCCATGGCCTCGACCGGCGCAAGGCCGAAGGTTTCCTGCACGTTGTCGATCGGGAACAGGAACATCTCGGCCCCCGAGAGCGTGGCCTTGCGTTCCGCGGCATCGGCCCCGTCCAGCATGTGGCAGCCCACCTCCGGCATCAGCGCCCGCGCACCCTCGGCAAAGACCTTGCGGCCATAATCGTCGCGGAACTGGCCGCAGAGCAGGAGATGGAACCGCCGGCCCGCCTGGCGCTGCGCCTCGGCCAGGGCAAGATACAGTGGCAGCGGGTCGAACTTTTCATGCGGGACCAGCCGGGCGATGATGGCACAGGCGATGTCGCCCTCCGCAATGCCAAGCCGCCGGCGCAGCGCCTGCCCGGCCTCCGGATCCGGCGCGAAATCGTCGCAATGAACCCCCAGCGGCAGGACGGGTAAAAGCGGCCGCGGCGGCGCCTTGCCGCCGAACCGGCGGGCGAGGAAATCGTCGGACAGATCCATCTGCGCCACCAGCGAGACCCGGACCGCGGCCGAGGTGCAGATCACCGCATCCCATGGCATCTGCGGCGCCGCGCGCAGGTCGAACATGCTTTGCATCACCGCCTTGGTGGCGGTGGTGTGGGTGATGCCGCAGATCGCCCAGGCCGCCGCACCGAAGGGCGCGCGGCGCCAGCATTCCTCGGCATAGTTCGGGCCGGGGTAGCTGATCACATCCACCGGCGCCAGGCCCTCCGGCGCGTCAAGCCGCACGCCGCGCAGCGGCCGCGTCACGCCCACCCGCGCCGCAAAGTCGCGGAAATGGTTTTCGTCGGTCACGCCATGGGTCAGGCAGACGAATTCCGGCGCGGTGGAATGGGCGAACAATCCGCGCAGAAAGCTCTCCCCGGCCACGCGCCGGCCGTTGATGCCCTTGGTCCCGGGGTCGTACCCGTCGGGCGCATACCAGATTGCCGCGTTTCCGCCTGTCATCTGCGGTCCATCCAGAGCCAGGGGGTCGGGGTTGCACGCCATTCCCACAGCAGAAGCAGGCGGTCGAGATCTGACAGCGCGCCCGCCCAGTCCGGCAGAAGATCCGCGGCCAGAACCCGGTCGATCCGGGTGATGCGATGGGTGGCGGCGAAACGGGCGGCCAGGCGCGCGGTCACGCCCGGGCGAAAGCCGTCGTGGCATTCGACCAGAATGTCGGCCCGCAGCAGGTCGGGCGCGGCGGCGGGATCGAGCAGATCGTCCTCGGCGCCCTCGATGTCGCAGATCACCGCGGTCTGCACCTCGGCACAGCGCGCGAAGTCGGCATGGGTCAGGATGCCGCCGACCTCGACCCGCGCCGCCACGCCGTTGCGCGCCGCCAGAGTCGCACAGAGCGTCTGCGCACGCAGCGAGATGTCGCGGGCCAGCACCCGCGCCTGCGGCATGCGGCGGGCAAGGCCCACGGCATAATAGCCCTCGGCGCAGCCGATATCGACGATCTGGCCATAGCCGCGGGCGATGATGGTCTCGATCACGGGATGCAGCCCGGCCTCATAGGCGCCCAAAAGCCGCGCCGCGCCCGCGCCCTCGGCCGGGGGCACGCCGTAATCCATGCCGGCAAAGGGGCCGCCCTGAACCAGATGACCGGTCTTCGCCACCACCGTGTTCTGCAGGATGGCCGAGCGCCATTTCGCCAGGTGCCGCAGGGCGCCTTCCAGCCGACGCCGGTCGGGTGGGCCGTTTGCCAGCTCTGCCAGCCCGGCGGCGGCCACCTCGGTCAGTCGTGACGGTTCACCCATGCCTGCCTCCGGCCCCCCTTCTTCCGCCTCCACGGATCCATGGATAGGCGTCGGACGGGCGGTCGTAAAGCCGCCGCTACATCTCGGCCCCGCGCGCCAGACGCGCGACATTCGCACGGGTACAGCGGCGCACCGGGACCAGCGCCGCCTCGGCCAGCGCCACGGGCGAGGCGCCGCCCAGGGCCGCACCCAGGACCGCGGCCTGCGCCTCGGAGAAGGCGGCGAACTTTTCGCTGACCATACGGTGGGTTTCGCCCTCATCGGCGCGCAAAACCCCCACGAGACCCAGCGTTCGCAGCGTGAAGACCGCCTGGGCCTCGGCCAGCATCGCCGACGTGCCGAAGGCAAGTCGCATCAGATCGAACGGAGTCGGGATCGGGCTGGCGGCCATCGCGGGCAAACTCCTGTCACAGGTACTGACATGCTAGCGTTTCACCCCGAAACCCCCAGCGTCAACGCACTTGTGCCCAGCTTTTATGCAAAGACCGGCGGAATTGGTGCAGAATTGCGACAGATTTGCAACCGGGCGGCGAACGCATCACAAAATGCTGCAAATGCGCGCAAAACAGGCTGGAACAGCGTGCCCCGTGTCCGATTTGAACGAACGACCTTCGCTTTACAAGAGCGCTGCACTACCACTGTGCTAACGGGGCGACGCCCGAACCGTTTAGCGGCACCGGGCGGTTCTGGCAAGCGCCGCCATCGGGCCAACCCCCCGGAGGTTGGCCCAGGGATCAGCCGGCGGGGGGATCAGCCGGCGGGGGGGTCAGCCGGCGGTCTGTTCCTCCAGCCGGTCGGCCAGCGCCTCGGCACGGGCGGCGATCTCGGCCAGCGTCCCGGGCAGTTGCGGCGGCACCACCGCCACCTCGATCCGCTGCGGCTCGGGCGCGGGGCGGGATTCCAGCGCCTCGATCCGCGCCCGCATCTGGCGCATCTCGTCCTCCTGCGCGGCGGTGCGGTCGGCCAGCATCAACCCGGCCATCAACAGCATCTTCGCCTCGGGCAGCCGTCCCATCGCGGCAAGCAGCGGCTGCGCCTCGGCATCGAGGAAACTGGCGGCGGCGCGCAGGAAATGCTCCTCGCCGGGCTGGCAGGCGACGGCAAAGTCGCGACCGCCGATGGTGATCGTCAGATCAGGCATGTTCGGCCTCCGTCAGATGGTCGTCCAGCGCGGCGGCGATTTCGTCCAGCACCGCCATTTCGGTCAGCCGGCTGGCACGCAGCGCGTCGAGTTCGGCCAGGATCGCGCGGTTGATCACTGCCGGATCGGGCAGCGCCTCGACCTCCATTTCGCGCAGGCGGCGCAACTCGTCGCGCAGATGGCCCGCGGTCTTGCGCATGCGCTGCAGTTCCAGCCCCTGCACATCCAGCTGATGGGTCATCCGCGCCAGCTTTTCCTCCTGGGCCGCGCGCAGCGCCGCTTCGCGCGCCTGGGCCTCGGCCAGCCGGTCCTGCAGCCGCGCACCCGCCGCGCGTTCCTCGGCAAGCGCCGCCTCGAGATCGGCAATCTCGGCCACAAGGCCCTCGCCTGCCGCATCGGGCAGGGCATCCGCCGCCGCGGCCTGCGCCGCGGCGGTGGCCAGGGCCTCGGCCGCCTGCGCCTCGCGGACGGCGACCAGATCAAGCCCGCGGCCGATCCGTTCCAGCGCCGCCGCGATCCGCCGCTCCAGTTCCGTGATCTCCTGCATCCGAGCCCTCGCCTGTCCTGCCGTCTTCGTTCCCGACCCGTCGCGACCGCCCGGCCGTTGCAGCCGGTTCGCTGCCCCGGCCCCCCGCAATATCCTGTCGAATCGGCCGAGTGAACCCGTCCGGCCATTCTAGCGCGATTTCCCGCCGGGCCGTCCAGCCTTTCTTCCCAAGGCCTTGGCCGCCGCGCTTGAACTTGCCCCGCGCGAGAGCTAAGGGCCTGCCATCCCAGACTCCCGTCGAACCGCACACAGCACAAGGACCGCGCCCGTGGACATCGCTACCCTTCGCGCCCGCCACCCCGACCACTGGATGCGGGCCGCCGCCATCCGCGCCCTCGCGCTTGATGCCGTCGCCGCCGCCAATTCGGGCCATACCGGCATGCCGCTCGGCATGGCGGATGTGGCAACCGTGCTGTTCTCGAAACATCTGAAATTCGACCCCAAGGCCCCGCGCTGGCCCGACCGCGACCGCTTCATCCTGTCGGCCGGCCATGGCTCGATGCTGATCTATGCGCTGCTCTATCTCACCGGCTACCCGGATGTGACGCTGGACCAGATCCGCAACTTTCGCCAGTGGGGGGCGATCACGGCGGGCCACCCGGAATACGGCCATGTCTCGGGGGTGGAGACGACGACCGGCCCGCTGGGCCAGGGCATCGCCAATTCGGTGGGCTTCGCCATGGCCGAGGAACACCTGCGCGCCCGCTGGGGGGCCAAGGTCCAGGACCACCACACCTATGTGATCGCCGGCGACGGCTGCCTGATGGAAGGCGTCAGCCAGGAGGCCATCGGCATCGCCGGCAAGCAGAAATTGTCGCGGCTGATCGTGCTGTGGGACAACAACGGCATCACCATCGACGGCAAGGTGTCGCTGGCCGATGTCACCGACCAGAAGGCGCGCTTCGCCGCCTCTGGCTGGGATGTGTTCGAATGCGACGGCCATGACCCCGACGACATCGACCGCGCCATCACCGCCGCCAAGGCCAGCCCCGGCCCGGCGATGGTCGCCTGCAAGACCCATATCGCGCTTGGCCATGCCGCGCAGGATACCGCAAAGGGCCATGGCGCACTGACCGACAAGGCGCAGATGCAGGCTGCCAAGGATGCCTATGGCTGGACCTCCGGCCCCTTCGAGGTGCCGGCCGCGATCAAGGCCTGGTGGGAATCGCTCGGCCAGCCCGGGGCCGAGGCGCGCGTCGCCTGGGAGGGCCGGCTGGCCGCGCTGTCGGCCGCCCGGCAGGCGGAATTCGCGCGGATCTTTGCGACCGAGGCGCCGGCAAAGCTTGCCGCTGCAATCCGCGGGGTGAAGAAGGCCGCCGTCGAGGCGCCGGCCAAGATGGCCACCCGCAGCGCCAGCGAAAAGGTGCTGACCGCGGTAAACCCGGTGATGACGGAAACCTTTGGCGGTTCGGCCGACCTGACCGGCTCGAACAACACCAAGACGCCTGATCTGGGCGTGTTCTCGCCCGAGGACCGCAAGGGCCGCTACATGAACTGGGGCATCCGCGAACACGGCATGGCCGCAGCGATGAACGGCATGGTGCTGCATGGCGGCGTGCGGCCCTATTCCGGCACCTTTATGGCCTTCACCGATTATGCCCGCCCCGCGATGCGCCTGTCGGCGCTGATGGGCGTGCCCGTCATCTATGTGATGACCCATGATTCCATCGGTCTTGGCGAGGATGGGCCGACCCACCAGCCGGTCGAGCATCTGGCGATTTCCCGCGCCACGCCCAACACGCTGGTCTTCCGCCCGGCCGATCTGGTCGAGGTGGCGGAGTGCTGGGAGCTGGCGCTGATGCAGCGGAGCACGCCCTCGGTCCTGGCGCTGAGCCGGCAGACCCTCACTCCGGTGCGCAAGGCCCATACCAGCCAGAACCTGTCGGCCAGGGGCGCCTATGTGCTGGCCGAGGCGACGGGCAAGCGGCAGGCGATCCTGATCGCCACCGGATCGGAGGTGGAGATCGCGCTCAAGGCCCGCGAGGCGCTGGAGGCCGAGGGGATCGGCACCCGCGTCGTCTCGATGCCCTCGATGGAGCTTTTCGCGGCCCAGGACGAGGCCTATCGCAGGAAGGTACTGCCCGCAGGCCCGGTCCGCATCGGCATCGAGGCCGCGGTGCGCCAGGGCTGGGACCGCTGGCTGCTGGGCGAACGCGGCCGCGACGGCAAGGCCGATTTCATCGGGATGTCGCGCTTCGGCGCCTCGGCACCCTATGAGCGGCTCTATCAGGAATTCGGCATCACGGCCGAAGCCACCGTGGCGCGCGTCAAGGCGCTCCTCTGACGGCGCGGCCCGGCGCTTGCAGAGGGCACCGGGCACCGGACAAGCCAGCCGGATGGTCCGGTAGACGACGCGCCGGCCGGATGTTCCCGTGGGCAACAGGCCGGCCGGATGTGCCAGTGGACGATGGGCCGGCCGGATGTTCCGGCGGACGATGGGCCGGCCGGAAATTTCGGCAAACGGCGCCCGGCCAGGCGCCCGTTGCAGGATCAGCCTCCGCTGCCGCGTGCGGTGCGGACGGCGGCCTCGATGGCGGCAACGTCGATCTTCGTCATCTCCATCATCGCCGCAAAGGCGTGGCGGGCCACGTCGCCGCCCTCGGCCATCGCCTCGGTCAGGACGCGCGGCGTGATCTGCCAGGACAGGCCCCAGCGGTCCTTGCACCAGCCGCAGGCGCTTTCCTTGCCACCATTGCCGACGATGGCGTTCCAGTAACGGTCGGTTTCCGCCTGGGTCTCGGTCGAGATCTGGAACGAGAATGCCTCGCTCTGCGGAAAGACCGGGCCGCCGTTCAGCCCGATGCAGCGGATCCCCGCCACGGTGAACTGCACGGTCAGCACGTCGCCGGCCTTGCCCGAGGGGTAGTCGGCCGGCGCGCGCCAGATCCCGTCCACCCGGCTGTCGGGAAAGGTTTCGGCGTAAAACCGTGCCGCCGCCTCGGCCTCGGCCTCATACCACAGGCAGATGGTGTTCTTCGGGATATCCATGGCAGGGTCTCCTTTCGGTAGCACAGCCCCGCGCAGGCCAGCCCCGCGCAAGCCAGGGCATCAACGCGGCGTCGCGACAGGCGGTTCCGCCAGCTCCGCGTCCGGCGCGTCGGGGCGGCTGATCTGGCCCCCCCCCACATTCGCCGCAACGCCGGTGGTCGAGGGGCAGGAGGTCGCCATCCCCCGCGCCACCCGCACCGCGAGGAAGGCGAAGGCCTGGGCCTCCAGCATGTCGCCGTTCAGGCCGGCCGCCTCGACCGGCACAACCGGGCAGGGCAATTGCCGGGCAAGATGCCGCATCAGCACCGGGTTCAGCCGCCCGCCGCCGGTGACAAGCAGGCGCGAGACCGGGGCGGGAAAATGCTCGACGCCCCTTGCCACGGCGGCCGCAGCGGCGGCGGTCAGGGTCGCGGCGGCCGCCGGTGTGCCAAGGTGGCGCACCGCCTCGCCCAGCGCGGCAAAGGCATCGCGGTCCAGCGATTTCGGCGGAATCTTCAGGAAATAGGGATGATCGAGAAAGGCCTCGATCACCGGGCGCTTCACCCGACCGCGCGCCGCGACACGCCCGCCCGCATCCTGCGCCAGCCCGAGGCGGGCACGCATCAGGTCGTTCAGCGGCGCATTGGCCGGACCGGTGTCGAAGGCAAGAAGCGCGCCCGGCACCTCGGGCCCCGGCTGCGCGGGGTCGATCCAGGTCAGGTTGCCGACGCCGCCGAGGTTCAGGAAGGCCAGCGGCTCTGCCGCCGCCAGATATCGCGCCAGCGCAAAATGATAGAACGGCGCCAGCGGCGCCCCCTGCCCGCCCAGCGCCACGTCAGAGCTGCGGAAATCCCAGACCACCGGCAGGCCCAGCACCTCGGCCAGCAATCCGCCGTTGCCCGCCTGATGCGTGCCCCGCCCGCCCGGGTCATGCGCCAGGGTCTGGCCGTGAAAGCCGACAAGCGCCGCGCCCTCGAACCGCGACAGCAGCTCGGCATGCGCGGTCTCCACCACCTCGGCGGCGGCGGCCACGCCCGGCTCTCCGGGCCATCGGCCAAGGGCTGCGCGCAGCACCGCCTGTTCGGCGGGCGTATAGGGCCGGTAGGCATGCGGCCCGAACTCCAGCACCCGGTGCCCGTCGGTCAGGATCATCGCCGCATCGACACCGTCGAGCGAGGTACCCGACATCGCCCCCAGCGCCCAGATCGGCGCCTGATCCCGCGTCTTCGCCATCTTTTCCTTCGGCCCCTGCTCCGCTATACCCGCGCCACTGACGCACCACCACATAAAGCACCAAGGCGCGGAGCGCAAAATGGCCTACCATCCCCGATCCGATTTCCTGCGCGTGATGTTCGAACGCGGCTTTGTCGCCGATTGCACGGATTATCAGGCGCTGGACGAGGCTCTGCTGAACGCGGTGGTGCCCGCCTATATCGGCTATGACGCCACGGCGGCCAGCCTGCATGTTGGCCATCTGGTGAACATCATGGTGCTGCGCTGGCTGCAGAAAACCGGCCACAAGCCGATCACCCTGATGGGCGGGGGCACGACAAAGGTCGGCGATCCCTCGTTTCGCAGCGACGAGCGGCCGCTGCTGACGCCGGCAAAGATCGACGAAAACATCGCCGGGCTGAAGCAGGTGTTCGCCAAGTACCTGCAATACGGCGACGGCCCGGGCGATGCCATCATGCTGAACAATGCCGAATGGCTGGACGGGCTGAACTACCTCGATTTCCTGCGCGACATCGGCCGGCATTTCAGCGTGAACCGGATGCTGAGCTTTGAATCGGTGAAATCGCGGCTGGACCGGGAACAGAGCCTGTCGTTCCTGGAATTCAACTACATGATCCTGCAGGCCTACGATTTCCTTGAAATCAATCGCCGCTATGGATGCCTGCTGCAGATGGGCGGGTCGGATCAATGGGGCAACATCGTCAACGGCGTCGACCTGACGCGCCGGGTGATCGACAGGGAGGTCTACGGGCTGACGACGCCGCTGCTGACCACCTCGGACGGGCGCAAGATGGGCAAGTCGGCCTCTGGCGCGGTCTGGCTGGATGGCGACATGCTGTCTTCCTACGAATTCTGGCAGTTCTGGCGCAATACCACGGATGACGATGTCGGCCGGTTCCTGAAGATCTTCACCGAACTGCCGGTCGAGGAATGCGACCGGCTTGGCGCGCTGCAGGGCGCCGAGATCAACGAGGCCAAGGTTACGCTGGCGAACCTGGCCACCGCGCTGCTGCACGGACCCGAGGCGGCGGCGGCGGCCGAGGCCACCGCGCGCGAGGTGTTCGAACGCGGCGGCATCGGCGAGGATCTGCCGACGGTGACGCTGCGGCCCGAGGAACTGGCCGGGGGGCTGGGCATCGTCCAGCTTTTCGTCCGCGCCGGGCTGGCCGCCAGCGGCAAGGATGCCAAGCGGCTGATCGCCGAGGGCGGCGCGCGGATGAACGACGAGATCGTCACCGATGCAGGGCTGCGCCTGGGCGCGGGTGAACTGGCCGATCCGGTGAAGCTGACCGCCGGCCGCAAGCGCCATGCACTGGTGGTGCTGGGCTAGCCGCCGGCAACCGGGAGGCGGCCCGCCACGGCGTTTCGGAAGTGGGCCGCGCGCGACCGGAAGGGGGCGCCGCCCCCGCCGCCCCTTCGGGGCGTCTCCCCCGGGGTATTTGGGTCAAGAGGAAGAGGGGCGGGTCAGTCGGCGGGTGGCCGGTCGGCGGGCAGATCGGTCAGCGGGCGGCGAGCCAGCGGGCGACGAGCTCGGGCAGATCGGCATAGCTGTGCAGCAGCGCATCGGGGGACAGCCGCGCGATCTCGGCCCCTTCCGGACCGAAGCCCACCAGCGCCACCGGCACCCCCGCGGCGCGGGCGGTGCGCAGGTCGGTCTCGGTATCGCCCACCAGCATCGAGCGGGCGAGAGTGCCGCCGGCGCGGGCGACGGCCTGGCGGTAGGGTTCGGGATCGGGCTTGCGGGTGGGCAGCGTATCGGCGCCGATCAGCGCGGCAAAGAGGCTGCGCACGCCCAGCACCTGCAGCAGCCGGTCGGCCAGCGCCTCGGGCTTGTTGGTGCAGATCGCGACGGCATGGCCAGTGCCGCGCAGCGCCTCGATCGCGGCCGTGGCACCGGGATAGAGCCGGGTGTGGACGGCGATCGCATCGCCATAGGCCGACAGCAGCCGCGGATACCAGAGGTCGACCTCGGCCTCGTCCACGCGGCGGCCGAGCCGGGCAAAACCCGCCCGCAACATCGCCCGCCCGCCGTTCAGCGCAGTAAGCTCGTCGCCGGGACCGAGCACCTCGCCCGCGCCCATGGCGCCGAAACAGGCATTGGCGGCGGCGAGAAGATCGCCCGAAGTATCGGCCAGCGTACCGTCGAGGTCGAAAACCACGCAAGATCTGCCCTGCAACATGCCGCAATCCTCTGTGACGCCCGAGCCCCTTGGCGGCCCCGTCCCCCCCGCGTAGAACGGCGGGCAAGCAAAGGAAAGGGGCAGCATGCAGGTCTCGGCGATCATCCTGGCCGCGGGTCAGGGGACAAGGATGAATTCGGACCTTCCCAAGGTCCTGCACAGGGTGGCAGCGGCGCCGCTGCTGCATCATGCGATGGCGACCGCGGCCAGCCTGTCGCCCGAGCGCCTGGTCGTGGTTGCGGGCCATGGCGCCGAGGCGGTGGCCGCGGCCGCGCGCGCCTTTGACGAAACGGCCGAGGTCGTGATCCAGGACGAGCAGAAAGGCACCGGCCATGCCGTCGACATGGCGCGCCCGCTGCTGGCCGGGGCGCCCGGCGAGGCCATGGTGCTCTATGGCGACACCCCCTTCATCCGCCCCGAGACCCTGCAGGCCATGCTGGAGGCCCGCGCCCGCCATGCCGTGGTGGTCCTGGGGTTTCACGCCCGCGACCCCGGCCGCTATGGTCGGCTGCTGACCGCCGGCGACGATCTGCTGGCCATCCGCGAATGGAAGGATGCGACCGAGGCCGAACGGGCCGTCACGCTGTGCAATTCCGGCGTGATCTGCGCCGAGGCCGGCACGCTGTTCGCGCTGATCGCGGCGATCGGCAACCAGAACGCCAGCGGCGAATATTATCTGACCGACGTGGTCGAGATCGCCCGCGCCCGCGGCCTGTCGGCCGGGGTGGTGATCTGCCCCGAGGACGAGACGCTGGGCGTCAACACCCGCCAGCAGCTTGCCGGCGCCGAGGCTGCCTTCCAGGCCCGCGCCCGTGCCGAGGCGCTGGAAAACGGCGTCACGCTGACCGCACCGGAGACGGTGTTCTTCGCGCTGGACACCGTCGTCGGCCGCGATGCGATCATCGGGCCGCATGTGCTGTTCGGCCCGCGCGTCACCATCGAATCGGGGGCAGAGATCCGCGGGTTCTGCCATCTCGAGGGCTGCCATGTCTCGCGCGGGGCCGATGTCGGCCCCTTTGCCCGGCTGCGGCCCGGCGCGGAACTGGCCGAGGACGTGCATGTCGGCAATTTCGTCGAGATCAAGAATGCGATCCTCGACGAGGGCGTGAAGGTCGGGCATCTGACCTATCTGGGCGATGCCCATGTCGGCGAGTTCACCAATATCGGCGCGGGAACCGTGACCTGCAACTATGACGGCGTGATGAAGCACCGGACCGAGATCGGCAAGCGCGCCTTCATCGGCTCGGCCACCATGCTGGTGGCGCCGGTCCGGGTGGGCGACGGGGCGCTGACCGGCTCGGGCTCGGTCATCACCGACGATGTGCCGGCCGGCGCCCTGGCGCTGGCGCGGGCCGAGCAGGTGGTGAAGCCGGGTCTTGCGATCCGACTGTTCGAGAAACTGCGTGCGGCCAAGGCCGCCGGGACGAAAGGCTGAACCCATGTGCGGTATCGTCGGGGTGCTGGGAAATCACGAGGTGGCGCCGCTGCTGGTCGAGGCGCTGAAGCGGCTGGAATATCGCGGCTATGACAGCGCGGGCATCGCCACGGTGAACCGCGGCCGGCTGGATCGCCGCCGGGCGGTGGGCAAGCTGGTGAATCTGTCGGATCTTCTGGTCCATGAGCCGCTGGCCGGAAAATCCGGCATCGGCCACACCCGCTGGGCCACCCATGGTGCGGCGACGGTGAAGAATGCGCATCCGCATCGCGCGGGTGGCGTGGCGGTGGTGCACAATGGAATTATCGAGAATTTCAAGGAGTTGCGCGCCGAACTTGCAGCAGCGGGCTATGCTGCGGAATCCGAAACCGACACCGAGACCGTGGCGCTGCTGCTGCACCAGGCGCTGGACGATGGCGCGACCCCGACCGAGGCCGTGCGCCGGACGCTGGCGCGGCTGCACGGTGCCTTTGCGCTGTGCCTCCTGTTTGACGGCCAGGACGACCTGCTGATCTGCGCGCGCAAGGGTTCGCCCCTGGCCATCGGCTGGGGCGAGGGCGAGATGTTCGTGGGGTCGGATGCCATCGCACTGGCACCGATGACCGACCGCATCACCTATCTGGAGGAGGGTGACTGGGCGGTGATCACCCGCAGCGGCGCCGAGATCTTCGATGCCCGGGGCCGCCGCGCCAACCGGCCGGAGACGCGCATCCAGCTCGACAGCGCCCGGATCGAGAAGGCCGGCTACAAGCATTTCATGGCCAAGGAGATTGCCGAGCAGCCCGTGGTGGTGGCAGAGGCGCTGAAACATTATGCCGGCGCCGGGCTGAATCTGCCGGAAGGGCTGGATTTCAAGGGTATAGACCGCGTTCTTCTGGTAGCCTGCGGCACCGCCTCCTATGCCTGCCATGTGGCGAAATACTGGTTCGAGCAGATCGCCGGCCTGCCCGCCGAGATCGATGTCGCCTCGGAATTCCGCTATCGCGACCCGGTGCTCTCGCCCGCGGCGATGGCGGTCTTCGTCAGCCAGTCGGGCGAGACGGCCGATACGCTGGCGGCGCTGCGGCATGTGCGCGAGAAGGTGGCAAGGATCGTCTCGGTGGTGAACGTGCCCACCTCCTCCATTGCCCGGGAGAGCGACCTGGCGCTGCCGATCCTGGCCGGAATCGAGGTCGGCGTCGCCTCGACCAAGGCCTTCACCTGCCAGTTGACGGTGCTGGCGCTGATGGCGCTGAAGGCGGCCGTCGACCGTGGCCGGATCGATACGGAAACCTTGGGGGCGCGGCTGGCTGCGCTGCGGGCGCTGCCGGGGTTGATGAACGCGGCGCTGGCGCTGTCGGAGCCGGTGGCGAAGATTGCCGAAGCCCTGGCCAAGACCGACGACGTCCTGTTCCTTGGCCGCGGACCGATGTTCCCCCTGGCGCTGGAGGGTGCCCTCAAGCTTAAGGAAATCAGCTATATACACGCCGAAGGTTATGCATCGGGCGAACTGAAGCATGGCCCCATCGCGCTAATCGACGCCAGTGTTCCGGTGATCGTCCTGGCACCGACGGATGCGCTGTTCGACAAGACCGTCTCGAACATGCAGGAGGTGATGGCGCGGCACGGCAAGGTGGTGCTGCTGTCGGATGCCGAAGGGGTGGCAGAGGCCGGCGCCGGCTGCTGGAAGACCGTCGCCTTGCCGCAGGTCGATCCGCTCTGGGCGCCGATCCTCTATGCGGTTCCGGCGCAACTTCTGGCCTATCATACCGCCATCGCCAAGGGGACGGATGTGGACCAGCCACGCAATCTGGCCAAATCGGTGACGGTGGAATGACGGCCATGCCGCTGCAGCATCCGCGGGCCGGCCGGCTGGCCCGCAAACCCGCCCGCAAACCCGATCAGGGGGCGGTCCTGGTCGCCACCGGACAGCGGCCGGACGGGCGGCGCCATACGTCCGGCGGCGCACCGGCAGGACCGGAGGCCCGGCCATGACCCCCGAAGCCGCACTGGCCGCGCTGGAGGCCGAGGAAGACCCGGTGCGCGCCCTGGCCGAAGCTGCCTATCACCGCACCGCGCGGCGCGTTCTGGGCGTGCCGGTGCCGCGGATCACCGAACTGACCAAGGCCTGGCGCGAGACGATGACGGTCGAGGACCGCCTGGCGCTGACCGATGCGCTGTGGCGGATGGATATCCACGAGACCCGGATCGCTGCGGCGAAACTGCTGGTTCAGGCGCGGATCCGCCCGGATGACGGGGTCTGGCGGCTGATCGCGTCCTGGGTGCCGCAGTTCGACGGCTGGGCCATTGCCGATCACGCGGCGGATGCCGGCGCGCGGCGGCTGGTCGCCGATCCGGCGCGGCTGGACGAGGTGGAGGGCTGGACCACCTCGCCCCATCTCTGGACCCGCCGCGCGACGCTGGTGATGACGCTGCCCTGGGCCAAGCTCAACCATCTCTCCGCCGCGGATGCCGCGCGGCGCGAGCGCATTCTTGGCTGGGCCGCGGGCTATGTGACGGACCGCGACTGGTTCATCCAGAAGGCCGTCGCCTGGTGGCTGCGCGACCTGTCGAAACATGATCCCGTTCGCACCCGGCTGTTTCTGGCCGAACACGGCCCGGCGATGAAGGCCTTCGCCCGCAAGGAGGCGGGAAAATACCTCGGCGCCGACGACTGAGCCCGCGGCACGATGGCCGGGCGGCCGCGGCCGGCGGCGATTGCCACCCTGCTGCGGCACAGCCCGGATTTCCCGCGCGGTTCGGGCATCGCCGTGGTGCCGGCAGTTTGGCCGCAAAGCCGGCTTTTCGCCCTGTTGCGCCCGGTGTTCGGCGCTGGCACCCCATGGCTGGGTCGCGTGGGTCCGGGGCCGGAGCAGCCGCGGAGGCCCGTTCGACAGGACAAGGCCCGGACCATCTGGCCAAATGCGCAAGAACGCCGTCCCGCCGCAGCAGCAGCCGCGCAGCCCCCGGGGCGTGATCACGTTCCCCGCCGGCCAAGGGTGCCGGGCGGAACGGATGTCCACCCGGGCCTTTTGCATTTCCCGCGGCCTGAACGCCGATATATGCCGCCCGGGCATGGGGTGGATCGGTCGGGGGCAGATAACCGGATGCTGCCGCCCGCCGGCGCAGGATGCGAGGCCGGCGTGCTCTCCGGCCCTCCCCGCTGGGTGGGGGGCTGCCTCTCGGCCGGGCCGATGCAAAAGCCAGCCGGCCGCGACAGCGCCCGAAGTGCCGGCGTCTCGGCCCCGTCAGGGCCGATCCTGGAACGGACCGCAGCTTCAGGTCGCGGACAAACCGCGGGATCCGGCAGTCAGTCGGGTTGCGACGACAGCCAGGCCGTCAACCGCGGCCGGGCGCTTTCGTCGCCGGCGGCACGGGCCGCTTCGATCACCGCCCGCGCCTGCGCAAGCTCGACCCGGCGCAGCAGCGCCTTGACCGGCCCGATCGAGGCCGGCCGCATCGACAGCAGCCGGAACCCCAACGCCGCAAAGGCCAGCGCCTCGATCGGCCGGCCCGCATCCTCGCCACAGAAGGACAGCGGCGTTGCGGTGGCAGCACAGCGTTTCACCACGCCTTCCAGGAAGTCCAGGAACGACAGGTTCAGCGTGTCGTAGCGGCGGCGCACCCGTTCGTTCTCGCGGTCGGCGGCAAAGAAGAACTGCTTCAGGTCGTTGCCGCCGATCGAGATGAAATCGGCCAGTTCGAAGAAGGATCGCGGCGCGAAGGCCAGGCTCGGCGTCTCGCACATTGCGCCGATCTCCAGCCGCTCGGGCACCGGATGGCCCAGCGATTTCTCGCGATGGATCTCGCGCAGCAGATGCGACCGTGCCGCCAGGAATTCGCTCTGTTCGGCGATGAAGGGAAACATCACCGTCAGCGGCCGCCCCGCCGAGGCCCGGATCAACGCCTGCAACTGCATGCGCAGCACCCCGGGCTTGTCGAGGCCGACGCGGATGGCCCGCCAGCCCATGGCCGGGTTCGGCTCGTCATTGGGCTTCATATAGGGCAGCACCTTGTCCGAACCGATGTCGAGCGTGCGAAAGGTCACGCGCTTGTCGCCCGCTGCATCCATGACCCGGGCATAAAGCGCTGCCAGTTCGGCGCGCTTGGGCATCTGGCTGCGGACCAGGAACTGCAACTCGGTGCGAAACAGCCCGACGCCCTCGGCGCCCGAGCCCCGCAGGCTTGGCAAATCCGCCATCAGCCCGGCATTCATGTTGAGCGAGATGGTGACGCCGTCTGTCGTGGTGGCCGGCAGTTCGCGCAGCGAGGCATAGCGCTTTTGCGCCTCGGCCTGCATCGCGATCTTGTCGCGGAAGGCGCGCACCACGGTTTCCTCGGGGCGCAGATGCGCCACGCCCTGGTCGCCGTCGACCAGAATCGGATCGCCGTTCAACGCCTCGGAGGTGATGTTGCCGGCATGGATGACCAGCGGGATGGCCAGCGCGCGGGCCACGATGGCGGCATGGCTGCCGACCGAACCTTCCTCCAGCACCACGCCGCGAAGGTTGCGCCCGTAGTCGAGCAGTTCCGCCGGCCCGATGTTGCGCGCGACCAGCACCGGATTGTCGGGCATCTCGGCGCCGGTGTCGCGCCCCTGCCCCGTCAGGATGCGCAGCAGCCGGTTCGACAGATCGTCGATGTCATGCATCCGCTCTCGCAGGTAGGGATCCTGCACCTGTTCCAACCGGGCGCGGGCGGTGGACTGCTCCTTTTCCACCGCAGCCTCGGCCGACAGGCCGCGCATGATGTCCTCCTCCATCCGGCGCAGCCAGCCGCGCGACTGGGCAAACATCCGATAGGCATCCAGGACCTGCTTCTGTTCCTTGTCCAGTTGTTCGGCGGCAAGAAGGTCGTCGATCGAGATGCGCAGCCGGCCGACCGCCTCGCGGATGCGGTCGATTTCGGTCAGCGGATCGTCGGCCACCGGATTTGTGACCACGACGCGCGGCTCGTGCAGCCAGACGCGGCCCTCTGCCGCACCCTCCTGCCCCGTACCGCCGCGGAACATCACCGGCTGGCGGTGTCGGGCGCGCAGCGAACTGTCGTCGCCGCCAAAGGCGCCAAGCTCGGTCATTTCGGCCAGCACCATCGCCACGACCTCGACGGCATAGATTTCGTCTTCCGAGAATTCGCGTGCGGTCTTGGACTGCACGACAAGGACGCCCAGCTTTTCGCCTACGCGCTGGATCGGCACGCCGAGAAACGAGGAGAACAGCTCCTCCCCGGTCTCGGGCATGTAGCGAAAGCCCTTTGCCGCCGGCGCATTGGCGGTGTTGACCGGCTGGCCCATGCGCGCGACGCGCCCGACAAGGCCCTCGCCCAGCCGCATGCGGGTCTGGTGGACGGATTCCTTCTTCAGCCCCTCGGTCGCGCAAAGTTCCAGCGTCTCGGCATCGCGGAAGAGATAGATCGAGCAGACCTCGGTCCGCATCGAATCGGCGATCAGATGGGTGATGCGGTCCAGCCGGTCCTGCCCTGCGCCGGGCATGGCAAGGACGTCGCGCAGGCGGCGCAGAAGTTTGCGGCTGTCGCTTTCGCTACGATCGGGCATGAGGCTCTGGGTTCCCGTCACTCTTGCGGTCAAGCTACTGCGCATGCAGCCAGATGACCATAGCATGCCGCGATCTGGTGTCGGCCTGTCAAGGCGCTGGCGGGCCGGGCGATCACGGGCGCGGCGATCACCCGGCAGGCGCCGCAAAAGCGGGCAGCGGATGCCTGTAAGGCCGCCCGGCCGGCAAATTTGAATCATATTCCCAAGAGTTTCATTTCAGCCTAGAATTGCAGGATTGGATCCTGATTCGAATATTCATTTTCATACGGCAGCCAGATCCCGCTTTTCAGGATCCTGCAGCGTTCACCGACATTGTTTCATCATGCAATTGGAGATTTCCGATGTTCCAGGTTATCGATACGCCATGGCGCGTTACCAAGCATCTTGCGGAATTGAAGTCCGGCAATGTCCAGACGGTCATCCGCTATTTCAATCATTCCAATTCGACGAAACTTCCTGAAAAACGGGTTTCCCCGGCCGAGGCGCAGGCCATTGCCGCGGCGGGCCTGTCGCTGTGCACCGTTTTCCAGCAGGGCGGTGGAAGCGGTGGCAAAATTTCCGACCTCGATGTCGCCAGCGGTCATTCCGATGCCGCGCGTGCCCTGCAGCTGGCGGCCGAGATCGGCCAGCCAGGGGGGGCGGTGATCTATTTCGCCGTTGATCATGATTATGTCGACCCCGGACATATCGCCACGATCCGGAGCTATTTCTCGGCAATTCACCACGATTTTGCCGGGCAGTTCCGGGTGGGCGTCTATGGGTCGGGTCTGGTCGGCAGGACGGTTCAGGATGCGGGCTACGCCAGCCACATCTGGCTTGCCGCCGCCTCGGGCTGGAGCGGAACCAAGGATCTGCTGAAAACCGAGAAATGGGCATTGCTGCAGAAATGGCCGCCCGTCGCCGCGCCGGTTTCCCATGACGGCAACGTGGTTTCGGCCGCCTGGCCGGATTTCGGGCAGTTCGTTCCCGGCCAGGACAGCGTATTGGCCAATGTCGGCGCGACGCCGGCGCTGATGGAGGTGATCGCCAGCGGCGGGCTGAATCTCCGCCGCGGCCCGGGCGAATCCTTTCCGGTCGAGCGCAGCCTGCCCTACGGCAGTCTTGTCCACGGGCTGCACACCGAGGACAAATGGGTCCTGGTCGATACCAATGGCGATGGCAGCGCCGATGGCTACATGTATGGCGGCTTTCTTGCCGCCGTGTCGGGCGGGTTTCCCGCGCCAGCCGCCATCTCGGCGGCATCATTGTCGCCCTATGACATCGCCAAGGCCGAACTGGCCCTGGGGGTTGCGGAATTCCCCGGTTCCGCCAACAACCCGCGCATCGTGATGTATCATCAGTCGACGAACATGAATGCCGGCACGGCCGATTCCGTTCCCTGGTGCTCGGCCTTCGTCAACTATGCCGTCGAGGCCGCCGGGATGATCGGCACGAACAGCCAATGGGCCCTGAGCTGGGCCGACTGGGGCGTCGCGGCGACAAGCCCGAAAGAGGGCGACATTGTCGTCTTCGAGCGGATCGGCGCAGGCGGCCATGTCGGTTTCCTGTGCCGCGATCTGGGCGACCAGATCGAAGTCCTGGGCGGCAACCAGAGCAACCGCGTCAGGCGGCAGTTCTACCCGAAGGATGGAACGCTGGGCGGGCAGCGCTATCGGTTGGTCTCGATCCGGCAGGCCTGAGGCAGATCCGACGGACCCCTATCCGGCGGAGCCCCTATCCGACGGACCAGTGTCCGACGGGCCGCCATCCGACGGGCCCTATCCGAAGGACCAGTGTCCGGCCGGGCCTCTTTCGGCAGCCGGCATCCGGCGGCCATGAAATCCGCCGCGCGCCCCGAACGCGCAGCCCAGCCTCGCGGGCTGCGGGGCGCGCGCGCGCAAGTGGCCCGGTCTTCAGGCCTTTTCTTCAGGCCTTTTCCAGCCCGAAGGCGTCGTGCAGCGCCTGCACCGCCAGTTCCATGTATTTGCGGTCGATCAGCACCGAGATCTTGATCTCGCTGGTGGAGATGACCTTGATGTTGATCCCCTCGTCCGCCAGCGCCCGGAACATCCGGGCGGCCACGCCGGCATGGCTGCGCATGCCGATCCCCACGACCGAGACCTTGGCCACCTCGGTGTCGACGATCAGCTCGTCATAGCGGATCTCGCCACGGGCCTGCGCCTCTTCCATCGCATTCTTCGCCCGCGGGACCTGGTTGATCGGACAGGAGAAGGTCATGTCGGTGACGGCGACCGAATGGCGCTCGTCATAGTCCTTTTCGCTGATGTTCTGGACGATCATGTCCACGTTCACCCCCGCCTCGGCCAGCGGACCGAAGATCGCCTGGGCGACGCCGGGGCGGTCCTCGATGGTGGAGAGGGTGATCTTGGCTTCCTCGCGCGAGAAGGCCACACCGGAGACGACTTTCGATTCCATGATTTCCTCCTCGTCGCAGACCAGCGTTCCGCTGGTCTCGTCGGTCTCTTCAAAGGACGACAGAACGCGCAGGCGCACCTTGTAGCGCATGGCCAGTTCCACCGAACGGGTCTGCAGCACCTTGGCCCCGAGGGAGGCAAGCTCCAGCATCTCCTCGAAGGCGATCTTCTCCAGCTTGCGCGCCTTGGCCGAAACCCGCGGGTCGGTGGTGTAGACGCCGTCCACATCGGTGTAGATGTCGCAGCGTTCGGCGCCGAAGGCGGCGGCGAAGGCCACCGCCGTCGTGTCGCTGCCGCCGCGGCCCAGGGTGGTGATCCGGCCCTCGTGCGAGATGCCCTGGAACCCCGCGACCACGGCAACCCTGAAGCCCTCGGCGAATTTGGCATCAAGATTCTCGCGCGGGATCGAGACGAAGCGGGCCGAACCATGTGCCGAGGTGGTGTTGATCGGCACCTGCCAACCCTGCCAGCTGCGCGCGGGGACGCCCATCTCCTGCAGGCGCAGCGCCATCAGCCCGGCTGTGACATTCTCGCCGCTTGCCACCACGGCATCGTATTCGCGCGCGTCATACAGCTTCGAGGTGCCCTCGACCCAGCCGACCAGTTCGTTGGTCTTGCCCGACATGGCCGAGACGATGACGATCACGTCATAGCCGCGCTCGACCTCCTTTTGCACCTTCTGCGCCGCATTCTCGATGCGTTCGAGGTTCGCGACGGAGGTCCCGCCGAATTTCATCACCAGAAGCGGCATGGACTTACTCCTCGGGCCCGCCGAAATCGCCGCTTCCTAGCCCCAGCCGCGCGCCGGTGCAAGGCCGGCGCCGCCCGGGGGCGGTGGCAAAATTCACTGCGGGAAATCCGCCACCGCTTGCGGCCCGGCGCCAAAGCGGAATAGTCGCACCCAGGATGACAGACGATCTTGCCGCCCTTCTTGCCAGCCCCAATCCCGCCGAGCGCGCGCTGCTTGCCCATGCCGCCGCCGGAACGCCATGCCAGCTTGCCGCCACGCGCCCCGACCCGGGCGATCCCGCCGCGCCACGGGTGCGCGCCGCGCTGCTGGCACATCTGATCTGCGGCGGCTCGGCCGCGGCCCCCGTCGCGCCCGAGGGGGTGCGGCTGGTCGGTGCGGTGGTCGAGGGACCGCTGGTCCTGTCCTTCCGCGAGGCACGGGGCGAGACCGACCTGCGCGCCTGCGTCTTCAGCCATGCCATTGCCGCGCGGCGGGCGGGCTTTGTCCAACTGGTGCTGAACGGCAGCCTCCTGCCGGGACTGATGGCCGAGGGCGCGACCATTGCCGGCTCTGCCTTCCTGATCGGCATCCGCGCCACCGGGCGGCTGTCCTTCGCCCATGCCGTCATCGGCGGCCAGCTTGCGCTGCATGCGGCCGCGCTGCGGGGCCTGACCGCCCAGGGCGCGCGGATCGGCGCCAGCGCCTATCTGCGCGCCGCCGATGGCACGGCCTTTGTCTGCGATGGCGAGGCCAGCCTGTCGGGGGCCGAGATCGCCGGCCAGCTTGCCTGTGACGGTGCGCGGTTCCACAATCCCGGCGGCATTGCCCTGACGCTGCAGGGCGCGCGGATCGCCGGCGACGCGATCTTCCGCGATCAGGGCGCTCTGCCGTTTCACGCCGAAGGCGAGGTGCGGCTGTCCGGCGCCCGGATCGGCGGGCAGCTTGATTGCGCCTCGGCCGAATTCGACAATCCCGGCGGTCATGCGCTGGCGGCGCAACGGATGCAGGTCGGCGCCGAATTCTTCTGGCAGAACGTGACCGTCCGCGCCGGCACCCTGTATCTGCCCTCGGCCCATGTCGGCGATCTGGTCGACGATCTGGCCAGTTGGCCCGATGGCGAGCGGACCTATCTCGACGGTTTCACCTATGACCGCATCACCCGCGGCGCCCCGACCGATGCGGCCATGCGGCTGGCCTGGCTGGCCCGCGTCGCCAGGAAGGACGGCCGCTTCCTGCCGCAGCCCTATGGCCAATGCGCGCGTGTCCTGCATGCGATGGGCCATGAGGCCGAGGCACGGCGGATCATGGAGGAACAGGCGCGGCTGAAGGGCCAGGCGCGCCGGCGCGCGGCGCTGGCCGCCGCCACGACCCCACGCAAGCGGGTCGCCGCAAGGTTGCAGAACGGCTTTGACTATGGCTGGGACGCGGCCGCCCATGCCGTCATCGGCTATGGCTTTGCGCCGTTCCGCTCGCTCTACTGGATCGCCGGGCTGATCCTGATCGCCGCCGCGATGGCCCAGGCCGCCTGGACCGAGGGCAGCATGGCGCCTGCCAACGACCTGGTGGCGGCCTCGGAAAGCTGGCAGTCCGTCCTGGCCCGCGACTGCGTGCCCACGCCCTTTCCGGGCTGCCTGCAAAACCCGGCCGCCGCCTGGAACGCGGCCGGCGGCGCGGGCGTCGACTGGGAAACCTTCCAGCCCCTGGCCTGGGGCGCCGATCTGGTGGTGCCGGTGCCGGATTTCGGCCAGACCGCCACCTGGTCGCCAACGGCCGGGCGCGGTTTCTGGGGCTTCACGCTGTGGTGGGCGCGCTGGCCCCTGGTGCTGGCCGGCTGGGCGGTCTCGGCCCTGGCGGCGGCGGCGGCGACCGGCATCATCCAGCGCGGCGTCCCGCAATAGGCCGGTCGCCGCCCGACCTCGCAGCCTCTTGCGCGCCAGCCGCGAAATCACCACGCTTGCAGCAGGGGGGCCGTGATGTTCCGAAGCGTGAAGGAATTCGAGGAAACGGCAAGCCCGACCGCGGCGGAACGGCACCTGATCGCCTCCGTCCGGGCGGGTGAACTCTGCTTGCTCTGCGATCCCGAGGCGCCGGAACTCCCGGCGGCCGCCAGCGAGGCCAATCGGATCCGGGCCGCCCTGCTGCGCCTTCTCATCCTCGGCGCCACCCCGGCCTGCGGGCTGCACGAAAGGGGCGTTGTCCTCGTCGGCGGCTGGATCGCCGGCAGGCTCGACCTCGCCTTCTGCGCCGCCCGCGGGCAGACCTGCTTCGAATTTTGCCATTTCGAGGAAGAGCCCAGCTTCTACCAAGCGCATCTGCGGCTCCTCTCGCTCGAGTCGAGCGCCTTCCCCGGGCTGTTGGCGCCCGGCGTACGGATCGACTCGGAGCTGTATTTGTCCCGGGCGGTATCCACCGGCACGGTCAGCCTGGCCGGCGCATGGATCGGCGGGCAATTCGGCTGCTGGGACGCATTGTTGAACGGTGAAAGCGAACAGGCATTGGCCGGCCGGGGCATGCAGATTGTGCGGGGTCTGTACCTCGACCGTGTCATCGCGACCGGAACGATCGCTCTGCCCGGGGCAAGGATCGATGGGCAATTCAGCGTTCGGGGGGCGGGACTGAACGGAAACGGTGGCCTATCACTAAACGCGAATAGCGCGAAGATCGGACAGGGCGCCTTTTTTGAAGGCGTCACGACCATCGGCATGGTCGACCTTGCCGGCGCGCAAGTCAAAGGAGAGCTCAGTCTTGAAGACGCAACGCTCGATGGCGGAACAAGCGCTGCCGGATTTCCTCTGGCGGCGCTCCAGGCCGCGAAGCTGGAGGTCGCGGGATCACTGGTTTTTCGCCATCTCATCCCACCGAAAGGTAGAATAAACCTGACCGCTGCGCATGCCGAAGACCTGGTTGACGATCCCCGGTACTGGCCGACCGATCCCCAATGCCTGGTCCTGAATGGCTTCACCTATGACCGGATTTCCGGCGACGCCCCCACCAGCTTTTCGGCACGTCGGCGCTGGCTGGAGATCGGTTCGGCGCCTTGGCCTGGCGACTTCCACCCCCAGCCCTACAGCCAGCTTGCCCGCGTCCTGCGCGAGATGGGCCATGCGGCCGAGGCGCGCCGGGTGCTGCTGGAACGCGAGCGGCAGCTTGCGCGCCATCGCCTTGCCGCCGACCGCGGCGAATATCGCCGGGCGCTGGAGGGCGGGCCGATGGAGCGAGGCGATGCCGGCTGGATCTGGCTGCGGATGACGGCCGCGCGGGCCGGATCCTGGGTGATCGACCGCGCCACCGGCTTTGGCTATGCGCCGGAGCGGGCGCTCTATCTGTCGCTGGGCATCGTGGCCCTGGCATTCCTGTTCTACACCTTCCTGTGGCGCATGGGCGCAATGGTGCCGTCGGATGCCGTCATCCTGACCTCGCAGGAATGGGCGGCGGCCTTTGCGCGGGACCCCCGCGCCCCGGCGCTGAGCTGGCCGGCGGCGGGAGATCTGGCCCCCGCCGCCTCGCATTACGAAACCTTCTATGCCGCAGCCTTCGCCCTCGACGTCTACCTGCCCCTCGTCGATCTGGGCCAGCAATCCAGCTGGTCGGCCACGACGGCAAGCTGGGCCGGCTGGATCGCCCGGCTGTTGACCTGGCTGGTGCAGGGGCTGGGCTATGTCATCACCAGCCTTGGCCTTGCCGCGGCAACCGGGGTGATCCAGCGCAACAACCCGGACTGACCGCGACCGACCCTTTTCCGCCGCGCCGCGTCGCGATATCGTCGCGCGGGCGATACAACCGGGGGGCGATGCCATGCAGACCATGATCGGGATCATCGGCGGATCTGGGGTCTATCAGATCGAGGGGCTGGAGGGCGCCTCCTGGGTGAAGGTGAAATCGCCCTGGGGCCGGCCCTCGGACGAGCTGCTGATGGGGCGGCTTGGCGGGGTGCCGGTGGCCTTCCTGCCACGGCACGGGCGGGGGCATGTCCACAGCCCGACCTCGGTCCCCTATCGCGCCAATATCGACGCGCTGAAACGGGTGGGCTGCACCGACATCCTGGCGGTATCGGCCGTGGGATCGCTGCGCGAGGATCTGGCGCCCGGCGATTTCGTCCTGGTGGACCAGTTCATCGACCGCACCTTCGCCCGCGAGAAAAGCTTCTTCGGCGAAGGCTGCGTCGCCCATGTCGGCTTTGCCCATCCGACCTGTGGCCGCCTCGCAGCACTGGCAGCCGGCGCCGCCCGCGGTGCGGGCCTGCGGGTGCACGAGGGGGCGATCTATCTCGCCATGGAGGGGCCGCAATTCTCCACATTGGCCGAAAGCCGGCTGTACCGGCAGTGGGGCGCCGATGTGATCGGCATGACCGGCATGCCCGAGGCCAAGCTCGCCCGCGAGGCCGAGCTTTGCTATGCCTCGCTGGCCATGGTGACGGATTACGACTGCTGGCATCCCGATCACGATGCGGTGGATGTGACGGCGGTGATCGCCACGCTGACGGCAAATGCCGCGGCGGCGCGGGCGACGGTGGCGGCGCTGCCCGGTCGGCTCGGCGCCGCACGCGGGGCCTGTCCGCAGGGCTGCGACCACGCGCTGGGCCATGCGCTGATGACGGCACCGGACCGCCGCGATCCCGACCTGCTGGCAAAGCTTGACGCGGTGGCCGGGCGGGTGCTGTGACCGCCCGGCCAAGGCCGGACCGGCGGCGGCGCGCCGTCTTCGCCCCGGACCGATGCCAGCGGCCCGGCCCGAGTGCAAGGCCGCCATCCCCTGCCTGCCCCATTCGCCACCAGCTTTGCCGCCAGGTTCGCCGCCCGGCCGGATCCGCCACGCTTGTCGCGGTCTTCCGGCTGATGCTATCGAGGCCCGTCACCCTGTTCCGAGGCCGCCATGACCAAGACCGTCAAGGACTATATCCGCACCATCGTCGACTTTCCGCATGAGGGAATCCTCTTTCGCGACGTGACCACCCTTTTTGCCGATCCGCGCGGCTTTCGCATGTGCGTCGACCAGTTGCTGGCACCCTATGCCGGGATGCGGATCGACAAGGTGGCGGGGCTGGAGGCGCGGGGCTTCATCCTGGGCGGGGCGGTGGCGCATCAGCTTTCGACCGGCTTCGTGCCGATCCGCAAGAAGGGCAAGCTGCCGGGCCAGACG
>JACSRN010000051.1 GCA_014879735.1 Paracoccaceae bacterium
GTGCCGGAGGCTCCGGGGGCGGAATACTGGTTGAGAACGGCGGTCAGGGTCCCGGGATAGACGACGCGGTCGCCCATGCCGCGGAGGCCCACATTCGTGTAGTCACTGCCGCTGGTCCGGGAAATGAAGCTCGTGGTCGGCGGGGCGGAGAAGGCGGCGGGATAGGTCCATATTGCCGTGAGAATGCCCGCCACCCCGCTGCAGGCCAGCGTGACCAGGCCGGTGCAGGTCTGCGTCCCGTCGGCAAACCGCACGTACCGCCCATTGGCATTGCTGCCGCTGCCGGCCACCCCGCCGCAGAACCAGGGCGACCAAGCGCCGTTGCTGCGCGAGCGGGTATATGCCATGCCGGCCACAGCCGAGGCGGCGGTGGCGCTCTCGACCACGAGCAGCTGGGTCTTGCCCCAGGTCGAGGCGCGTCGCAGGTGCTGGAGCGATCCGCGATAGACACCGGCTGGGCCGCCCGTACTGCCGAGCGCCACGTCATAGGCGTAAATCCCGGGATGATGGACTGATCGACGACGCTGAAATCGAGCAGCAGTGGCAATAGTCCACCGAAGCCGAAAGAGCCCGTCTTCATCAGCCGGCCCGGAGTCGCGTCGGTCTGCGACTGCATCACGGCGGTGCCGGTGAGCAGGCCAGTCAAAGTCGCGCCGCTATTGTCGATCTCAAGCCGGTCGGCCCCGCCGGTCACGAGGGCGAGCCGGTTCGGCGCTTTCCTGCGCAGACCGCTGTCCTCGTCTGCGGCAAATCGGAGGCCCGGCGTCGCAGCGGTGCCGTCCGCGAATTTTCCGGCGCCCGGACCGTCGATCGTGGCCTGCATCGACATCAGTACCGTCTGCAGCTGCGAGAGAAAGGCTGCGAGTTCGCCTCGCGTGGCGACGGCGTCATAGGCGACGCCGGTCCGGGTGGTGCCCTGGTAAGGCCGCGCGAGGGTCAGGCTGCCGGCGGCCTGGACCGACTGCACGAGGACCGGGGGCTTTCCCGGGATCATGAGCAGCCAGCCCGGCCGCAGGACGCCGACCCAGGCGGTGCCGGTGCCGGTGACGCCCGTCGAGCCGTTTACCAGACCGAGCGTGCCAGCGGAATAGAGGGTCATGTCAGAACTCCGTCCAGGGATGGGTGAAATCGTAGGTGCCGGCCTCCCAGCCGGGGGTCTGGGGAATGGCGCGCAGGCCGGCGCGCCAGGCGGCCGCCTCGGCGATCTCGGCCGGGGTCAGGGCTGTATCGGGCAGCTGCGTCCACTCCGTATCGCGGAGCGCGGCCCGGATCATTTCGCGCAGCCGGATCGCCCGGTCGGCCGCACTCTCCTGCGCCGTGGTCGTGACCGTGCTGACCGACTGGCTGGCGGTGTCGTAAAGGAGGCCGGTCTCGGCGGCGAAATGGCCTGGCTGCCAGGAGGATGGCGCGGGCACGGTCATCTCTCCACTCCCGGCCTGGATCGCCAGGTCATCGGCGGGCGCGTCGCCCCATCGCAAGACCGCGTGGTGCGTGCCGGATTTTGGAATCGTCGCGCAGACGAGAAATCTCATGTCTACCTCTTGGTCTGGACCAGATTCAGGATGCGCTGGGTGATGATCGGCTGGCGGTAGCCCGACCAGATCGCATCGACCCGGTAATGGGTCACGCCGGCGCCGGCATCGGTGTCGACGTACTGGGAGAAAATCGATTGGTTGGCGCCGCTGGGCCCGGTGCCCGAAGGGAAGCGGTTGATCAGCACGCCGCCCCGCCGCAGCTCGAAGATACACTCGCCATAGCCCCAGCCGCCCATCTGGCAGCCGAGCGTGATGACAGTGGCAAATCCCTCGCGCCGGATCGATCCGGCGGCGATATTGGTGCCGGCGCCACCCTCGGGGCGGATGCTTCCGGGGAAAGCCAGGTAGACGGGCACTGTCACCGCCCGGTCGCCGATCATCAGCGTGTTGACGCGAAGCGTATCGACCTCGGCCTGCCTGACCACGATGCGCTCGATGAAAGCGTCGTCGAGATGGGTGTCGCCGTCTACGATCAGCTGGTCGCCGCGGATCCGCACGATGGCGGCCGGACCGGCGACGGGATCGTCGGCGGCCACGATCTCGAGCCCGGCCTCGGCCGATCCGGCGTGGGCGCGCAGGGTATAGCTGGCCTGGGCATGGCCCTCGACCGTGGCCAGCGCGGTCTGCGCCGGATCGACCGAGGCCCGGACCGATGCCAGCCCGGCCGCGGGATCACGAACTTCCGCCTCGACTGTCGCGACGCGCGAGGCGAGGCCGGTCCCCGGCGTGGTCAGCACCGCATCGAGCGCGTCGACCCCGGCGCGGGTCGAGGCCACGGCAGTGGTGATCCTTTCTACGACCGGGCCACCGACCTCGACTACCGCGGCAGTGCCGGTGAGGCCGACCGCGAATACCAGCCGGGCCTGCCGCGCGCCGGCCGGGATTGTCCCCTCGGCCGAGCGCGTCAGGACGTCGGGCCCATCGCCGGCCAGGATCGCGATGAGGCTGGGAAAAAGGAAGGTGTCGTCGGCATCATACCAGAAGAGGCGCACGGACAGCCTCCAGGTCCCAGGGCCGGCGGCCCGGCCTTGCAGCCGCAGGGTACAGGCATCGCCCGAGATCACCGGAAATCGCCTGCACAGCGCGGCCGTGCCGTAGCCGGTGCCCGCGGGCTTGGCAAAAGTCAGGACGCCGATCGAGGTGATGCCCGCGGTGAACACGGGTGCGACCAGCGACCAGCCGTCTTCCAGCGTCCACAAGCCAGCGCGAGACAGTTCCGCCCCGGGGATGAGGTTGAAGGCATCGCCGACGCGACCCTCGAGCTGCAGTAGCCCGGCCGACAGCGCCTGCAACCCGTTCTCGCCATCCTCAACGCGGGTGGTCAGCGCGGTCAGGGCCGCGGCATCGGCGCGGGTCGCGAGATGATCGGCCTGAACGCCATCGTGGTCGACGCCGGCCGTCCGTGCGACCAGCCGGTGCCTGGTTCATGCTCGTGCCGCGCCAGGTTCGGCACCGCGCAAGCGGCGACGTTGGACTCGTCGCCGATTTTTCGGCCCATAGGCCTGTTTCCAACGGTTGTCGGCGTGTTCAGCCGCATCGGCGCTGGCCCGGGAGGGCCGGCAACCGCCGCAGGCAGGATGTCCGGAACGGCCGGGGGTCAGGCGTTGAACAGGAAATGCAGCACGTCGCCGTCCTGAACCTCATAGGTCTTGCCTTCGACGCGGAACTTGCCGGCTTCCTTGGCCCCGGCCTCGCCCTTGCCGGCGACGTAATCGTCATAGGCCACCGTCTCGGCGCGGATGAAGCCCTTCTCGAAATCGCCATGGATCACGCCCGCCGCCTGCGGCGCCAGCGTGCCCTTGCCGATCGTCCAGGCGCGGGCTTCTTTCGGGCCGACGGTGAAATAGGTCTGCAGGCCCAGCAGGTTGTAGCCTGCCCGGATCAGCCGGTCCAGCCCGGCCTCGTGCAGGCCCATTTCCTCAAGGAAGACAGCGGCATCCTCGGGCGGCAACTGCGCCAGTTCCTCCTCGATCCGGGCCGAGATCACCACCGATCCCGCCCCTTGCTTCGCGGCCATCTCGGCCACCCGCGCCGACTGGCTGTTGCCGCTGGCGGCGGAGGCTTCCTCGACATTGCAGACGTAAAGCACGGGCTTTGCAGTCAGAAGCTGCAACAGGTTCCAGTTGCGCAGGTCATCGGCGGCCACCTTTACGGTGCGTGCCGGGCGACCCTCGTTCAGGGCCACAGCGGCCAGGGCCAGCAGGCGATCCTGATCGGCGGCTTCCTTGTCGCCGCCCTTCATCTTGCGGGCAAGGTTGGCGCGGCGGCGGTCGATCGATTCCAGATCGGCCAGCATCAGTTCGGTCTCGATGGTCTCGGCATCGGCCACCGGATCGATGCGGCCCTCGACATGGGTGATGTCGCCGTCTTCGAAACAGCGCAGCACATGGGCGATGGCATCGCATTCGCGGATATTGGCCAGGAACTGGTTGCCCAGCCCCTCGCCCTTGCTGGCGCCGCGCACCAGGCCGGCGATGTCGACAAAGGTCATGCGCGTCGGGATGATCTGCTTTGACCCGGCGATGCGGGCCAGAACCTCCAGCCGTGCGTCGGGCACCGCCACCTCGCCCACGTTCGGCTCGATGGTGCAGAAGGGGAAGTTGGCCGCCTGCGCCGCCGCCGTGCGGGTCAGCGCGTTGAAGAGGGTGGACTTGCCCACGTTCGGCAGCCCGACGATGCCCATCCTGAAACCCATTGCTGCCCTCCTGCGGCGCGTGACCTGCGCGACTTACGCGCGGCGCGGCGCAGGTTCAAGGTTTGCGAATCCGCGCCGGGCGCCTAGGCTGTGGAAAAAGGAGGTTCCCATGTCCTTCGACCCCTATATTCATTTTCAGGGCAATTGCCGCGAGGCGCTGGCAGCCTATCAGGCGTTGTTCGGCGGCGAGTTGCACATCATGGGCTATGACCAGATGCCCGATGCGCCGCCCGAGATGAAGGGCTCGCCGCTGGTCATGCATGCGGCGCTGATGGTGGGCGGGCGGGCGCTCTTCGCTTCGGACTTTCCGCCGGGGATGGAGGGCGATCCGCAAAAGGCCATCACCATCAGCCATACCGCCGCCACGATCGATGAGGCCAAGCGCATCTTCGCCGCCCTGGGCGAAGGCGGCGCGGTGGTCATGGAATTCCAGCCGACCTTCTGGTCGGACGGCTTTGGCATGGTGAAAGACCGTTTCGGCACGCATTGGATGGTGTCGTCACCCTGGCGGCAGCCGGGGTGACAGGGCGCCAGCGCAGCGCTGGCTCCGAGCAGCAGAGATCAGCCTTCGTCAAGGCCCTGAACCACCCGGGCGGCAATATCCTGCATGGCCGCGGGCGCATAGCCGGCCTGTATCGGGCTGACTGCAATGGCGGTCTTGTAGACAACCGACTCGTCGTTCTGCTGCGAAGGCAGCGGCGGCGCATCGTTCATCTGTACCGACAGGCCCGGCGCATTGGGCAGGGTCAGGCCATGTTCATGGGCCAGTTGCCGCACCATGGGCGAGGCAGAGGCCTGCATGTCGGGGACAAAGACGAAATCGTAGGCGCTGTAGCTGCCGACCACCGCGGCTTTCCACGCCGCCCCTTCGGGGTTGTCGGGGAAGTTGACGTTCAGCCCCAGGCCCGCCGGCAGGATCTTGCCCTGGCCGGCATGGGCAAGCAAGCTTCGCACCAGTTGCACGGACAGGGTTGCGATCAGCTTTGACAGCGGATTTGCGAGTGTGGCGTCATCGGCCGAATTCGCGCCGGCGCTGAGCGCAATTGCCGCGATCCCCCGCGCCAGCGCCATTTGCACAACACTGACGGTGCCCGAGTTCACGATGATCGAACCGACGTTCTGCCCTTCGTTGGGTCCTGAAAGTACCAGGTCCGGCGGCTTGCCCCAGCGCCCCTGCGCCAGCACGTCGATGCCATAAAGCACCGCCATCACCGGTGTGCCCTCGACGTAGAAAAAATCGCCGGCGCCGATCCCTTCGCGCTGCATCGGCCCGGCCGAAGGTGCGCCGGCAGCGGCAGAGCCGCAGCGACAGGCCTGGGCCAGTGTCGGCGCTGGCAGCCCCTGGTTCAGCGACGTGCCGGTGCCGCTCTGGTTCTGGCAGGGGACCGAGACGATCACGTCATGCCCCGCTGCCTTCAGCGCATTGTAAAGCGCCAGGATATTGCTTGTCAGGCCGTCGTCGTTCGAAATGACGATTCTGGCAATGCGCAATGAAACCCCCTTTTGAAGACGATGGGATCCGGTCATGAGCCGACGTTAGCCATCCGCATCGGAGGCTGTCCAGACGACATGTCGAGATTATCGGGCGCCTTTGGCGAATGCACAATATTCCCCGGCGCGACTGACAGATCGGGCGCTGCGGGCCATCGGCCCCTCCGGCGGACGGCCCGGTCCGGGAACTGGCCCCATTGATTTCCCCTGCCCGGCCGTGGCACATCCCGGAACGGATGGACAGGGGGCGGGCATGAGCCGGATCGATGACACTTTCGCGCGGCTGCGGGCGCAGGGGAAGAAGGCCTTCGTCGCCTATATCATGGGCGGCGATCCGGATGTGGAAACCTCGCTGGCGATCATGCAGGGCTTGCCTGGCGCGGGCGTCGACATCATCGAACTGGGCATGCCCTTCACCGATCCGATGGCGGATGGCCCCACGATCCAGGCTGCGGGCCAGCGGGCGCTGGAAGGCGGCATGACCACCGACAAGGTGCTGGCCATGGTGCGGACCTTCCGGGAGGGCGACACCACCACCCCCATCGTGATGATGGGCTATTACAACCCGATCTATTCGCGCGGCGTGGACCGCTTCCTGAAAGAGGCGACCGAGGCCGGAATCGACGGGCTGATCATCGTCGACCTGCCGCCGGAAGAGGATGACGAGCTTTGCATCCCGGCGCAGAGGGCCGGGCTGAACTTCATCCGTCTCGCCACCCCCACCACCGATGACAGGCGGCTGCCCAAGGTGCTGCAGAACACCAGCGGTTTCGTCTATTACGTCTCGATCACCGGCATCACCGGGGCGGCGACGGCGCAGGCGGCCGATGTCGGGCCGGAAGTGGCGCGGATCAAGCGGTCGACCGATCTGCCGGTGATCGTGGGTTTCGGCATTGCCACGCCCGAGGCGGCAAAGGCCATCGCAGAGGTGGCGGACGGCAGCGTCGTCGGCTCGGCCATCGTGAAATCGATCGGCGAGGGCAAGCCGCTGGCGGCGGTGCTGGCCCAGGTGGCCGCGCTGGCGGCGGGCGCGCATTCGGCCTGACGCGGGGCCGGAGCGTCCGGTCCGGCCAGGCCCAACACGGCATCAGATGGCAAGACGGACCCGCCCCGGTGCCGGGCCGCGCGCCGCGGCCTGGTGTCAATGCGCCATGAAAACCGGAATCTGCGCGGATTCCAGCATGTTGCGGGTGGCGCCACCCAGGATTGCCTCGCGGAACCGCGAATGGCCATAGGCGCCCATCACCAGCAGGTCGGCGCCGATGTCCTGGCACTGGCGCATCAGCACATCCGAGATCCGGGGTAGGGCCCGGGCCAGCACGGCCACCTCGGCCTTGACGCCATGGCGCACCAGCATCTGGCAGAGCATTCCGCCGGGATCCGAGCGTTCCGGCCCATGCGGCGGCGGGTCGACCACCGTGATCACCACCTGCTCGGCGCGCGTCAGCAGCGGCATCGCGCGACGGGTGGCGACCATGGCCTCGCGGCTCATGTTCCAGGCCAGGACGACGCGGCGCGGCGGCATCGCCGGCATGCCGGTCTCGGGCACCACCAGTACCGGGGCCAGCCCCTCGAACATCGCCGCCTCGATCACCGCCTCGGCCTCTGGGCCTGCGGTCTTGCCATAGGGTCGGGCAAGAACGACAAGATCGCTATAGCGCGCCCGCGCCGCGACAAGATCGCTGACAGCCCCAAGCTGGGCCACGGCGGAATCGACCGACCACCGCAGATCCGGCCCCTGGGCGTCAAGCGCGGCCTTCAGCGCCTTCTCATATTCGCGGGCCTCCTCCTCGGCCCGTTCCATCGCGACCTGCATCACGACGGCGCCCGAACCGACATAGGAATAGCCGATCTGGGTGCGGTCCACCCCCAGCGCCAGCAGGTCGAGATGCGCATCCATCCCGCGGGCGATGCTGGCGGCGGCCTCTACGGCCGGGCCGATGCCGGCCCTGTTCGTCGCAACGGTCAGTAGGGATTTGTAGGCCATCGGTGCCTCCTGCGGTTTCGGGTGCCAGTGTCCATGACGGATGGACGCCCCGCCTTGATTGATGTCAAACCGAACCGGTGCGCATCTTGACGCAGATCAAGGTGATTGCCCGGGGCTGACACGACAAGCATACTCGTCGAAAACTCTGTATGGGGGCGAGTCGTCTCGCGCCCGTCCGGATACAAGAGACGAAGGGACGCAAAATGTGGGATTACGTTAAACTGATCGTGCTTGGCGCGATCGCGGTTGGAGCCGCGATCGCCGCCAATTATGGGCACGATCTGGCCTATACGGTCAACGCGATCGAAGTCATGCTTGCAGCAGCCATCGCTTTCGTCGTGGTACTGCGCGGCGTGGGCGAGCCGAAGGTCGTCAATCAGGGAGAATACCTTGATGGCGTTATCCGGGCGGGTGTGATCGCGACGACCTTTTGGGCCGTGGTGGGCTTTCTGGCGGGTGTGTTCATCGCCTCGCAACTGGCCTTTCCGTGGCTCAACTTCGAATTCCTCCAGGGAATCGGAAACTTCGGGCGGCTGCGCCCGCTGCACACCAGCGCGGTGATCTTTGCCTTTGGTGGCAATGCGCTGATCATGACCGCCTTCTATGTCGTGCAGCGCACCAGTGCGGCGCGGCTCTGGGGCGGCAACCTGGCCTGGTGGGTGTTCTGGGGCTGGCAGCTGGTCATCGTGCTGGCCGCGACCGGCTATGTGCTGGGCGGCACGCAGTCGAAGGAATATGCCGAACCGACCTGGTATGTCGACTGGCTGCTGACGGTGGTCTGGGTGCTTTACCTGGCGGTCTATGCCGGCACGCTGATGAAGCGCAAGGAACCCCACATCTATGTGGCGAACTGGTTCTACCTGTCGTTCATCATCACCATCGCCATGCTGCACCTTGTGAACAACATGGCGATCCCCGTCTCGCTGCTGTCGAGCCAGTCGGTGCAGGTCACATCGGGCGTGCAGGATGCGATGATCCAATGGTGGTATGGCCACAACGCCGTGGGCTTCTTCCTGACGGCGGGCTTCCTGGGCATGATGTACTACTTCGTGCCCAAGCAGGCCGAACGGCCGATCTTCAGCTACAAGCTGTCGATCATCCACTTCTGGGCGCTGATCTTCCTTTATATCTGGGCTGGTCCGCACCACCTGCACTATACCGCGCTGCCCGAATGGGCCGCGACCCTGGGCATGGTGTTCTCGGTCATCCTGTGGATGCCCAGCTGGGGCGGCATGATCAACGGCCTGATGACGCTTTCGGGCGCCTGGGACAAGCTGCGCACCGATCCGATCATCCGCATGATGGTGGTGGCGGTGGGCTTTTACGGCATGTCCACCTTCGAAGGCCCGATGATGTCGATCAAGTCGGTGAACTCGCTGTCGCATTACACCGACTGGACCATCGGTCACGTCCATTCCGGCGCCCTTGGCTGGAACGGCATGATCACCTTCGGCGCGCTGTACTTCCTGACACCGCGCCTGTGGAACCGCGAGAGCCTCTACAGCCTGAAACTCGTGAGCTGGCACTTCTGGCTCGCCACCATCGGCATCGTTCTCTACGCCTCGTCGATGTGGGTCTCGGGGATCATGGAAGGCCTGATGTGGCGTGAAGTGGACGCCAACGGCTTCCTGGTGAATGCCTTCGCCGATACGGTGGCGGCCAAGTTCCCGATGAACGTGATCCGTGCCCTCGGCGGTGCTCTCTACCTCACCGGCGGCCTGATCATGGCCTACAACCTCTGGATGACCGTCCGTGCGCAGCCGGCCAAGGCCCCGGTCAACGCCAACAACTTCGTTCCGGCGGAATAGGGGGAAGCGACATGTCCATTCTTGAAAAGCACAAGAAGGTTGAAACACATGCCACGCTGCTGATGGTCCTGGCGTTCATCGTCGTGACCATCGGGGGCCTCGTCCAGATCGTTCCGCTGTTCTACATCGAGAACACGATCGAGAAGGTCGATGGCATGCGCCCCTATACGCCGCTGGAACTGGCCGGGCGCGACATCTATGTCCGCGAGGGTTGCTATGGCTGTCACAGCCAGATGATCCGCCCGATGCGGGATGAGGTGGCGCGCTATGGCCATTACTCGCTTGCTGCGGAATCGATGTACGACCATCCGTTCCAATGGGGATCGAAACGCACCGGCCCGGATCTGGCCCGTGTGGGCGGCCGCTACTCGGATGAGTGGCACCGCGATCACCTCTATGATGCCAAGTCCGTGGTCCCGGAATCGGTGATGCCTCCCTATGGCTTCCTCTTCGATCGCGAAATCGACGGGCGCTATATCGAGGGCGTCGTGAAGACCAATGCGTTCGTCGGTGTGCCCTATACCGAGGATATGATCGCGAACGCCCAGGCCGATTTCGCGGCGCAGGCCGATCCAAACGCCGATTCGTCGGGCCTGCAGGAACGCTACGGTTCGGCCGCGATCCAGAACGGCAAGGACGTGAACGTTCGCAACTTCGACGGTCAGCCCGCGCTGACCGAGGGCGATGCACTGATCGCCTATCTTCAAGTGCTCGGCACCATGGTCGACTTCTCGACCTTCGTGCCCGATCCGTCGCGGTAAGGGGGACCTATGGAGACCTATACTTTGCTGCGACAGCTGGCCGACAGCTGGGGGATGCTGCTGATGCTGCTGCTGTTTGCCGGTGTGATGCTCTGGGCCTTCCGCCCAGGCAGCCGGCAGGTGCACAGCGACATCGCCAACTCGATCTTCCGCAACGAGCGCAAGCCGGTTGCGGAAGCCACGAAACCTGACCGGACGGAGGCGTGACATGTGCGCCAAGAAAGTAACGAAGGTCCAGGGCCAAGTCCCGACGACCGGCCATTCCTGGGATGGCATCGAGGAACTTGACAACCCGATGCCGCGCTGGTGGGTCTGGGTGTTCTACGTGACCATCATCTGGGGGATCGGCTATACCATCGCCTATCCCGCTTGGCCGCTGATTCACGGGGCGACCAAGGGCCTGCTGGGCTACAACGACCGCGTGGCCGTTGCGGCTGAAATCCAGACCTGGGACGACAAGAACGCCGAGATCAAGGCCCAGCTCATCTCGACCGATCTGGGCGCGATCAAGGACGATCCGACCCTGGCGAGCTATGCCGAGAACGCAGGCGCGGCGGTGTTCCGCACCTACTGCGCCCAGTGCCACGGTGCCGGTGCCGCCGGGGTGCAAAGCCTGGGCTATCCGAACCTGCTCGACAACGACTGGCTCTGGGGCGGCACGCTGGACGACATCCTGACGACAGTGACGCACGGCATCCGCAACACGACCGACGCCGATGCACGCTATTCGGAAATGCCGAAATGGGGCGTGGACGGGCTGCTGGAGGATGCCCAGATCGACGATGTGACGCAGTATGTCCTGCAGATCTCGGGGCAGGACCACGACGCCGCCAAGGCGGCGGCGGGCCAGCAACTCTACATCGACAACTGCGCCAGTTGCCATGGTGAGACTGGCGAGGGCGACAGGGCGCAGGGGGCCCCGAACCTGGTCGACAAGATCTGGCTTTACGGCAGCACGCCGGAAGCGATCCACCAGTCGATCTACTACTCCCGCTTCGGCGTGATGCCCGACTGGGGCGCGCGTCTTTCGGAAGACCAGATCCGCGCGGTGGCCTATTACGTCCATGCGCTGGGTGGCGGTGAATAGGGCCTTTGCCGGCCTGATCGGAAGGGGCCCTTCGGGGCCCCTTTTCCATACAGACACCCGAAAACGCGGGACGAATTGATGCAGGTCAAGGCACCCCGGCCCGAATCCGCTCAGGCTATCGGCAACCGGTGCTGCAAGGCCCGGCCCGCTCCGGCATCCCTTCCTGTTCGCGCGTTTCCTTGGGATGTCGGAGCGTCTTTCCCGATCTGCCCGGCCCCCGGGGGGCTACAGAATCCATGCGACTGCGGCAAATGATCCCGACCGTAGGCAAGGGGGTCGAAAACCCGTATCGTCGATGAGATTATTGACGCAGGTCAAGGTCGGGGAGGCAACCTCCGACCATATACGGCCAGACCCCGAATGCCGGAGAGTTCCGTGAGCAATCCAGAAGTCAACCCGCCGAGCCTCTATGCGGCGCGCGAGCCGATCTTCCCCCGTCGCGTGAAAGGTGCCTTCCGTACTGCCAAGTGGTGGATCATGGCCATCACGCTTGGCATCTACTACGTCACCCCGTGGATCCGCTGGGACCGCGGACCGAACCTGCCCGACCAGGCGGTTCTGGTCGATCTGGCGAACCGACGGTTCTTCTTCTTCATGATCGAGATCTGGCCGCACGAATTCTACTTCGTCGCGGGCCTTCTGGTCATGGCGGGCCTTGGCCTCTTTCTCTTCACCTCGGCCGCCGGGCGGGTCTGGTGCGGCTATGCCTGCCCGCAAACCGTCTGGACCGACCTGTTCATTCTGGTCGAACGCTGGGTCGAGGGCGACCGCAATGCCCGCATCCGCCTGTTTCGCCAGAAATGGGATGCCGAGAAGGCTCGCAAGCGCCTGCTGAAATGGACGCTCTGGCTTCTGATCGGGCTCGCCACCGGCGGCGCCTGGGTGTTCTACTTTACCGATGCGCCGACGCTGGCCTATGACCTTCTGACCGGCCAGGCCCATCCGGTGGCCTATCTCACGATGTTCATCCTTACCCTCACGACGTTTGCCTTCGGCGGCTTTGCGCGGGAACAGATCTGCATCTATGCCTGCCCCTGGCCGCGCATCCAGGCGGCGATGATGGACGAAGACACCATCACCATCGCCTATCGGGAATGGCGCGGAGAGCCGCGTGGCAAGCAGAACGTGGCGGGCAACGGCGATTGCATCGACTGCATGGCCTGCGTGAACGTCTGCCCGATGGGCATCGACATCCGCAACGGCCAGCAGCTTGCCTGCATCACCTGCGGCCTGTGCATCGACGCCTGCAATGACATCATGGACAAGATCGGCAAGCCGCGCGAGCTGATCGGCTATCTTGCGCTGACCGACGAGACGCGCGAACGCGCCGGCGAGCCGCCGCAATCGGCCTGGAAACACGTCTTCCGGCCGCGCATCCTGCTTTATACCGCCTTGTGGAGCGCGATCGGCGTCGGGCTGGTGGTGGCGTTGTTCCTGCGCGCCGCGATCGACGTGAACGTGACCCCCGTCCGCAACCCCACCTATGTGACGCTGTCGGACGGGACGATCCGCAATACCTATGACCTTCGCCTCCGCAACCAGCATGGCGAGGAACGCTGGTTCCAGATCACGGTCGATGCGCCCGAACCGCTGGGTCTGGGCATCGAGGGGGCCGAAGGCGCCCGCGTGCTGGTGGCGGCGAACGAGACGGCGCAGGTCCGCGTCTACGTCACCGCGCCACCCGACAGCGCGGCTGCCGGGGCCGGTCGCACCGACATCACGCTATGGGTTTCCGACGAGGGCACCGAGACCGACGAAGGCACCGACCGGGTGGCCAAGACAACCGTGTTCAACGGAACGGGGGAATGATCCGATGGCAGAGTTGAAGGGCAGCCATGTGCTTGCGATTGCGGTGGGGGCCTTCGGGATCATCATCGGCGTCAATCTCCTGATGGCCTACAAGGCCATCAGCACCTTTCCCGGGCTGGAGGTCGAGAACTCCTATGTCGCCAGCCAGGAGTTCGACCGGCTGCGGGCGGCGCAGAAAGACCTCGGCTGGTCGTTCGACTATGGCTACCAGGCAGGACGGTTGACGCTGGCCTTCACCGACAAGGCGGGAACGCCGCTCCAGGTTGGCGAGCTTGAGGTGCTGGTCGGGCGCACGACCGAAGCCAAGGATGATGTGACGCCAGAGTTCACCTGGCTGAACGGCAGCTACGAGGCGACCGTGCCGCTGCAGCCGGGGCGCTGGATGATCCGCATCCGCGCGAAATCGGCCGATGGCACGCTGTTCCAGAAACGCGACGAATTTTCGGTGAGGGGCTAGAAATGACGATCACGGGCGAGAGGTTCGAGGTCGAGGCGCCGCGAGGCGGCGGGATCTCGGCCTGTCCGGCCTGCATCGCGGCACCCTCGGCTGAACGCCTGGCTGCCATGGCGGCGCCCGCCGATGCCCGGATCATGCTGTCGCTGCCCGAGGCGCATTGCGCCATCTGCATCTCCACGGTCGAGCAGGCCGTCGCGGCCATGCCCGGCGTCCGGTCGGCCCGGTTGAACCTGACGCTGAAGCGGCTGTCGGTCGAGGCCGATCCGCAGATCACCGCGGCCGACCTTATCCCCGTGATCAATGGTGTCGGCTACGAGGCCCATGAACTCGATCCGGGTCTGCTGTCGACGACCGAGACCGAACGGCAAGGCCGCGACCTTCTGATGCGCCTGGGCGTGGCGTTCTTCTCGATGATGAACGTCATGCTGCTGTCGGTTGCCGTCTGGTCGGGGGCCGAGGGGGCAACGCGCGATCTGTTCCACTGGATTTCCGGCGCCATCGCCATCCCGACGGTGATCTTTTCGGGCCAGCCCTTCTTCAAGTCGGCCTGGCGCAGCCTGAAAGCCGGACGGCTGGGCATGGATGTGCCGATCAGCCTGGCGCTGATCCTGGCCACGTCGATCTCGCTTTATGAAACTGTCCGGTCCGGCCATCACGCCTATTTCGACGCCGCCGTGATGCTGGCGTTCTTCCTTCTTCTCGGCCGGTATCTGGACCATCGGACCCGCGCCATCGCGCGTTCGGCGGCGCAGGAACTGGCCGCGCTGGAGGTGCCGCGCGCCCTGGTGATCGAGGCCGGTGCCGAGATCCTGAAACCCATTTCCGAGGTGGCGACGGGCGATCTGGTTCTGGTGCGGCCCGGCGGTCGCATGCCGGTGGATGGCGTGGTGGTGTCCGGCGCCTCGGAAATCGACCGCAGCCTTCTGACCGGCGAAAGCCTGCCGGTTCCCGCGGCCGAAGGCACCGTGGTCTCGGCCGGCGAGGTCAACCTGACCGGCCCGCTGACCCTGCGGGTCACGGCGGCGGGCAAGGATTCCAGCCTGCACCGCATGGCAGATCTGGTTGCCGTGGCCGAGGCGGCAAAGACCCGCTACACCAGCCTCGCCGAACGGGCTGCAAGCTGGTATTCGCCGCTGGTCCATATCCTGTCGTTCTCGGCCTTCGGCTTCTGGATGTGGAAGACCGGCGGCGACCTGCGCTATGCGATCAACATCTCGGCCGCCGTGCTGATCATCACCTGTCCCTGCGCACTGGGCCTGGCGGTGCCGGCCGTGGTGACGGCGGCCAGTGGCCAATTGTTCCGCAAGGGTTTGCTGATCAAGCACGGTACCGCGCTGGAGCGACTGGCCGAGGTGGATTGCGTGGTCTTCGACAAGACCGGCACGCTGACGCTGGGCACGCCGGAGCCGGCGAACCTGTCCGATCATCCCGATGCCGCGATCGAAGTCGCGCTGGCGCTGGCTTCGGCCTCGTCGCATCCGCTGGCCCGTGCCCTGGCCGAGGGCGCCCGCGCGCGCGGTCTGCGCCCCGCGCGGGTGGAGGATATCCGCGAGATGCCGGGCCATGGCATCGAAGGCCGCTGGAAGGGCCGCCGGGTGCGGTTGGGCCGCGCCGAATGGTGCGGGACCGAGGGCGTGGCGGAAACCGCGACCTATCTTGCCACCGGCGAGGGCGCGCCCCGCGCCTTTACCTTTATCGACCGGCTGCGGCCCGGTGCGGCCGAGGTGGTCGGGGCGCTGCGCCAGTCGGGGCACCAGGTCGTGCTGCTGTCGGGTGACACGCCTGCAGTGGTCGGCGCGCTGGCCCGGCGGCTGGGGATCGAGGATTGGTCGGCCCAGGTCCTGCCGGCCGAGAAGGCGGCCCGCGTCGCGGATCTGAAGGATGCCGGCCGCAAGGTGCTGATGGTGGGCGACGGGCTCAACGACACGGCGGCGCTGGCGGCCGCGCATGTCTCGATCAGCCCGGCCACCGCGCTTGACGCGGCGCGGGTGGCCTCCGATATCGTGCTTCTGGGCCGCGACATGGCACCCATTGCCGATGCCTTGCGCATCAGCCGCCAGGCCCGGCGTCGCATTGTCGAGAATTTCGGCATATCCGCCGGCTACAATGTGATCGCCGTGCCGCTGGCGCTGGCCGGGCATGCGACCCCGCTGGCGGCGGCGCTGGCGATGTCGCTGTCGTCGATCACCGTGTCGCTGAACGCGCTGAGGCTGAAATAATGGAAATCCTCGGCATTCTGATTCCGGTCTCGCTGTTCTTGGGCTTCATCGGCCTTGTCGCCTTCATCTGGGCGATGAAGAATCGGCAGTTCGACGATCCGCAGGGCGATGCGAACCGCATCCTGACCAAGGATTGGGACGACCGGCCGAAACCCTAGCGGGTGGCGGCGGCGATGGTGATCTCGGCCGGACTAAGGCCGTCGATCTCGACCCGGCAGACATCGCCGGGCTGCAGCGGGCCGACGCCGGCCGGCGTGCCGGTGAAGATCAGATCGCCCGGAGCCAGCCTGACCAGCCGCGACAGATGGGCGATCACATCGGCCACCGGCCATATCATGTCCGAGAGCCGCGCCTGCTGCCGCAGTGCGCCGTTCACCAGTCCGCGGATGGCACCATCGGCCAGCGGGCCGCGGCGCAGCGGCCCGCAGACGGCCGAACGGTCGAAGCCCTTGGCCATGTCCCAGGGTCGGCGCATCTCCTTGGCCGCGGCCTGCAGGTCGCGGCGCGTCAGGTCGTTGCCCGCGGCATAGCCGAAGATCAGGGCAGATGCGGCCTCGGGCGCCACATCGCTGCCGCCACCGGCCAGCGCGACAACCAGTTCCGCCTCATGGTGCAGGTTCGCCGTGGCGGTGGGATAAGGGATCGTGGCACCCGACAGCACGACCGAATCGGCCGGCTTGGTGAAGAAGAACGGCGGCTCGCGGTCGGGATCGTTGCCCAGTTCGCGTGCGTGTTCGGCATAGTTGCGGCCAACGCAGAAGATGCGGCGCAGAGGAAAGCGCGCGTCGCTGCCCTGCACCGGCAGGTAGGGCAGGGCTGGCGGATCGAAGACCCAGGTCATGCCGGACCCTGAGCCTCGCAGGCCTGTCCGCGGGCGCGGATCCGGCGGCAGGCCAGATCGGCCTGGTCCGCGGTGAGCCCCAGGAAGGTTGCGCGATACTTGCCGCTGCGCTCGGTGATCTTGCGGGTGCCGCCCTCCAGCGTTGCACTTTCGGCGATGCCGGTCTTGGTCAGCGTGCGCTCGGCCTCGCTGCGCGAGATGAAGGCACCGACATTGACGCTCCATTGCGCACCGCCCGAGGTGGATTTCGACACGACGACCAGCGCCTCGGCATCTTCGGGGGCGACCGCTGCAACCTCGACCGAGTCGAAGATCGGCGCGGCACGGGCGGGGGTTTCTCCGGCCGGGTCGGTGGCGGGGGCAGAGACGGTTTCGATCGCCTGAACCTCGGCCAGAACCTCGGGCATCGCGGCCTCTGCGAAGGCTTCGGTCTCGGCCTCGGCCAGGACGATGGGGCCTGCCGTTTCGGCCGGCGCGACTGTTTCCAGCGGCGGGGCTGCGGCCAGCACGGTCTCGGGTTCCGGGGCCGGCGGCGGTGTCACCGCGGGCGCCGCCGCCGCGATCTCCGTTGCGGCTTCTGCAGCCGAGGCTTGCGGCATCTCGGGGCGGGGTTCGGGCCGCAGCGTCGCCAGTCGGGACTCGGCCTCGGGCATGGGCGCCGGTGCGGGTGTCTCGGCGGGCGCTGCGCCATCGGCCAGCGCCGTCGCCTGCGCCTCCAGCGTGCCGGGAGGCGGCGCCGGGGTTGCGGTGGCGGTGGCACCTTCGTCGATGACGCCCTCTTCGATCAGGGCGGCGATCTCGGCCGGCGTGTCGGTGTGCTCGACCTCGGCCAACGCCAGCGCCTGGGCCTCGAATGTGCCATCGGGCGGCGGCGGTGCGGTTGCTTCGGCCAGCGCCGAATCGACGCCTTCGGCAATGGCCAGAGCCAGCGCAGCGGGCACTTCCGGTTGCGGTTCGGACAGGCCCGGCCGCGGCCGCGGTCGCAGCGAGCGCGTCACCAGGCCGGTCACGCGGATGGTCTTGGCCGAGCCGCCCTCCACCCCCGGCTCGTCGATCGCCGCCGGTGCGGCCTCGGCCACCAATGCGCTTTCGGGCGGCAGCGGCGCCGGCTCTGGCGTTGCGGTGCGGGTACGCTTCTTGGCCAGCGAAAAGCCCAGGTCCATCAGTTCGGCCATCTTGGCATTGCGCGCGGCGGTCGAGGGGCCGCCGAAGATCGTCGCGATGATTCGTACATTGCCGCGCTTGGCCGAGGCAGTCAGGTTGAAACCGGCGGCGACGGTGTAGCCGGTCTTGATGCCGTCGGCGCCTTCGTAGGCATCCAGGAAGCGGGTGTTGGTGTTGCGCACCTGGGCCATGCCGGCATCGGCGGTGCGGCGCGCGAACAGGCCGTAGTATTGCGGGAAATCGTAGAACAGATGGCGGCCGAGCACGGTCATGTCGCGGGCGGTCGACAGATGGCCCTCGGCGGTCAGGCCATTGGGGTTCTTGAAGGTGGTGCTTTTCATGCCCAGCGCGCGGGCGGTCTTGGTCATCCGCTTGGCGAAGGCGGCCTCCGAGCCCTTGCCGATATGCTCGCCGATGGCCATGGCGGCATCATTTGCGGATTTGATCGCCGCGGCACGGATCAGGTAGCGCATCGCGATCTTCTGCCCCGGCTTCAGCCCCAGCCGCGAGGGAACCTGCGCGGCGGCATGTTTCGAGACCGTGACCGTGGTGTCGAGCGACATGCGGCCGGCCTCGATCTCCTGGAACGCGATGTAGAGCGTCATCATCTTGGTCAGCGAGGCCGGGTGCAGCCGCGTGTCGGCATTCTTCTGCCACAATGTCTCGCCACTTCGGGCGTCCATGACGATGGCCGCGAAGGGTGCCGCCTGGACGGTGCCCGTCAATGCGAAGAATGCGATCAACATCGCGAAGCTGCGGAAAACCCGCCCGACAAGTGCATACACTTTGCCGTTCCTTTTGCCTGTCCTCGGGTTCCATTTTTCGGAACCTCATTTCTGCCGAAATGGAGGCTAGCACAGCGGATAGAGTCGGAAAACCTGCAAATTCCAATGACTTTCGCGGAACAGTTCACCTTGTGGCCACGGTGCTGCACCTCGGTACAGGCCGGCGCAGATGTTGGGCGCCGGCTGCATCGCGCCCCCTAGCTGTGGGGCAAGCGCGAAAGTCCGGCGACAAGCGCGGGCAGCGCCGACAGGTCTGCGATGCGGCTGTAGCGCGCGGCACCCAGAGGCTCTTCGGCGGCTTCCAGCGCCCAGGTCACGCCATGGGGCACATAGACGCCGAAGGCGCCAGCCTCCAGCGCGGGAATCACGTCGGACCGCAGCGAGTTTCCCGCCATCAGCGCCTCGGCGGCGCCGGTTCCGTGACGGGCGAACACCGTCGCATAGGTTGCAGCGGCCTTGTCCGACACGATCTCGACCGCCGAGAAGAAATCGCCGAGGCCGGATTGCGCCAGCTTGCGTTCCTGATGCAGCAGGTCGCCCTTGGTGATCAGGATCAGCCGGAAATCGCCGGCCAGCACCTCGACCGTCTCCCGGGCATGGGGCAGGATCTCGACCGGATGCTCCAGCATTGCCCGCCCGGCACCGAGAATCTCGGCGATGACCGTGGCGGGCACCCGGCTCTCCGTCACCTCGATGGCGGTTTCGATCATCGACAGGGTGAAGCCCTTCACCCCGAAACCATAGGCGCCGATGTTGCGTCGTTCGGCGGCAAGCAGGCGTTCGTTCAGGTGATCCGGTTCGGCATGGTCCCGTAGAAGGTCGGCGAAACGGTCCTGCGTCAGGCGGAAATAGGCCTCGTTCTGCCAGAGCGTATCGTCGGCGTCGAATCCGATGGTGGTGATCATCGCGGCGTCCTTTTTTGCCGTTCTGGCGCCTTGCTGCGCCGGGGGCAAGCCGCGCGCCGCCGGTGGCCGGCGATTACGCCGCCGCGCCCCTTTCCGTTTACGGAAAAAAAGCTATATTGCGGTTATCTTCCCCCCCATGGTCCCAGGAAGGACGGAGCATCGCGCCTTGGCTCATGAGCCCATCACCCTTTCGGGCAAAACCGGCGGCCCCGGTGACGATGCCTCGCTTCTGGCCAAGCCGAAGCCCAAGACGCAGCGCCCGCCGTTGTACAAGGTGCTGCTGCTGAACGACGATTACACGCCGATGGAATTTGTCGTCCACATCCTTGAGCGTTTTTTCGGGATGAGCCATGCGCAGGCTTTTGACATCATGCTGACCGTGCACAAGAAGGGCGTCGCCGTGGTGGGCGTGTTCAGTTTTGAGGTGGCGGAAACCAAGGTGGCGCAGGTGATGGATTTCGCCCGCCGCCATCAGCACCCGCTGCAATGCATGATGGAAAAGGAATAGGGCTCCGGCCGGTTCCATGCGTGCAGCCCGGATTCACCAAGCCCTTGAAACGGGCCTTTTGCGCCTTCCCGAAACGGGGCGGATCGCGGTCTGGCGCCCGGTGGCCGGCGACGATCTGTCAGCCCTGCCAGACGACCGCGTGACGGTGCAGACCGGCTTTCGTCCCGATCACGACCATTTTGTCGCACGCGGCTATGCCGTCGATGCGGCCCCGCCCTATGCCGCCGGCGTTGTCTGCCTGCCCCGCGCCCGCGATCTGGCCCGCGCCCTGCTGGCCGAGGCTGCGGCGCAGGTGGCGCCCGGCGGGCCGATCCTTGTCGACGGGCAGAAGACCGATGGTATCGATGCGATGCTGAAGGAGTTGCGCGGCAAGGTCGTGCTGTCCGATTCGCTGGCCAAGGCGCATGGCAAGGCCGCAGTCTTTGCCGCCGGCCCCGCGCTGTCTGGCTGGGCTGCCACCCCGCGGCCGGTCGAGGGTGGCTTTCTGACCCGCCCCGGGGTGTTTTCCGCCGACGGGGCTGATCGCGGCTCGGCGCTTCTTGCGGCGGCGCTGCCGGCCCGGCTCGGCCCCAAGGTGGCCGATCTGGGCGCCGGCTGGGGCTATCTGTCGCGGGCAATCCTGGCACGCGAGGGGGTGAAGCGCCTCGACCTGGTCGAGGCGGAGCGCGATGCCCTCGACTGCGCGCGCGAGAACATCCGCGACGACCGGGCACGGTTCCATTGGGCCGATGCCACCCGCTTCCGCCCGGAAAACCTGCTGGAAACCGTCGTGATGAACCCGCCGTTCCACACCGGCCGCGCCCCCGATCCCGCGCTGGGCATCGCCTTCGTTGCGGCGGCGCGCCGCATGCTGGCACCCGATGGCGTGCTGTGGCTGGTGGCCAACCGGCATCTGCCCTATGATCCGGCCCTGTCCGAGGGTTTTCTCGACGTCCAGACCATCGGGGGCGACGCTGCCTTCCGCCTGATCCGCGCCGCCAAGCCCCGGCGCCCCACCCGCTGAGGCCTTCATGTCATTTTCTGTCTCCGGCAAGACCGCCATCGTCACCGGCGCCGCCAACGGCCTTGGCCTCGCCATCGCCCGCCATCTTGTCGACAAGGGGGCGAGCGTCATGTTCGCCGATATCGACGAGGGCCGGCTGGCCGCCGAGGTCGGCGAAGAGGCCGCGACCGAAGGCGCATTGCGGCTGTTCACCGGCGACCTGACGCAGAAGCTGACGCTGGCCAATCTGGTTTCGGCAACCGTCGATGCCTTCGACCGGGTGGATATCCTGGTCAATGCCAGCCGCAAATGCAGCCAGTCCGATCCGCTGAACCCCGAATCCGACCTGGTCGAGACGATGTGGCAGCAGAACGTGCTGACCGCGCTGCGGCTGAGCCAGATGGTTGCGAAGCGCATGATCCAGACGGCCGAGAAATCTGGGGTGGAGCAGGGTACGCCCATCGGCTCGATCATCAACATGTCGGCCATCGCCTCGCTGCGGGTGCAGCCACAGCTTCTGGGTTATTCCATCGCAACCGCTGCAGTCGAGCAGATGACGCGGACGCTGGCCGTGGCGCTGGCGCCGCATGGTATCCGGGTGAATGCCGTCTCGATCGGCAGCGTGATGAGCGCCAGCCTGATGTCCGCGCTGAAGGAAGACCCGTCGCTGCGCGACCGGATCGAGGGCGGCACGCCCCTGGGCCGCATCGCCGGGCCGGACGAACTGTCCGAGACGGTGCAATACCTTGCCTCCGATGCCTCGTCCTTCGTGACCGGGCAGATCCTGGCGGTGGATGGCGGGCGCGGTCTGCTGGATTCCGTCGCGGCGCCGACATTCTGACAAAAGGGGGGGCCGAGATGTTCGAGGCGGAAAAGTCGCAGGCCGCAGGCTGGTTTCACATGCTGCGCGACCGGATCGTTGCGGCGTTCGAGGAGCTTGAGGCGGATGCCACGCCTGCTGGCGAGATGGCCATGCGCTTCGAGGTGACGCCGACCACCCGCCCGGATGGCGGCGGCGGCGTGATGAGCGTGCTGCGCGGCGGGCGGGTGTTCGAGAAGGTGGGCGTCAACTGGTCGGCCGTCCATGGCACATTGGGCGAGCGGGCACAGAAGGCGATGGCCGCGCGCGGCGTGCCGGGAATGGACAGCGACCCGCGGTTCTGGGCCAGCGGTATCAGCCTGGTCGCCCATATGCAGAACCCGCATTGCCCTGCCGTTCACATGAATACCCGGATGTTCTGGACCCCCGGCGCCTGGTGGTTCGGCGGTGGTGCGGATCTGAACCCCTGCCTCGAATACGCCGAGGATACCGCGCATTTCCATGCCGCGATGCAGGCGGCTTGCGATGCCCATTCGCCCGACTATTACCCGCGGTTCAAGGCCTGGGCGGATGAATATTTCTTCGTGCCGCATCGCGGCAGGGCCCGGGGTGTTGGTGGCATTTTCTACGACGATCTGAACACCGACGACTGGGAGGCCGATTTCGCCTTTACCCGCGCCGTGGGCGAGGCCTTCCTGCCCGCCTTCCTGCCCGTCACCCGGCGCCGCCTGCCGCAGCCCTGGGGCGAGGCCGAGCGTGAGGCGCAGCTGGTTCACCGCGGGCTTTATGCCGAATACAACCTTGTCTACGACCGTGGCACCAAGTTCGGGCTGGAAACCGGGCATGACGCCAATGCCGTGCTGATGAGCCTGCCGCCGCTGGCGAAGTGGATCTGACGCCATGGCCGATATCACGGTAAGGGCGACCTACGCTTCGGTCGTCGAGGACGAGGGCATGGTCTATATCGGCTTTGCCGAGGGCGAGGACGACGAGGAACCCTACGTCCTGTTTCGCCAGCCCGCCATGGGCGGCCCGGTCTGGTTCGAGGTTTCCGACGAGGCGCTGGGGGCCGAGGATGCGCTTTTGTCCGTCAGCCGCGGGCCGCAGGGCCTGGCAATCGTGATCCGCCCCGACAGGGCGGCGCGGTTCGGCTGGGCGCAAAGCGTGACGGTGAAGATCGGCCCAGGCTGCGAGGATGCGCCCGAAGCGCTGGCCGCGTTGCAGGCGATGCTGGGGCCGCTCTGGCGGGATGAACCCTAGCCTGCCCAGAGAAGCGCCACCACGCCAGCCATCAGGACGGCGATCCCCAGCATCTGCCGGCCCGTTACCCGCTGGCCAAAATGGAATCGCGCCACGAGAAGGGCGAAGATCACCTCGGTCAGCGCCAGCGTCCGAACATGCGCGGCCGAGGCGAGCGAAAAGGCTATGAACCAGCCGGCCGATGCGGCGGCGCCGAAAAACCCCGCGGCAAGCGAGGGGCGCCACACCCGCAGGCTGCCGGTCAGCGCGCGGCGGTCGAAGACCAGCATCCAGCCCATCAGCAAAAGGCATTGGATCGCCAGCGAGAGGACCAGCACCGTCAGCGCCCGGATCAGGAAATCGCCCTGGTCCAGCGCGACGATACCGCCGCGAAAGCCGATCGCGGACAGACCGAACAGCCCGCCCGCCAGCAGCCCCAGCGCGGCCGGCCGCAGTTCCGCCAGCCGCGCGCCGGTACCGGGTTTCAGCGACAGGATCAGGACGCCGGCTACTGCCACGGCGATGGCGGCAAGCATCGGCAGCGTCAACGGGTCGCCCAGCACGGCCCAGCCGATCAGCGCGACGATCACCGGCTCACCCTTCAGCCAGGCGGTCGAGATGGCAAAGCCATTGGTCTTCATGACGAACAGCATCAAGGCCGTTGCGGCGATCTGCGCGACGCCGCCCAGGGCGGCAAAGCCCAGCACCCGCGCCGAGGGCAGGGGTATGTCCTGCCCGGTCAGCGCCGTGGCCAGCGCCAGAAAGGCCAGTGCGAAGGGCAGGCCGTAGAGAAAGCGCACCTGCGTCGCGCCGATGGTGCCGATCTGCGCCGTCAGCCCGCTCTGCATCGCATTGCGCGCGGTCTGCAGTGCGGCGGCGGTCAGTGCGGCCAGGGGCCAGATCAGGGTCATCCGTTGCGGATCGTGTCGATCATGAGCTGCACATGCGCCGGATCGGCATCGGGGGTGATGCCATGGCCCAGGTTGAAGATATGCGGACCGCCGGAAAAGGCCTGCACGACGCGGCGGGTTTCGCGGACCAGTGCCTCGCCCCCCGTCACCATATGGCCGGGGGCAAGGTTGCCCTGCACGCAGCCATCCTTCTGCACATGTTCGGCCGCCCATTCGGGGGTGACGGAATTGTCCAGCGCCACGCAATCGGCGCCGGTGGCGCGGGCAAAGCCGATATAGCCCGGCCCGGCCTCGCGCGGGAAGGCGATGACGGGCAGGCCGGGGTGGCGGGCCTTCAGCGCGGCGATGATGCGGGCCGTGGGTTTCACCGCGAAATCGGTGAAATCCTGGCCCTTCAGGCTGCCGGCCCAGGAATCGAACAGTTTCACCACCTCGGCCCCGGCCTTCACCTGTTCGGACAGATAGATGATGGTGGCTTCGGTGATCAGGTCGATCAGCCCGGTGAAGGTTGCGCGGTCGGTGGATTTCAGGGCGTGGGCTGGGCCCTGATCCGGCGTGCCGCGGCCGGCGATCATATAGGTCGCCACGGTCCAGGGCGCCCCGGCAAAGCCGATCAGCGCGGTTTCGCGCGGCAGATCGCGCGACAGGATGCGCACGGTCTCATAGACCGGGGCAAGGGTGTCGTGGATCGCCCCGGCAGGTTTCAGCGCCGCCAGCCCGGCGGCATCGGTCACGGTGGACAGCCGCGGCCCTTCGCCGGTCTCGAACCACAGATCGGCGCCAAGCGCCTGGCAGATCAGCAGGATATCGGCAAACAGGATCGCCGCATCGAAACCATAGCGGCGGATCGGTTGCAGCGTGACCTCGGCGGCCAGATCGGGCGTGTAGCAGAGCGACAGGAAATCGCCCGCCTGCGCCCGGGTAGCGCGATATTCCGGCAGATAGCGGCCCGCCTGCCGCATCATCCAGACGGGCGGGGTGGGCAGGGTTTCCCCGGCAAGGGCGCGCAGGATCAGCTTGGTCATCGGGGCCTCCGTTCGGCGCCCTGCCTTGCGCGGGCGGGGGCCTATGTCAAGGTGCCGCGGTGCCGCCCCGGCTGCCTGCGCCGGGCTTGCCCTGCGTTTGGGCAGGCGGATGGCTGGCAGGATCAGCCGCGACCTGCTGTTCCAGCCACAGATCCAGCAGGGCCGCGCCCTGTCCGGTGAAATGCCGGCCCACGGGGGTGCAGTCCCAGATCCTGTCGGTGCGGAAATGCCGGAAGCCGCCGCGCCATTCGCACCAGGCGGCCAGCATCACGCAATTGATGTGGTAGATCAGCGCGACCGGGCGGACGGTCCGCGCGGTGCGTCCGCCATCGGCCCGCTCGTAAAGCAGGCGCAGCTTTTCCTCCTCGCGGATCGCCTGCCGCAGCCGCGAGATCGGCATGCGACCCTGCGCCGCATCATCCTGTGGTGCCCCCCAGGGCGCGACTTGCAGCCAGTCGGCCGGTCCCTGCAGCGCATCCACCTTGTCGCGCACCCTTTGCGCCGCGCGCTGCAACTCGCCATCGCCCGAGCGGATCAGAAGCGCCAGGCCGACACGCAGCGCCTCGACCTCCTCCAGGTCGAAGTTCAGCGGCGGCAGGTCATAACCCCGGCGCAGCACATAGCCCAGCCCTGCCGCGCCCTCGACAGGCACCCGCAGCCCCTGAAGCACGGCGATATCGCGGTAGATGGTGCGGGACGACACCTCCAGTTCGCCGGCCAGCGCCTCGGCGGTGCGCGGGCCGCGGGCGGCGCGCAGCGACTGAATCAGGGCGAAGAGGCGGTCGGTACGGGGCATGGGGCGCGGAGCCTGATGGGTGACGGATACTGACAGGCTAGCATGGCCTGCTGACAACAGGGTGTCAGCAGGCTTCTGGTGATCTGGCCTTCCGGCAAGGGAGGGGCGAATGATTTCCTATGACCATATCGTGCTGATGTGGCTGCAACTGGACCGCTGGGCCCTGGATCGGGTTCCAGGCTGGCCCTGGCCCCGAAGGCCCCCCCGGCGGGCCGGCCGGAGACCGGCCGGCTGCGACGACGAGCGGCCAGGAAAAGGCGCGGGAAGAAGTCGCGCAGCAGGAGCGCATCATGCGGCAAGACTTGAAGGCCGCCGCGGCCAGGCATAACAGGGGGGGCATGACGCAGGACATTCCTTCCCCCGGCCTTCCCACCGCCGTGCGCCCGCTGAAGATCGGCACGCGCGGCTCCCTGCTGGCGCTGTGGCAGGCGCATGAGGTGCGGCGCTGCCTGATGGCGGCGCATGGCCTGCCAGAGGCGGCCTTCGAGGTGGTGGTGATCAAGGTCACGGGCGATGCGATCCAGGACCGTTCGCTGCGCGAGGCGGGCGGGAAGGGGCTGTTCACCCGCGAAATCGAGGATGCGCTTCTGGATGGCGGCATCGATATCGCGGTGCATTCGATGAAGGACATGCCGACGCTGCAGCCGGCGGGCCTGGTGCTGGACTGCCATCTCAGGCGGGCCGATGCGCGCGACGGTTTCGTCAGCCCGAAGGCGGCAAGCCTGTCGGACCTGCCGCCGGGCGCGACGGTCGGCACGTCCAGCCTGCGGCGGCGGGCGCAGTTGCGGCTGCGGCGGCCCGACCTGCAGGTGGTGGAGTTCCGGGGCAATGTGCAGACGCGCATGCGCAAGCTGGAAGAGGGCGTCGCCGATGCAACCTTTCTTGCCATGGCGGGGTTGACGCGGCTGGGCATGGCAGATGTTGCGCGCTCTGCCATCGCCCCCGAGGAGATGCTGCCCGCCGTGGCGCAGGGCGCCATCGGGGTGGAGCGTCGGTCGGACGATGCGCGGGTTGCAGCGCTGCTGGCCCCGATCCATGATCGCGACACCGGCCTGCAGCTTGCCGCCGAGCGGGCATTCCTGTTGCGGCTGGACGGATCCTGCCAGACGCCGATTGCAGGGCTGGCGCTGCTTCAGGGCGAGACGCTCTGGCTGCGTGGCGAGATCCTGCGGCCCGATGGCAGCGAGGCGATTGCCGGCGAGATCCGCGGCCCGCTGGCTGAAGGCGCGGCATTGGGCACGGTGCTGGCCGAGCAATTGCTGGCCCGGGCGCCTGCGGATTTCTTTGCGGGGGGCTGATCCGGCCTTTCGCACGGCCCGGCCGCGCCAGCGGTCCGGTTGTGCGGCTGCGCTGCAAGCCTGATCTCTCGCCTCTGGCGCAAGCGCCAACCGGCTCGGGTCCGGGGGGCCGGGGGGCCGGGACCCCCTGGGGCCTGGCTGTGCCTCAATCCGTGCTGCGCAGCAGGCCCGCGGGGCGCGCGCGCAGCGGGCGGGCGGCGAAGGCAAGGCTGGCCAGCAGGTTTGCCGCGATGCCGCCAAGAATGATCGCCGCCGCCGAAACCGGCTCGAACCGATAGCTGCCGTCAAGAACGAAGGTCATGACGGCCCAGCCGGCGATGCCGCCGGCCAGCACGGCGACCAGGCCGGCTGCGGCGCCAAGAATGGCTGCGCGCAGGGCAAAGCTGGCCAGGATGCGCCGGCGGGTGGCGCCAAGCACCTTCAGCAGCGCCGCCTCGCGGGCCCGGGCGCGCTCGCCCGCGGCGGCGGCCCCGATCAGCACTGCAAAGCCGGTGATCAGCGTGCCCGAGGCAGCCCAGGCGGTTGCGGTGGCGATGGCTGACAGCGCCTCGGTCACGCGGTCGATGGCATCGCGGACACGGATTGCGGTGACGTTCGGCCAGGTTCGTGCCACATCGCGCAGAATCGCCGCCTCGGCTTCGGGCGGGGCATAGACGGTGGCGATATGGCTGTGCGGTGCACCCTGCAGCGCGGCCGCGTTCATCACCAGGACGAAGCCCATCCCGCCGGTCTGGAAATCGACCGCACGGAACGAGGTGATCGTGGCGGTGATGTCGCGGCCGAGAACATTGACTGTCAGGCTGTCGCCAAGCTGCAGCCCCAGTTCCGTGGCCTCGGCCTGGGAAAAGCTGATCTGCGGCGCGCCGGCGTAGCCTTCGGGCCACCAGCTGCCGGCGGTGATCGTCGTCCCCTCGGGCAGGGCATCGGCATAGGAGATGCCGCGGTCGCCGCGCACGACCCAGTGCTCGCCCGCCACGTCGCGCGCCGGGCGGCCATTGATCGCGGTGATGATGCCGCGCAGCATCGGCGCGCTGTCGGTGCGGCTGACCTGCGGGTCGCCGTCCATCCGGGCGCGGAACGGCCCGATCTGGTCGGGCTGGATGTCGATGAAGAAGAAGGCCGGCGCGCGGGCGGGGAGGTCGCGGTCGATGGCAGCCCGCAGGTTCCAGTCGATCTGGCCGACGGCGGCCAGCACGGACAGCCCCAGGCCCAGCGACAGGACCACCGCCATCGCCTCGGATCCCGGCCCGCCGATGGCGGCCAGTGCGGTGCGCAGGGCAGGGCGCCCCCGCGCCCGATGCGCCAGCCGGCGTGCGCCGCGGCGCAGTGCCAGCGCCGCCAGCATCAGCGTGGCCAGCGCCGCGATCACGCCGAAGGCCGCGCCCAGTGCCAGCGTCGGCAGGGCCGAAGCCCAGGCCACGGTGCCCAGAAGCACCGCCACCAGCCCGGCCAGCAGGACCAGCCAGCGCGCCCGTGGCCATGCCGCCTGTCCGGGGTCGCGGTAGAGCGCGGCGACACGGATGCGCTCGGCCCGGGCCAACGGGATCAGGGTGAAGATCAGCGTCGTCAGCGCACCGTAGAAGGCGGCCTCGACCAGCGCGCGGGGGGATAGGCCCACGGCGGCGGGAAAGGGCAGCGATGCCTCGATCCAGGGTGCGGCCAGAAGCGGCACACCGGCGCCGAGCGCAAGGCCCAGCACGATGCCCAGCGCGGCAAGGACGGCGATCTGGATCAGGTTGGTGGCGAAGATCAGCCCGGATCCCGCGCCCAATGTCTTCAGCGTGGCGATGCTGCGGGTCTTTTCCGACAGCCAGGCCCGCACCGCGGCCGAGATCCCCACCCCGCCGACGGCCAGCCCGGCCAGCCCCACCAGCACCAGGAAGCTGCCTATTCCGGTGACGAACCGCTCGATCCCCGGGGCGGCGTTGCGGCTGTCGGTCCAGCGCAGGCCGCTGTCGCGGAACCGCGCCATGGCCTTGTCCTGCAGCGCCGCCAGATCGGTGCCGGCAGGCAGCGCAAGGCGATATTTCGTCTCGTACAGCGTGCCAGGGGCGAGAAGCCCCGAACCGGCCAGATCTGCGGTCCTGACCAGGGTGCGCGGGCCGAGGCTGAAGCCCGCGGCGGCGCCGTCGGGTTCGCGGATCAGCGCGGCGGCCAGCCGGAATTCCTGCGTGCCAAGGCGAAAGCTGTCACCGATCCGCAGCCCCAGCCGGTCGATCAGCACGGGATCCATTACCGCACCCGGCAGGCCGTCCTGCGGGGACAGCGCCTGGGCCAGGGGAATCGCCGGATCGAGAACCGGCACGCCATACAGCGGCCAAGCGTCATCAACCGCCTTGACCTGGGTCAGGGCCTGATCGCCCGGTGTGACCACCATCGACCGGAAATCGGCGATGGTCGAGATGCGCTGTGCCTCATCCGCCATGAAGGCGAGTTCCTCCGCGGCGGCGAAACGGTAGGTGAAGCGCATTTCGGCATCGCCACCCAGAAGCTGGGCGCCCTGTTCGGCCAGACCGTTCTGGATTGCGGCGCGCAGGGTGCCCACGGCGGCGATGGCCGCCACGCCGAGGGCGAGGCAGATCAGGAAGACGCGGAATCCCGCGAGGCCGCCGCGCAATTCGCGCCGGGCGATGCGAATTGCAAGGCTCATGCCAGCCGCCCGTCGGCCAGACGGATCACGCGGTCGCAGCGGGTGGCCAGTTCGGGCGCATGGGTGACAAGGACCAGCGTCGCGCCGCGCCGGTCGCGCAGGGCAAAGAGCAGATCCATGATCACCGCGCCGTTCGCACTGTCGAGGTTGCCGGTCGGCTCGTCTGCCAGCAGGATTGCAGGATGCGGGGCAATGGCGCGCGCCAGCGCCACGCGCTGCTGTTCGCCCCCCGACAACTGGGCCGGATAATGGTCATGGCGATGCGCCAGCCCGACATCGGCCAGTTCGGCGCGTGCGCGGTCAACGGCATCGGCCGTGCCGGCCAGTTCCATCGGCAGGGCAACGTTTTCCAGGGCGGTCATCGTCGGGATCAGGTGGAAGGACTGGAAGACCACACCCACGGTGCCGCGCCGGAACCGTGCGAGGCGGTCCTCGTCCATTGCGGTCAGATCCTGGCCCAGCGCGGCGATCCGGCCCGAGGTCGCCTGTTCCAGCCCGCCCATCAGCATCAGCAGCGAAGACTTGCCGGAACCCGAAGGGCCGGTCAATCCCAGCGTCTCGCCCTTGTTGACGTTCAGCGTGATGCCCCGCAGGATCTCCACCGGGCCGGCGTTTCCGTCCAGGGTGAGGCGGACGTCGGTCAGCGAAAGGACGGGTTCGGTCATGCAGGGCATCCTGAAACAATCGGTCATTGGGGGATATGGCGCTTTCGGTGCGATCTGCAACCTTGTGGCCGCATTGATCATTTCGCTTGCGACGGTTTTCGTGGCGCCGCCGGGGCGTGCCGAGGCGGCGGTGACGGTCGTGATGCTGGGCGACAGCCTGACCGCGGGCTATGGCCTGCCGGACGGCGAGGGGCTGGTGCCGGAACTGCAGCGGTGGCTCGATGCAAACGGCGGCGGTGTGATCTTGCAGAATGCCGGCGTCTCGGGCGACACCACGGCGGGCGGGGTGGCGCGGATCGACTGGGCGCTCGGTCCGGATGCGCAGGCGCTTGTCGTGGAACTGGGCGGCAACGACATGCTGCGCGGCCTGTCCCCGTCCGAGGTGCGCACCAACCTGATTGCGATCCTGCAGGCGGCGCAAACCCGGGGGTTGCCTGTCCTTCTGATCGGAATGCAGGCGCCGGCGAACTGGGGGCCGGACTACAAGGCCGAGTTCGATGCGATCTATCCCGAAATCGCTGCGGAATTTGATGCGATCCTGGTTGAGAACTTCTTTCACGGCCTGATCGCGGCGGGTGGCGATCCGGGCGATCCGGCCTCGATGGCGCGCTGGATGCAGGCTGACGGGATCCATCCCAATGCCGAGGGGGTGAAGCTGATCGCCGCCGCCCTGGGGCCGGAGATCGCGAAACTGGCCGCACGGGTCCAGTGAGCGGCCACCGGCGCGGATTGCGGGCGAAACCGCGAACAAGGGGGCGGCCATGCGTGTTCCGGACTATCCGACGGGGACTGCCAAGGCCTGGGCGCAGGTGGACGACTATTTCGCCCGCGCGCTGGCACCCGAGGATGCGGCATTGACGGCAGCGCTGGCGGCCAATGCCGCAGCGGGCCTGCCGGCGCATGACGTCTCGGCGCTGCAGGGACGGTTTCTGGCGCTGGTCGTGGCGATGACCGGCGCCGAGCGGGTGCTCGAGATCGGCAGGCTTGGCGGCTACAGCGCGATCTGGATGGCGCGGGCGCTGCCCGCCGGCGGGCGGATCACCACGATCGAGTCCGACCCCGCCCGCGCCGGCGTGGCCCATGCCAATCTGGACCGCGCCGGTTTGCTTGACCGGGTGGACCTGCGGGTCGGCCCCGCCCTGCGGGTGCTGCTGCTGCTGCTTGCGGGGCCATTCGATCTGGTCTTCATCGACGCCGACAAGCCCAACATGCCGGAATACCTGCGCCTGGTGTTGCCGCTGTCCCGTCCCGGCACGGTGATCCTGGCCGACAATGTGGTGCGTGGCCGTGCCGTGGCCGATCCCGCCAGCCGGGACCCGTCGGTGCGCGGGGTGCAGGCCTATCTCGCCATGGTGGCCGAGGATCCGCGGCTGGAGGCGACGGAACCGCAGACGGCGGGGGAAAAGGGCTGGGACGGTTTTGCCCTGCTGCCCCTGCGCACGGCCTGATTGTGTTGCGGCCGCGGCCTGCGCGGCCTGCGGCCGAGATGGGTGGCGCGAACGCCACCCCCTGCGGTTTCGGGATGGGGAGGTGCCGCCTATTGCACCACAGCCGAGGTCGGGCGCGGTGTGGTGGCGGTCTCGGCCGGCAGGACGGGCAGCGCGACCTCTGGCATCTTGCCGGTCAGGCTGTCCAGGAAAGCGACAAGCTGGGTCACTTCCTCGGGCTTCAGGGCTTCGCCAAGCTGGCTTTCGGCCATGATCTCGACCGCCACGGGCAGATCCCAGACCTTGCCCGAATGGAAATAGGGCGCGGTCAGGGCGATGTTGCGCAGCGGCGCGGCACGGAACACATATTCGTCATCCGCGGTTTCGGTCACTGCAAAGCGGCCCTTGTCGCCCTCGGGCAGGATTTCCGAGCCGGGCTTCTCGATCAGGCCGAAGGGGTAATAGCCATGGCCGCCGACGTTCACGCCGGAATGGCAGGCCGAACACCCCTTGTCCATGAACAGCGCAAGGCCGGCCCGGGCATCTTCCGACAGCGCGGCATCGTCGCCGTTCAACCAGGCGTCGAAGGGGGCCGGGGTCAGCAGGGTGGCCTCGAAGGCTTCGATGGCCTTTGCCATGTTGTCGAAGGTGACGGGATCGGCCTCGTCGGGAAAGGCGGCGGTGAACCAGTCGACATAGGCCGGCATCGATTTCAGCGTGACGACCACGTTGTCGGGGGTGTTGGCCATCTCGACCCCGGCCTGGATCGGACCCTTGGCCTGGGCCTTCAGGTCGTCGGCGCGGCCGTCCCAGAACTGGGCCTCGTTCAGCACGGCATTCAGCGCGGTCGGCGCATTGCGCGGGCCTTTCTGCCAGCCGTGGCCGACCGAGGTTTCCATGTTGTCGTCACCGCCGGTGGTCAGGTTGTGGCAGCTGTAGCAGCTGAACACCCCCGAGGCGGACAGGCGCGGATCGAAGAACAGCGCCAGGCCCAGGTCGATTTTCTCGGCGGTGATCGGGTTGCCCTGCACGGCGGGAACGGTCGAGGGCAGCGCCTTGAAGGTCTGAAGTGCGGCATCGCGCAAATCGTCGGCGGCGGCAGCCCCGCCGATCGCACTGGCAACGAGCGACATCATCAGCAGTCGGTACATGGTGATCTCCATTGACAAGGCGTTCGCGCCGGAAAGCGTGATCACCTGGCAGGCATTTTCACCATGATTTAGATCAATTCTAATTCCAAGATTCAATTGACATGTTTTCGGGGCGAAAAATGAAAAGGCCGCCTCGTTGTCGAGGCGGCCCCAGTCTCCGGCAATTGGCCCGGATCAGTTCTTCGCGTAGTATTCGACGACGAGGTTCGGTTCCATCTGCACCGGATAGGGCACGTCCGACAGGCCCGGGGTGCGGACGAGCTTGGCAGTCAGCTTGCTGCCATCGACCTCGACATAATCGGGAACGTCACGCTCGGTCAGGGCCTGGGCCTCCATGATCGACGCCATCTGGCGCGACTTTTCACGAACCGAGACGACATCGCCTTCGCGCAGGCGGTAGGACGCGATATTGACCGGCTTGCCGTTCACCAGCACATGGCCGTGGTTCACGAACTGGCGGGCGGCGAAGATGGTCGGCACGAATTTGGCGCGATAGACCAGCGCATCCAGGCGGCATTCCAGCAGGCCGACAAGGTTCTCGCCGGTGTCGCCAGAGACGCGGGCGGCTTCGGCATAGATCTTCTTGAACTGCTTTTCGGTCAGGTCGCCGTAGTAGCCCTTCAGCTTCTGCTTGGCGCGCAGCTGGATGCCGAAATCCGACAGCTTGCCCTTGCGGCGCTGGCCGTGCTGACCCGGGCCGTATTCGCGCTTGTTCAGCGGCGACTTGGCGCGGCCCCAGATATTTTCGCCCATGCGGCGGTCGATCTTGTACTTGGCAGCGGTGCGCTTGGTCACTGCTGATCTCCTTCTGTGGCCCCGGTCGGGGCGGATGGGAAGGGCGTTGTCCTCTCCCCTTGGCGGGGCGACAGGGCATTCCTTGCGGAAGCCACCAACACCAACGAAAAGCCCCGGGCTTTCGGCCCGGGACCCTGGCGCGGCTTATAGCGCCGTGCGGGGCAGAGTCAACAGCCCCTCAGGCGACTATTCCATGCCGCAAAATGGCCGCTTCGCTGGCCGTCAGGCTGCGCCGGGCAAAGCCGCCGTATCGTGCCGGATCGAGCGCCAGTTCCGGCATCAGCGCCAGAAGCCGCGCGCGGTCCGTAGCCTCGATCAGGTCAAGCGCGGTTGCCGCGGGATGGAAGCTCTCGGCCTCCAGCCCGTTGGCGAACAGGATCTCGTGGTTTTCCAGCAGCAGGTGGTGATAGGTCACTTCGGTCAGCGTCAGGTCTATGGTGATGGACTGGTCGTCCACCAGCTGTTCTGCCTCGACCAGCACCTCGTCGGAATTGAACAGCAGCCGCGCCGCCTCGCCGCGCACCAGCATCCGATGCCGGGGCGAGACCAGAAGATCGGCATCCGGCCGGTCGAGGCCCAGCGCGCCGGCGCGAAAGCGCACCGGCCGCAGATGGGGCAGCGCATAAAGCCGCGCACCCGACAGCCGGCGGCTGCCGGTCCACAAGACGGGCTGCGGACCGTTGTCGCGGGTCTGTACCAGATCGCCTTCCTGCAGATCCTCGATATGGACCGGGCCATGCGGCGTCAGGATGCGGGCGCCGGTGGCAAAGCAGATCACCCCGCCGGTGGACGGTTCGGTGCGCGCCAGGTCGATCCGGGTGCGGATGATCCAGAGATCGCGGCCCTGCGGCGGGGTCTCGCCCAGGAACATGACAAGCCGGCCGCTGCCGCCCGGCACCGGCAGCAGCGTGCCGATCCAGGATTTCAGCCCGTCCGTCACGGCAAAGCTCTGGTCGGGAATCTCGTCCAGCGCATCTTCGCCGTGTCCCGGCAGGATGGCGGTGTCCGGATCGGCCACTGCCAGCCCGATCAGCCGCTGCACCATGCGCGCTGCCCGCCGACGGATGTCGGCCCCGCCCTCCGGGCCTTCCAGACGCAGCAGCGCCCCGCGCGCGTCGATCCTGACAGCGCTGCCAGCCCAGCGCCAGACAGCGCCGGGGGTCAGCACATCCGGGGACGCGGCCGCAAGACCGTCTACTTCCGTCTGTGACCAGGAAAGGACGAACGTTGCCCGAGAGCCCGTTCCCATTGCCTGTATGCCTGCTCTTTGTTCTTATTCTGAAACAGAGGTTAGCAGCCCGCGCGCCGTCTGGCTAGATCCGCCGCGCAACAGGCTGGCCGAAAAGGCCAGGGCGCGCAGCGGGTGTTCAGGCCCGCCCCGCCACCGGCGACAGCGACAGCGGGTCGATCCCCAGCCCCTTCAGGGCGCGTGTCCATTTCTCCCGGTCGGGCACGCCGAAGACCAGATCGGCCGGCGTATCGGCCACCAGCCAGTCGTTGCGCAGGATTTCCGATTCCAGTTGCCCCGCACCCCAGCCGGCATAGCCCATCGCCAACAGCGCCTGCTGCGGGCCGCCGCCCCGGGCGATCGCCTCGAGGATGTCGAGCGTCCCCGTCAGCCGAAAGCCCCCGGGCACCTGCATTGTCGCCGAATTGTCGCCCCAGCCAGCCCCGTGCAGCACAAAGCCGCGGCCCCGTTCCACCGGGCCGCCGAAATGCACGCGGATCTCGCGGCCGCCGGGCGCACGGGCGATTCCCAGGTGATCGAGCAAGGTCGAGAAGCTGACCTCTTCGGTCGGCTTGTTGATGATCAGCCCCATCGCGCTGTCGGGGCCATGCGCGCACATCAGAACGACGCTGTGCCGAAAACGCGGGTCTTCCATGCCCGGCATGGCGATCAAGGTCTTTCCGGCCAGATCCATCGCTGCCTCCTGCGACTCAAGACGCCTTCTGTTAAGGAATGATGGGGGCTGCTGGCCCATGGCTCAAGGGCCGGCTGCGGCATGGCGGCCACATCACGCGGACTGTCGCCCTCTTGTGATTTCCCAATGCGCGGCACCGGCCTATCCTTGGGGCCATGACTCGCATCCCCGCCCTTGTCTTTGCCGCATTGTTGTCTGCGTCGCTGGAGCCTGTGCCGCAGGCCCGGGCCACCACGCAGGATGATGTGCTGGCCGCGACCGTGCTGAACGGCTGGCAGACCGGCGCCGGGCGGCAAATCGCGGCCCTGCAGCTTGACCTTGCACCGGGGTGGAAGACCTATTGGCGCAGCCCCGGCGATGCCGGCATTCCGCCCCAGTTCGACTGGTCGGGATCGGAAAACCTGAAGTCGGTGAACCTGCTCTGGCCCGCGCCGGCGGTGTTCAGCACCAACGGCATGCAGAGCATCGGCTACCACGACCAGCTGATCCTGCCGATCGAGATCGAGGCCAGGGATCCCTCGAAGCCGGTGACGCTGGCGGCCGAGATCGAACTGGGTATCTGTCGCGACATCTGCATGCCGGCGACGTTGCGCCTGTCGGCGCTGATCGCGGCACCCGGTGCCCCCGATGCCGCGATCAAGGCGGCCCTGCGCGAGCAGCCGGTGCCCGGCAATGCGGCAGGCCTGACCGCGATCGCCTGCGAGGTCGAACCCATCGCCGATGGTCTGCGGCTGACGGCGCGGCTGGTGCTGCCCCGGCAGGGTGCCGCCGAGACGGTGGCCTTCGAGACCGGCGATCCCTCGGTCTGGGTGTCCGAGGCGGTCTCGTCGCGCAAGGGGGGCGAACTGATCGCCATGACCGAACTGGTCCCGCCTTCCGGCCAGCCCTTCGTGCTTGACCGTTCCGGCGTGACGCTGACCGTGATCTCCGATGCCGGTGCGGTCGAAATCTCCGGCTGCCCCGCGCCCTGAGACCATCCGCTATCCGCTATCCGCTTTGCCGTGCGTCGCAACCCGGGGGGATGCGCCGTTGCGACCGTGCTGCCGTGCGCGGTTTTTTGCCCCGAAAACAAGGCGGCTGTCACTTTTCTTTCCCGAAAGAGCGGCTATGAGTGCGCGCAAGCGGACAGGAGCATGCGCATGACCTCAAGACCCGGGATCGAACGTGGATTCGAGCGAATCCTTTTCGCAAGCCGCTGGCTGATGGCCCCGATGTATCTGGGCCTTGTCGCCGGCCTGGGCATGCTGGTCTTCATCTTCCTCCGCGACCTTGGCTATTATCTGCCAAAGCTGTTGGCGATGAAGTCGGACGACGCCATCCTTGTCGCGCTGACATTGATCGACCTGACGCTGGCGGCAAACCTGGTGCTGATCGTGATGTTCTCGGGGTATGAGAATTTCGTCTCGAAATTCGATTTCGACGCCGGGGAAGAACGACTGAACTGGATGGGCAAAGTCGATTTCGGCGGGCTGAAGATGAAGCTGATCGCCTCGATCGTGGCGATCTCGGGGATCCACCTGCTGAAACGCTTCATGGAAATCCGCGATATCGACGGCGCCACCGCCTTTGGCGCGACAGAGCTGAAATGGCTGGTGATCATCCACCTGACCTTCGTGGTCTCTGGCGTGCTGATGGCGCTGATGGACTGGTTGCAGGCCAAGTCCTATATCAGCAAGAAATAGGGCAAGCAGGATCTGGCCTTGGGGACCACCGCCGGCTAGAAGGCGCTCTACACTAGGAGACCCCCATGTCCGACGCGATCCGTCCCCAGCCCGGGATACTCGACATCGCCCTTTATCAGGGCGGCAAGACGCAGATCGCGGGCGTCGCGAATGCCGTGAAGCTGTCGTCGAACGAAAACCCCTTCGGGCCGCCCGACCGCGCGAAAGAGGCCTATCTGCGCGCGGTCCACAGCCTGCACCGCTACCCCTCTACCGACCATGCCGAACTGCGCGAGGCGATTGCCGAGGTGCACGGGCTGGATCCGGATCGGGTGATCTGCGGCGTGGGTTCGGACGAGATCCTGCAATTGATCGCGCAGGCCTATGCCGGTCCGCGCGACGAGGTGATTTTCACCGAGCACGGTTTTCTGATGTACCGCATCTGTGCCCTGGCCGCGGGTGCGACGCCGGTGCAGGTGGCCGAGCGTGAGCGGGTGACGGATGTCGACGCGATCCTGCGCGCCTGCAACACCCGGACGAGGATCGTCTTCGTCGCCAATCCGAACAATCCGACCGGCACGATGATCGCCCCGGCCGAGGTGGCGCGGCTGGCGGCCGGGCTGCCGCGTCAGGCGATTCTGGTGCTGGATGGCGCCTATGCCGAATATGTCGAAGGGTTCGATGCCGGCCTGGCACTGATCGAGGACCGCACCAATGTGGTGATGACGCGCACCTTCTCCAAGATCTACGGCCTGGGCGGGCTGCGCATCGGCTGGGGTTACGGACCGCAAGCCATCATCGATGTGCTGAACCGCGTCCGCCAGCCCTTCAACCTGTCCACTGCGCAGATCGATACCGCCATCGCCGCAGTGCGCGATCAGGACTGGGTGGCGAAATGCCGGGCGGAAAATTCCCGGATGCGCGCCTGGCTTGCCGGTGCGCTGGCGGAAATGGGCGTGCCGTCCGATGTCTCTGCCGCCAATTTTATCCTCGCCCGCTTTGCCAGCGCCGACGAGGCCGAGGCCTGCGACGCCTTCCTGCAGTCGCAGGGGCTGATCGTGCGGCGCGTGGCGGGCTATAACCTGCCGCATTGCCTGCGCATCACCGTAGGGGACGAGGCCTCGTGCCGCCGCGTCGCCCATGCGGTCGCGCAGTTCAAGGGCGCGCGTTAGGAGGCGGGAATGGCCGTGATCTACAACCGGGTGGCGCTGATCGGCCTGGGGCTGATCGCCGGGTCGATGGCGCATGCCATGCGCGCGGCGGGGCTGGCCGGAGAGATCGTGGGCTATGCCCGTTCGGCCGAAACTCGGGCCATTGCGCGCGATCTGTTCTGCGACCGTGTGACCGAAACCGCGGCCGAGGCCGTGGTGGGTGCGGATCTGGTGGTCCTGGCGGTGCCGGTGGGCGTCATGGGCGAGATCGCGGCCGAGATCGCCCCGCATCTGGCGCCGGGCGCGACGGTCACGGATGTGGGGTCGGTCAAGGGCGCGGTGGTCGAGGCGGTCGGGCCGCATCTGCCCGCAGGGGTGCATTTCATTCCGGGCCATCCGATGGCCGGCACCGAATATTCCGGCCCCCGGTCGGGCTTTGCGACGCTGTTTCAGAACCGCTGGTGGCTGCTGACCCCGCCGGAAGATACCGACCCTGCGGCGCTGGCGCGCCTGCGCGAGCTGGTCGAAAGCCTTGGCGCGCGGGTCGATACGATGGATGTGGCGCATCACGATCTGGTGGTGGCCGTGGTCAGCCATGTGCCCCATGCCATCGCCTATACGATGGTGGGCGTGGCCGACCACATGCGCAGGGTGTCGCAATCCGAGATCATCAAGTATTCCGCCGCGGGCTTTCGCGATTTCACCCGGATCGCGGCCAGCGATCCGGTGATGTGGCGCGACGTGTTCCTGAGCAACCGGGAAGCTGTGCTCGATATCCTCGGCCGCTTTGCCGAGGAACTGTTCGTCCTGCAGCGGGCAATCCGCATGGGCGATGGTGAGCATCTTCACGCCTATTTCAGCCGCACCCGCGCGATCCGCCGTGGCATCATCGAGGCTGGGCAGGATACTTCTGCTCCTGACTTCGGCCGTTCGGTCGATCAGGCGGCAGGGGCCTCGGGGAATGTTCGCTAGACTGGTTGTTGCGCTTTGTCTCGCCGCGCTGCCTGTCAGGGCGGACGAGATTGCGCGCTCGCCCCTGCCGCCGCGCAATCCGGCCTATCTGCCGGCGATCCCGTCGCCCGGGATCGAGGGCGATGCCGGCCTGCCGCTGGCCGCCGATCCGTCGCGGCCCACCGCCGCAGCCCCGACGCCGCGCCCACGCGCGCGCCCCGCCGCGCTGGCGACGACGGCGGTGGTGGCTGCGCCGGCGCCCGCGGCGGGTGCCGCCGACATGACCTCGCTGCGTCCGAAGCCGCGGCCCGCCGGGCTGGCCACCGCATCGGCGCCGACGGCAGCCGCCAGCGAAGCCACCCCGAAAGAGAAGAAGGGCAAGAAGAAGAAGGAAAAGACCTCGGCCAGGGGATCAGTCTGCGGGGTGAACACCGTCAAGGGCGAGAAGATTGCCGCGATTCCGGCCAAGGTGAAGGGGTGCGGGTTGAAGAACGGGGTGCGCGTCACCTCGGTTTCCGGCGTGCGCATCAGCCCGGCGATCACCGTGGATTGTGCGACCGCAACCGCGCTGGATCGCTGGATCGGCGGCGCGGTGCAGCCGGCCTATGGCGGCAAGGTGGTCGAGGTCCGCATCGCCGCCCATTATATCTGCCGCACCCGCAACAACCGGAAGGGCGCGAAGATCAGCGAGCATGGCCGCGGCAAGGCGGTGGATATCGCGGGATTCGTGCTGAGCAACGGCAAGACCGTCTCTGTTCTGGGCAATTACGACAAGACATTGCGCAAGGTGCACAAGCAGGCCTGCGGGCCGTTCGGCACGACGCTGGGTCCGGGATCGGACGGCTTTCACGAGGATCACCTGCATCTCGACACCGCCGCGCATCGCTCTGGCAGCTACTGCCGCTGAAGGGCGGCGGCCGGCAATACACCGGGCCGCCGCCCCGGTCGGCCCTGGCCCGGGACAGGCGGCGCAGAGGGGCAGGCGGACAGCGAAAGTCGGGCGGGCCCGGCTGCGTGCGGCCGGCGGGATCAGCCGGGTGGCGCCAGCACCAGCCGCGGTGCGGGGCCCAGCGGCAGCGGGCCAAGGCTCATCTGGCCATCGCGCAGCACAAGCGGCAGTTTCAGGATCTCGCCTCCCGCTGCGCCGGCCTTCAGCATGCCGGCGACCGTGGGCGCGATTTCGGCGCGCACCGCCCCGCTGGCCACAAGAATCGCCGGCAGCCGGTCCCAGCCGGTGATCTGCGCCTCGATCCGCCCGGCGGCCAGGCCCTGGGCATCGGCCGAAACCTCTCCGCTTGCCGTCACGCGCAACGGGCCCCAGACGAGTTGCAGGTCGTTGATCCGCAGCCCCGACAATTGCGGCCGTGTCTCGCCCAGATGGCGGTCCAGCCCGGCCGTCAGCGTCAGCGCAAGATCGGCGCGCAGTCGGTCGATCAGGACCGGCAGGTCGGGCGGCGGCAGATCGGGCAGCCGCATCGCCGCCAGGGCTGCCGTCAGCGCCGGATCGGGCGCAAGCGAGGTCGCCTCCAGCCCGAATTCATAGCCGCCCGCCCGCGCCGGATCGGCCCGCAGCGCCAGCGCCAGCGATGCGGCGCCGACCGTCCAGCCCGCATCCGATGTCAGATGCAGCGCATTGCCCACCAGCCGCGCTTCGGCCAGCGGCAGGTCGGTCGAGGGCAGGGCGCGCAGGCTGGCCATCTCGTTCGTGCCGGTCAGCGTCAGCCGCTGGTCCGGCAGGGCAAACTCCTGCGTGCCGGGGAACGCCGCGATGATGTGCCAGGGTTTCCAGGTCATGGCAAAGATCTGCAGGCGTGGCGCCTGCCAGCCGATCTTTCGCGCCGGATCGGCAAGGTCCAGCCCCTCGACCGTCAGATCGAAGCGGTTGGGGAAGCCCTTTACATAAAGGGCTGTCTTTCCGGCGCGCATCCCTTTGGCGGACAGGCGCTGGAACGCCGCCTCTGCCTCGCGCTCGATCAGCGACGACCCCACGAACCAGTAGCCGCACCACAGCGCAAGCGCGACGGCGACCAACACCAGCAATCCGCGCATCGCGCCCCCTTTTCCTGACAGCGCGTCCCGTTCTACAGGGAGAGAAACAGGAGGGCTACCCATGGACGGCACGCTTTGGGTCTTCGGCTATGGTTCGCTGATCTGGAATCCGGAATTTCCGGTGGCCGAGCGCCGGCTTGCCCGTGCCCCCGGCTGGCGACGCAGCTTCTGCATGCGCTCGATCCATCACCGCGGCACCGAGCAGGATCCCGGTCTTGTCCTTGCGCTTGACCGTGAGGCCGGCGCGCATTGCGACGGAGTGGCCTTCCGCGTCGCGCCGGGCGCCGAGGCGCAGACGCTGGCCGAACTGCGGGCGCGCGAACTCATCTCGTCGGCCTATCTGGAAACCACCCTGCCGCTGGAGACCGCGGCGGGCGGGCTGGATGCGCTGGCCTATGTGATCGACCCGGTGCACGTGCAGTATTGCGGCGGCCTGTCGCTGGAGGAACAGGCGGCGATCATCGCCCGGGCCGCCGGTGGCCGCGGCGCGAACCGCGATTACCTCTGGTCGACCACGGCGCATCTGGAGGATCTCGGCATTGCCGATCCCGAACTGGCGTGGCTTTCAGAGCGCGTTCGCGCGCTGTGCCGCGGGGATGCGGCCACGATTTGATTTGGCAGGCCGGACCAACCTGTTAGACTTCACCGAAGAACAGCAAACGGGCAGCCCCTTCATGCAGAGACCCGACCCCGCGCCGGGCACGACATTCAGCCAGCCGGTCCGCGCCATCACCACCATGCTCGTCGTCTGCGTGCTGGTGGGGGTGGGGGCGTGGATGATCCACAGCCAGATCGCCAGCATCCTGCGCACCAACCCGCTGCTGAACGGGCTGATCGCTTTCGTCTTCATTCTGGGCGTGATGACCTGCTTCTGGCAGGTCTGGATCCTTGCGCAATCGGTCAGCTGGATCGAACGCTTCGTCAGCCGGGTGCCGGGGGCCGAGAATGACCGGCCGCCGCTGTTGCTGGCACCCCTGGCCTCGCTTTTGAAATCGCGGGGACGGTCGACCTCGTCGATCTCGTCCTCGTCGGGCCGCTCCATCCTCGATTCTGTTGCGCAGCGGATCGACGAGGCGCGCGACATCACCCGCTATCTGATCAACCTGCTGGTATTCCTTGGCCTTCTCGGCACGTTCTGGGGCCTTGCGACCACCGTGCCCGCCGTGGTCGAGACGATCCGCAACCTGGCGCCCGACGCCAATGAAAGCGGGCTCGACGTGTTCGGCCGGCTGATGAGCGGCCTGGAAGGCCAGCTTGGCGGCATGGGGACAGCCTTCTCGTCCTCGCTGATGGGATTGGCCGGATCGCTGGTGATCGGCCTGCTGGAACTGTTCGCCGGCCACGGCCAGAACCGCTTTTACCGCGAACTCGAGGAATGGCTGTCCTCGATCACCCGCATCGGGCTGACCGACGAGGGCAGCGGCGAGGAATCGGCCATCGTTCATGTGCTGGACCATATGGCCGGCCAGATGGAAAGCCTGCAGACGCTGTACACCCAGGCCGATGTCGCGCGTTCCGTCATGGAAGACCGGGTGAACGACCTTGCCGCGGCGGTCGACCGGCTGGCGGCGCAGCTGGAACGCGGCGCTGCCAGCGGCGTCGAGGCCAGTGCTGCCATGGTTCGCGTGGCCGACGGGCAGGACCGGATGATCGCCACGCTGAGCGGCAGCCTGGCCGAGGGCGTCGGCGGCGTTGATGCCGAAAGCCGGATGCGCCTGCGTTCGATCGACGTACAGCTTCTGCGCATCCTCGAAGAGATCAGCGCCGGCCGGCAGGAGACCACCGCCGATCTGCGCGGCGATCTGGCGGGGCTGACGGCGGCGATCCGGGCCCTGTCGCGCACCACCGTCGCGCCGGGGCGCTAGGCCATGGCGCTGTCCCGCACCCGGCGCGAATCGAATCTGATCTGGCCCGGATTCGTCGATGCGGTGACAACCCTTCTGATGGTGCTGATGTTCGTCCTGACCATCTTCACCCTGATGCAGTCGGTGCTGCGCGACGAATTGACCACCCAGGGCAACGAGCTGACCGCGCTGAACAGCCAGGTTGCCGCGCTGTCTGCGGCGTTGGGCCTGGAACGCCGCAAGGTCTCTGACCTGGAGGGGCAGGTGGGCGAGCTCGAGACCTCGCTGACGACGGCTCTGACCCGCGGGCAGGAGCAGGATGCGCTGATCGCCGGTCTGCGCGGCGACCTGGCGGCGAAACAGGGCGAATTGTCCGAAGCGGCGGCGAAGATCACCGCCTTCGAGGCGCAGGTCGCGGCGCTGATCGGCGAGCGCGATACGGCGCTGGAAGGCCTGGCGCTGATGACGGGCGAGCGGGACAAGGCCGAGGCCGAAGCGAAGGGGCTTGCCGCATCGGTTGCCGATCTCGAGGCGGCCAAGGCAAGGCTGATCACCGAACAGGAGGCGATGCAGATCGCACTGGCCAAGGCCCGCGACGAGATCGACGCTTCGGCCGAGGCGGCCCGGCTTGCTGCGGCCCGTCGCGAGGCGCTGGAGGCGCTTCTGGCCGATCTGCGCGCCAGATCCGAGGCGGATGCCGCCGCGGTCGAGACCGCGAAGACGGCGATTTCCGAGGCAGAGGCGATGCGGCTGGCCGATGCCGCGGCGCTGGAGGCGCTGCGCGAAAAGCTGGAGGGTGCCGAAACCGAACTGACGGCGATGACCCTTGCGCTGGAGGCCGAGCGGCGCCGGGCGGAAGAGACGCTGACGTTGCTGGCCGCTGCGCGCGCCGCGGGCGAGACTTCGGCGACGCAGAAGGACGCGGCCCTTGCCGCAGCCGAGGCGAAGCTGGGCGAGGAGCAGCAGAAATCGCTGGCTGCCGCGCGGCAGGTGGAACTGCTCAACCAGCAGATGGCGGCGCTGCGGACCGAGCTTGCCACCCTGCAGGCCGTTCTGGGCGAGGTCGAGGAACGCCGTGTCGAAGCCCAGATGCAGGTCGAATCTCTGGGCCAGGATCTGAATGCCGCGCTGGCGCAGGTGGCCGCCGAACAGCGGGCCAGGGCCGAGTTGGAAGAGGCGGAGCGCAGGCGCCTGGAGGGCGAGAATGCCGATCTGGCGAAGTTCCGGTCGGAATTCTTCGGGCAGTTGTCGCGGCTGCTGGCCGGGCGCGAGGGCGTGCGGGTGGTGGGCGACCGTTTCGTCTTTTCATCAGAGGTGCTGTTCGAGCCCGGCGCGGCCGACCTTGCCCCCGAGGGCAAGGCGCAGATCGCCGGCGTGGTGAAGATCCTGAACGACATCCGCTCCGAAATTCCGCCGGGGGTCGACTGGATCATCCGGGTCGATGGCCATACCGACAATGTGCCGCTGTCGCCGGGTGCCGCCTTCCGCGACAACTGGGAACTCAGCCAGGCCCGCGCCCTGTCGGTGGTGCGCTACATGCAGGACGACCTCGGCTTTCCGCCCGACCGGCTGGCCGCCACCGGCTTCGGACAGTACCGCCCGGTTGCCGAGGGCGATAGCGCCGCGGCGCGGGCGCAGAACCGCCGCATCGAACTGAAGCTGACCGAGCGCTGAGATGGGGCTTGCCGCCGAGATTGAAGCCTGCGAGCGCGCGGTGTGGCAGGCGCTGATCGATGGCGATGTTGCCGCCGACCATGCGGCGCTGGCGGCGGATTTCCTGGGCGTCTATCCCGATGGTTTCGCAGGACGAGGGGCGCATGCAGACCAATTATCCGCCGGGCCGACCCTGGCGGGTTTTGTGCTGTCCGACCTGCGGGTGCGCCAGCTTGGCCCGGATCACGCACTGATCAGCTATCTGGCCTGCTACAACCGCAGCGGGCGCGACGGTTCGGAAGCGATGTATGTAAGCTCGATCTGGCAGTGCCATGCTGCGGGCTGGCAGAACATCTTCAGCCAGGACACACCGGCCACCGGCATTTCCCTGCCCTGAATCGCCGGGGCAGGATGGCACAACGGCGCCCCGAAGGGCGCCGTTGCAATCATCATTCCGCGGTCAGGAGCGGTGGCTTCTGATTGGCAAGGCGCGGCTTGCTCGGCTCCTGCACCTCAAGGTGGATGGCGTCATCCTTCACGGTAACGCGCACCACGCCGCCCTTGACGAGCTTGCCAAACAGGAGTTCTTCGGCCAGCGGCTTCTTGATGTGCTCCTGGATCACCCGGCCAAGCGGGCGGGCGCCCATCCGGTCGTCATAGCCTTTCTCTCCCAGCCAGCTTGCTGCCTCGGGCGTCAGTTCGATATGCACGTTGCGGTCGATAAGCTGCGCTTCCAGTTGCAGCACGAACTTCTCGACCACCTGCAGGATGATGTCCTTGCCAAGCGGCGCAAAGCTGATCACCGCATCCAGGCGATTGCGGAATTCCGGCGTGAAGATGCGCTCCACCGCCGCCGTATCCTCGCCCTCGCGCTTGTCGCGACCAAAGCCGATGGCGGCCTTCTGCATGTCCGAGGCACCGGCATTCGATGTCATGATCAGGATCACGTTGCGGAAATCCACTGCGCGGCCGTTATGGTCGGTCAGCTTGCCATGGTCCATCACCTGCAACAGGATGTTGTAGACATCCGGATGCGCCTTCTCCATTTCGTCCAGCAGCAGCACGCAATGCGGATGCTGGTCGACGCCATCGGTCAGCATGCCGCCCTGGTCAAAGCCGACATAGCCGGGCGGCGCGCCGATCAGGCGGGAAACCGCATGTTTCTCCATGTATTCCGACATGTCGAAGCGCAGCAGTTCCACACCCAGCGTATTCGCCAACTGCTTGGCCACCTCGGTCTTGCCGACGCCCGTGGGACCTGTGAAGAGGTAGTTGCCGATCGGCTTTTCAGGCTCGCGCAGGCCGGCGCGGGCCAGCTTGATCGCCGAGGACAGCGCCTCGATCGCCTTGTTCTGGCCGAAGACCAGCCGCTTCAGCGTCTTTTCCAGATCGCGCAGCACCTCGGCATCGTCCTTCGAGACGTTCTTCGGCGGAATGCGGGCAATCTTGGCGACGACGCCCTCGATCTCCTTGGTGCCGATCACCTTACGGCGCTTCGATTCGCTCAGCAGGTGCTGGGCGGCCCCCGCCTCGTCGATCACGTCGATGGCGCTGTCGGGCAGCTTGCGGTCGTTGATGTAGCGCGCGGCAAGTTCGACCGCCGACTTGATCGCCTCGGCCGTGTAGCGCAGATCGTGGTGCTCCTCGAAATGCGGCTTCAGACCCATCAGGATCTTGATCGCATCCGGGACCGACGGTTCGTTCACGTCGATCTTCTGGAACCGGCGGCTCAGCGCGCGATCCTTTTCGAAATGCTGGCGGAACTCCTTGTAGGTGGTCGATCCCATGCAGCGCAGCTTGCCACCCTGCAGTGCCGGTTTCAGCAGGTTCGAGGCATCCATCGCCCCGCCCGAGGTGGCGCCGGCGCCGATCACGGTGTGGATCTCGTCGATGAACAGGATCGCGTCGGGGTGATCCTCCATCTCCTTGACCACGGCTTTCAGCCGTTCCTCGAAATCGCCACGATAGCGGGTGCCGGCCAGCAGCGCCCCCATGTCGAGCGAGAAGATCGTGGCGCCCGACAATACCTCCGGCACCTCTTTCTTGATGATCTTCCAGGCCAGGCCTTCGGCGATGGCGGTCTTGCCCACGCCGGGATCGCCCACCAGCAGCGGGTTGTTCTTGCGCCGGCGGCACAGCACCTGGATGCAACGCTCCACCTCGGCCTCGCGCCCGATCAGCGGATCGACGTCACCCTTGCGGGCCTTGATGTTCAGATCGACGCAATATTTCGACAAGGCCGATTCCTTGGCTTCGCCGGCTTCGGCCTTGGGCGTCTCTTGCGGTTCATCCGCGCCCTGAACGGGGCGGCTTTCGCCGAACGAGGGGTTCTTGGCCACGCCATGGGCGATGAAGTTCACGGCATCGTAGCGCGTCATGTCCTGCTCTTGCAGGAAATAGGCCGCGTTCGATTCCCGCTCGGCGAAGATGGCGACAAGGACATTTGCCCCCGTCACCTCGGTCCGGCCCGAGGACTGGACGTGAATCGCCGCGCGCTGGATCACGCGCTGGAAGGCGGCCGTCGGCACGGCCTCGCTGCCTTCGACGGTCGTGACCAGCGTCGACAGATCGTCGTCGATGAAATCGGTCAGGGTCGTGCGCAGGCTGTCGAGGTCGACCGCGCAGGCCTTCATGACGCGGGCGGCATCCGGCTCATCGATCAGAGCCAGAAGAAGATGTTCGAGCGTGGCGAGTTCGTGGCGGCGCGCGTTGGCAAGCGCCAGGGCGCCGTGAATGGCCTGCTCGAGCGTGGACGAGAATGTCGGCACTTTCGCGTGCTCCTTTTCCTCGGGGTCGGGCCGGGACTTTGCCCTGTGCCGACCGTGGTCTCATAAGGTTAAAGTTCGGTGTTCCGGTCGTTACTTCAAGGACAAACTGCGAACCCGCCGATTTTGTGACCGCGCGTTGCAGCAAAAGTGATAGTGCGGGCTAGAACCTGTCCTTGGCGGCGCGGATGGCCGCAAAGACGGCAACATCGGGTGCGCCGGCCATGCCCATCGCGGCCTTCAGCGCCGGATCGGCCGCGCGCAGGAAGGGATTGGTCCGCTGTTCCTCGTCCAGGCTCCAGGGCATCGGCAGGCGGCCTTCGCGGCGCATCCTTTCCACCTCTGCCTGACGGGAGATAATCTCCGCGCGCCCGGGTTCAAGGGAGAGCGCGAAGCGCAGGTTGCTGTCGAGATAGTCGTGACCCGAGCAAACCTGCGTCTGGCGCGGCAGGGAAGCCAGCTTCTGCAGGCTTTGCCACATCTCCTCGGCCGTACCCTCGAACAGCCGGCCGCAGCCCGCGGCCATCAGGCTGTCGGCCGTGAAGACCAGCGCGCTCTGCGGCAGGTGATAGGCGACATGGCCGCGGGTGTGGCCGGGCACGTCGATCACCACGGCCTCCTCTGGGCCGATCGCCACCCGGTCGCCTTCGGCAACGGCGCGGTCAAGGGGCGGCAGGCGGTGGCGGTCGGCGGCTGCGCCCAGCACCCTTGCCCCGGTGGCCGTGCGCAGCGCCTCGACGCCGGCTATATGGTCGTCATGGTGATGGGTGATCAGGATCTGCCCCAGGGTCCAGCCGCGGGCCTGCAGCGCCGCAAGGATCGGCTCGGCCTCCGGGGCGTCGATCAGCGCGGTTGCACCCGAAGCTGCATCGTGGAGGAGATAGGCAAAATTGTCCCGACGGCAGGGAACGGTGACAAGCTCGAGGGGCATGGTCTTTCCTTCTCGCGCAACTATGTTCAAGGCAGCATCGCCCGAAGGAGGCCCGGCCTGCAATGCACCTCGACGTGCAGGATCTGCGAGATTTCTACTATCGCACCCAGCTTGGGCGCGTGGCGCAGCGTGCGATCCGCGATCAACTGGTGCGTCTTTGGCGGCCGGCGCCGGGGCAGACGCTGGCAGGCTACGGCTTTGCCGTGCCGCTCCTGCGGCCCTTCCTGTCCGAGGTGCGGCGCGTCGTCGGGCTGATGCCAGGCCCGCAGGGGGTGATGCCCTGGCCTGCGGGGATGCCCAATGTCAGCGTCCTGTGCGAGGAACATGCCTGGCCCCTGCCCACCGGGCTGGTCGACCGGCTGGTGCTGATGCACGGGCTGGAAACCAGCTCGGACCCCGGTGCCGTTCTGGATGAGGCGCATCGGGTATTGGGCCCCGGCGGGCGGGCGGTCTTCGTGGTGCCGAACCGGGCCGGTCTGTGGGCGCGGCGCGACGGCACTCCCTTCGGCTACGGCCGACCCTATTCCAACGCCCAGCTCGAGGCGCAACTGCGCCTGCATGGCTTCACGCCGGAACACAGCCTGACCGTTCTGCATGCGCCGCCCAGCCAGACCCCCTTCTGGCTGCGCACCGCGCGGATGTGGGAAAACCTTGGCCGGCGCTTGCCCTGGCTGGCTGGCGGTGTGCTGCTGGTCGAGGCGACGAAGCAGGTCTATGCGCCCACGCGCGGCGGGCTACGGGCGGTGGTCAAGCGGCCGCTGAAGGTGCTGGACGGTGTCCGCGGCGGCAGCACGGCGCCCGAACCGGCACTGCGGCAGCGGTAGGCCCCGAGGCTGGCCCGCCCGGGGATACCCCTGCGCCGCGACCGGCGGCGCCTTCACGGCCGGAGACCGCAGCGCAATCCCGCCGCGATGGTACTTCGGTGGGATTCGGCCCGGATTCGGTCCGGGGCGGTGGGTGGGGCTGTAGCCGGCCGTCTGTGGCGATGCGCGACAGAAGGGGTGGATATCCCGGCCCTCGCCCGGCCCCGGCACCCGATGCCAGCGGCGATATGCGGCCGGTGCGCGCGCCTGTCTGGGGCCGACGATTATCGCCGCTGCGGCGCCGCGCGCGGGAAAATGCGGCGCCAACAGTAGGGAATGACGACGACAACAGTCACGAAAGCGCGACCTTCCCCGTTGCGACGTGACAAAGCCTCTGCTAAGGACCCGGCGATATCGGGTGACAAAGGGGCTTCCGTGTCCATGGTCCGGCGTCGAGCCCGACCCGTGGCCGAACGAGGTGAGGCCCAGATCAGGGGAAGGACGACCGTGGCTGAATCAGCTTCGATCTCTCAGGGCATTGCCGTGCGCTACGCCACCGCGCTTTTCGAACTGGCCAAGGAAGCGGGCGCCCTGCCGGCACTTGCGGCCGACACCACCGCATTGGGCAATGCTCTCGACGCCTCGCCCGAGCTTTCGCAGATGATCGCCTCGCCGGTCGTCAGCCGGGGTGATCAGGCCAAGGCAATCGATGCGCTGTCCAAGGCCATGGGCCTGAGCGCGCTGACAGCGAACACGCTGTCGCTGATGGCCGACAAGCGCCGCCTCTTCGTGCTGCCGCAACTGACGCGCGAACTGACCGCGATGATCGATGCCGAGAACGGCGAGATGACCGCCGAAGTGACCGCCGCCGCCGCGCTGAGCGCCGCGCAGTCGAAGAAGCTGGCCGCGACGCTGAAGGCCAGCGTCGGCAAGACCGTGAAACTGAAAACCACCGTCGATGAAAGCCTCATCGGCGGACTGATCGTCAAGCTGGGCTCGGTCATGATCGACACGTCGGTCAAATCGAAGCTCGCTTCCCTGCAGAATGCTATGAAAGAGGTTGGGTGATGGGAATCCAGGCTGCTGAGATCTCTGCGATCCTGAAAGAGCAGATCAAGAATTTCGGCCAGGATGCCGAAGTGGCCGAAGTCGGCCGCGTGCTGTCGGTCGGTGACGGGATCGCCCGCGTCCATGGCCTCGACAATATCCAGGCCGGCGAGATGGTCGAATTCCCCGGCGGCATCCGCGGGATGGCGTTGAACCTCGAAGTCGACAACGTCGGCATCGTGATCTTCGGCACCGACCAGGACATCAAGGAAGGCGACACCGTCAAGCGCACCCGGGCCATCGTGGACGTGCCCGCGGGCAACGCGCTGCTCGGCCGCGTGGTCGACGCCCTTGGCAACCCCATCGACGGCAAGGGCCCCATCGACGCGACCGAGCGCCGCATCGCCGACGTGAAGGCCCCCGGCATCATTCCGCGCAAATCGGTGCATGAGCCGATGGCGACCGGCCTCAAGGCCGTCGACGCCATGATCCCGATCGGCCGCGGTCAGCGCGAGCTGATCATTGGCGACCGCCAGACCGGCAAGACCGCCATCGCGCTCGACACCATCCTGAACCAGAAGTCCTATAACGAGGCCGCCGGTTCGGACGAATCGAAGAAGCTGTACTGCGTCTATGTCGCGATCGGCCAGAAGCGTTCGACCGTGGCGCAGCTGGTGAAGAAGCTCGAGGAAAGCGGCGCGATGGCCTATTCCATCGTCGTGGCTGCCACCGCCTCGGATCCGGCGCCGATGCAGTATCTGGCGCCGTTCTCGGCCACCGCCATGGCGGAATTCTTCCGTGACAACGGCCGCCATGCCCTGATCATCTATGATGACCTCTCGAAGCAGGCCGTGGCCTATCGCCAGATGTCGCTGCTGCTCCGCCGCCCGCCGGGCCGCGAAGCCTATCCGGGCGACGTGTTCTACCTGCACTCGCGCCTGCTGGAGCGTTCGGCCAAGCTGAACGAGGATTTCGGCGCCGGCTCGCTGACCGCGCTGCCGATCATCGAGACCCAGGCCGGTGACGTGTCGGCCTATATCCCGACCAACGTGATCTCGATCACCGATGGTCAGATCTTCCTGGAAACCGAACTGTTCTACCAGGGCATCCGCCCGGCCGTGAACACCGGCCTGTCGGTTTCCCGCGTGGGGTCCTCGGCGCAGACGAACTCGATGAAAACGGTGGCTGGCCCGGTGAAGCTGTCGCTGGCCCAGTATCGCGAGATGGCGGCCTTCGCACAGTTCGGCTCCGACCTCGATGCCTCGACCCAGGCGCTGCTGAATCGGGGTGCGCGCCTGACCGAACTGATGAAACAGCCGCAATATTCGCCGCTGACCAGTGCGGAAATCGTTGCGGTCATCTATTCGGGCACCTCGGGCTTCCTCGACAAGATCGCGGTCAAGGACGTCGGCCGCTTCGAGGCCGGCCTGCTGGCCTATCTGCGCGGCCCGCGCAAGGACATCCTGGAATGGCTCACGAAGTCGGATCCCAAGATCAAGGGTGAAGACGAAGCGAAGCTGAAAGCCGCGATCGCCGAGTTCGCCAAAGACTTCGCCTGAGCGCCCTGAAGGAGACGGCAGATGCCCAGCCTAAAGGACCTCAAGAACCGGATCGGAAGCGTCAAGAACACGCGGAAGATCACGAAGGCGATGCAGATGGTCGCCGCGGCCAAACTGCGTCGTGCGCAGGAGGCGGCCGAAGCCGGCCGCCCCTTCGCCGAACGGATGAACGCCGTCATGGCCTCGCTCGCCTCGGGCGTTGGCCAGACGGAAAGTGCGCCGCGCCTGCTGATCGGCAACGGCCGGGATCAGACGCATCTGCTGGTCGTCATGACCTCGGAACGCGGTTTGTGCGGCGGCTTCAACTCGTCGATCGTGAAACTCGCCCGGGCCCGGGCCACCGAACTGGTGGGACGGGGCAAGACGGTCAGGATTCTGACGGTCGGCAAAAAGGGGCGTGAACAACTGCGCCGCGACTGGAGCCACGCCTTTGTCGGCCATGTCGACCTGAGCGAGGTCCGCCGCGTCGGCTATGTCCACGCACAGGACATCGCCCGCCAGCTGACGGGCGCCTTCGAAGGCGACACTGCCGATGTGGTGACGATCTTCTACAACCGCTTCCAGTCGGTCATCAGTCAGATCCCGACGCAAAAGCAGGTCATCCCCGCGCAGTTCGAGGATCAGGCCGGCCCGGCGCTGTACGATTACGAACCGTCGGAAGAGGCAATCCTCGCCGACCTTCTGCCGCGGTCGATTGCAACGCAGATCTTCACCGCCCTCCTCGAGAACGGCGCCTCCGAACAGGGTGCGCGGATGAGCGCGATGGACAATGCGACCCGCAACGCGGGCGACATGATCAACAAGCTGACGATCCAGTACAACCGGAGCCGTCAGGCCGCGATCACCAAAGAGCTTATCGAAATCATCTCGGGCGCCGAGGCGCTCTGACGACCCGAACGGAGA
>JACSRN010000012.1 GCA_014879735.1 Paracoccaceae bacterium
TCCGTCGTCGGCAGCGTCAGATGTGTATAAGAGACAGGGGCGGCCGCCAGCGCCGGCGTGCCGGTGGTCCTGCACGAGATGCGCCCGGGGACCGGCACTTTCGCCCATCGGACCGGCCTTTTCGCCGAGATGGTCTGCTCGAACTCCTTCCGCTCGGATGACGACGAAAGGAACGCCGTCGGCCTTCTGCACTGGGAAATGCGCACCGCCGGCAGCCTGGTGATGGCAATGGCCGCCCGCCACCGCCTGCCGGCCGGCGGCGCGCTGGCCGTCGACCGCGATCCCTTCGCCGAGGCCGTCACCCGGCAGTTGCGCAGCCATCCCTTGATCTCGGTCGCCGAGGGCGAAATCTCCACCCTGCCCGAGACCGGCCACTGGATCGTCGCGACCGGCCCGCTGACCTCGGGCGCACTGGCCCAGGCGATCGCCGCCGAAACCGGCGCCGAGGCGCTGGCCTTCTTCGACGCCATCGCCCCCATCGTCTATGCCGAGACCGTCGACCTGTCGGTTGCCTGGGCGCAAAGCCGCTATGACAAGGGCGAGACCGAGGCCGAGCGCAAGGCCTATCTCAACTGCCCGATGGACCGCGACCAGTACGAGGCCTTCATCGACGCCCTGCTGGCCGCCGAGAAGACCGAGTTCCGGGAGGGCGAAACCGCGGGCTATTTCGACGGCTGCCTGCCGATCGAGGTCATGGCCGAGCGCGGCCGCGAAACCCTGCGCCACGGCCCGATGAAGCCGGTCGGCCTGACCAATGCGCATCGGCCAGAGGCCAAGCCCCATGCCGTGGTCCAGCTGCGCCGCGACAATGCGCTCGGCACGCTCTACAATATCGTCGGCTTCCAGACCAAGATGAAATACGGCGCACAGGCCGAGGTGTTCCGCCTGATCCCCGGGCTGGAAAACGCCAGCTTCGCCCGGCTGGGCGGCATCCACCGCAACACCTTCCTGAACGCGCCCACGCTGCTTGACAACCGGATGCGGCTGAAGTCGCGGCCGCATATCCGCTTTGCCGGCCAGATCACCGGGGTCGAGGGCTATGTCGAATCCGCCGCGATGGGACTGCTGGCCGGCCGGATGGCCGCGGCGGACATCCTCGGCCGCGATCTCGCACCGCCGCCGCAGGATACGGCGATGGGGGCGCTGATCCATCACATCACCGGCGGCGCCGAGGCAAAGACCTTCCAGCCGATGAACGTGAACTTCGGCCTCTTCCCGCCGATCGATGCCAGGGGCGGGCGCCGCGGCCGCAAGGACCGCTACAAGGCCTATACCGACCGCGCCAAACAGGCCTTTGCCGCGTGGCTCGGGTAACGCGCTTCGCCCCCTCGCCCACCGGGCCGCTGCATCTGGGCCATGCCTATGCCGCGCTGGTGGCCGCGGCGCGGGGCGACCGCTTCCTGCTGCGGATCGAAGACATCGACCGCGCCAGGGTGAAGCCGGAATGGGAGACGGCGATCTATGACGATCTGGCCTGGCTCGGCCTGGCCTGGGAGCGGCCGGTGATGCGGCAATCCGACCGCCTGCCGGCCCATGCCGCAGCGCTGGACCGGCTGCAGGCCATGGGCCTGACCTACCGCTGCACCTGCACGAGGGGCGATATCCGCGCCGCCCTGTCGGCGCCGCAGGAAGGCGCCCCCGTCATCGGGCCGGATGGTCCGGTCTATCCCGGAACCTGCCGCAGCAAGGGCCATACCGCCGGCGCGTTGCGGCTGGACATGATCCGGGCGATGGACCGGCTGGGCGAGGTCGCCTTCCACGACACCGGCATCCGTCCTGGCCCATCCCGCCAGGATGTGGCCGCCATCATCGCGGGGATCGGCGACATCGTGCTGGCCCGGCGGGACATCGGCACCTCCTATCACCTTGCCGTCGTGGTCGATGACGCCGCGCAGGGCATCACCGAAGTCACCCGCGGCGAAGATCTGTTCGAGGCAACGGCGATCCATGTCGTGCTGCAGCGCCTGCTCGGCCTGCCCACGCCCGCCTATCACCACCACCGGCTGATCCGCGACAGCGCGGGCCGGCGGCTGGCAAAGCGCGACGATGCCCGCGCCCTGGCGAAATACCGGGCCGATGGCGCCACGCCCGCGGATATCCGCCAGATGGTGGGGCTCAGCCCAGCGGCTCGCTGATCACCGCTTCGGCGCCGTCGCGCAGGGCAGTATAGAAACAGGAACGGCGGCCGGTATGGCAGGCAGGCCCGGTCTGCTCGACCAGGGCCAGCAGGGCGTCGCGGTCGCAGTCGATCCGCAACTCCACCAGCCGTTGGTGATGCCCCGAGGTCTCGCCCTTGACCCAGAACGCCTGGCGCGAGCGCGACCAGTAGGTCACGCGGCCGCTCTGCAGCGTCTGCGCCACGGCGGCGGCATTCATCCAGGCCAGCATCAGCACCTCGCCGGTGGCATGATCCTGCGCGACACAGGGGATCAGTCCCCGGGCATCGTAACGCAGGCTTGCGGGATCGAACATCGGCTTCTCCTTGGCGGCGCGCGACCTCGGGATTACACAGGTCGTGCGAAGGAGCAAGCGCATGGCCGACAGCGATCTCAACCGCCTCTATTCCGGGCGCATCCTTGCCCTGGCCGCGGCGATCCCGCGAACCGGGCGGCTGACCGGCCCGCAGGGAACGGCGCGCCGGCGCTCGCCGCTTTGCGGCTCGACCATCACCGCCGATGTGGTGCTGCAAGAGGGCCGCATCTCCGAATTCGCGCAGGACGTCCGGGCCTGCGCGCTGGGACAGGCCTCTGCCGCGATCCTGGGCGAGGTGGTGCTCGGCCTGCGCCGTGCCGATCTGGAGGCCGCGCGGGCGGCCGTGCAGGCAATGCTGCTGGGCGGTCCGGCACCCGCCGCGCCGTTCGACGGCTATGCCGCATTGATTCCTGCGCGCGACTACCGCAACCGCCATGGCTCGATCCTGCTGGCGCTGGATGCGGCAGCGGCGGCCGTGGCAGCGGCCGAAGGCAGCGCCGAGACGGGCTGACCCGACCCGCTCGCCTGAACGCACCGATCCGGCCTACCCGATGAAGCCGCCGGAGCGCCAGAACGCCGCAGCGCTGCAACGCCCGAATGCTGGAACGCGGCAAGGCCGGCGCGCCCGAACCCGGAGCGCGGCAACGCCGGCACTGGGCAACGCCGAAAAGTGCCCGAAAGACGCGAACGACCCGAAAGAAAAGGCCGCCGCAGTCTGGCGACGGCGGCGGCAAGTGGCGTGTCTGAGGCGCGCGGGGGGCGGAGCGAATCCGCCGGGCCTTCGGATCGGGACAGAGGGAAGGCCGGGCGCGCCGGGGGCAGACCGCAGGCAGAAACTTGAAACAGACGGATCAGATGGCAGCAGGCACCGCCAGCGCCACGAAGAGGAGCGCGAACAGCGCCGCGACACCGATCACATCCTCGGCCAGTGCCGCATCGAGACTGTGAACGGCAGCTTTCAGACGGGCGATCATGCAGGCTCTCCTCTTCCTTGTTGCTGTATTGTTCTCACGCCAGAAACGATTCGTAAAGAACTAATTGAGAACATAAGTGATCTTTTCATGAACAACCGGGTTTCGTCCCGGCTCGCTGCCCCCGGTCCGCTGTGCGCGGCGGGGAACAACACCAGGACAACGCCGCCGCAGCCCGCCGGTTCCCGCACCCGTGAAAGGGGCGTCAGCCTACCGAAATCAGCCGGATCGCCCGGTCCTGATCGAGCAGCCACAGAAGATTGCGCGCGGCCCGCCCCCGCGCGCCTTCCAGCGCCGGATCCGCTGCCAGCAGCGCCCGCGCGTCGCTCTGTGCCACGGCCATCAGCGCCGATTGCCGCTCCATATCGGCGACGCGGAACCGCGGCAGCCCCGATTGCGCCGTGCCGATAAGATCGCCGGCGCCGCGCATCGCCAGATCTTCCTCGGCGATGCGGAACCCGTCTTCGGTGTCGCGCAGGATCTTCAGCCGCCGCTTACCGGCTTCCGCAAGCGGCGGCCGGTACATCAGCAGACAGGTCGAGGCCTGGTCCCCCCGCCCGACCCGGCCACGCAACTGGTGCAACTGCGCCAACCCGAAGGTTTCCGCCCGCTCGACCACCATGATCGTCGCGCCGGGCACGTTCACCCCGACCTCGATCACCGTCGTCGCCACCAGAACCGCCGTCTCGCCGGCGACGAAACGCGCCATCGCCGCATCCTTTTCGGCCGGCAGCATCTGGCCATGGACCAGCCCCACCCGCCCCTCGCCCAGCGCAGCCCTGAGTGCGGCAAAGCGTTCCTCGGCCGAGGTCAGGTCGACCAGTTCGGATTCCTCGACCAGCGGGCAGACCCAATAGGCCTGCCGCCCCTCGGCAATCTGCGCCGCCAGCCGCGCCACCACCTCGTCCATCCGGGCCGAAGAGACCAGAACCGTGGCGATCGGCTTGCGCCCCGGCGGCTTTTCGTCCAGCACCGAGACATCCATGTCGCCATAGCTCGCCAGCGCCAGGCTGCGAGGGATCGGCGTCGCCGTCATCACCAGCACATCCGCGGCCTGGCCCTTGGCACCCAGCTCCATCCGCTGCGCCACGCCGAACCGATGCTGTTCGTCGACCACGGCCAGCCGCAGATCGGCAAAGACCACATCCTTCTGAAAGACCGCATGGGTGCCGACCAGCACCGCGATCTCGCCCGAGGCCAGGGCCGCCAGCTTGCGCGCCCGCTCCGGCCCCTTGTCGCGCCCCGTCAGCAACTCCAGCCGCACGCCGGCCGCGGCGGCCAGCGGCGCCAGCCCCTCGTAATGCTGACGGGCCAGGATTTCGGTCGGCGCCATCATCACGCCCTGGCCGCCGGCCTCGACCGCGACCAGAAGCGCCAGGAAGGCCACCAGCGTCTTGCCCGCCCCGACATCGCCCTGCAGCAGGCGGTTCATCCGCAGGGGCTGCGCCATGTCGGCGGCAATCTCCGCCACCGCGCGGGTCTGGGCCGCGGTGGGGCGGTAAGGCAGGCCGGCCAGCACCCGCGCCCGCAGCGCGCCGGCGCCTTGGCTGGCGATCCCCCTGCCCCGCCGCAGATTGGCCCGCGCCAGTGCCAGCGTCAGCTGATGTGCGAAAAACTCGTCATAGGCGAGCCTTTGCCGCGCGGGATCGGCGGGCGCCAGCCCGGCGGGGCCTTCGGGCGCATGGGCCGCCACCAGGGCCGCGCGCCAGCCGGGCCAGCCCTCGCGCGCGCGCAGCGCCGGATCGATCCATTCGGCCAGGTCGGGCGTGCGCGCCAGCACCGATGCCACCGCCTTCTGCAGCCCCTTCTGCGTCACCCCCGCCGCCAGCGGATAGACCGGCTCGTAGGCCGGCAGGCTGCCCGCCTCTTCCGCGCGCAGCACATGGTCGGGATGCACCATCTGCGCCAGCCCGTCGAACAGCTCCACCCGCCCCGACACCACCCGCCGCTGCCCGGGCGGCAACAGCCGCTGCAGATAGTCGCCGCGGGCATGGAAATAGACCAGAATCCAGTCCAGCAGCGGATCGCTGACCACGATGCGATAGGGCCCGCCCTTGGTGCGCGGCGGGTTGTGGCGGCCGATCGCCACCTCGACCGTCGCCGTGGCCGGCAGCGCGATGTCGCGCAGGCTGTCGCGGCGGCTGCGGTCGATGCCGGCCTGCGGCAGCAGGAACAGCAGATCCTTCGGCCGGGCGATGCCCAAGGGCTCCATCGCCTTCGCGGTCTTCGCGCCCACGCCATCGAGCGTTTCAAGCCCCGCGAACAGCGGAAACAGCGCCTCGGGCCGCTCGGCCATCTCAACCGCCCGCGATGAGGGCGAGCCAACCGTCCTCGTCGATCAGCCGGATGCCAAGGCGTTCGGCATCCCTGGCCTTCGACCCCGCACCGGGGCCGGCGACGACAAGGTCGGTCCGGGCGCTGACGCTGCCGGCGACCTTGGCGCCCAACGCCTCGGCCCGGGCCTTGGCCTCGGCGCGGGTCATCTTCTCCAGCGTGCCGGTGAAGACCACGGTCAGCCCGGCGACCGGGCTTGCTGCGGCGCGGGCGGCGGGGGGGGCGATCTCGGTCAGTTGCGCCACCAGCGCCTCGACGGCGGCGCGTTCGGGTCCCGGTGCCAATGCGGTGACAAGCGACAGCGCCAGCGTCGCGCCAACGCCCTCGACGGACAGCAGATCATCCCAGGCGGCCCGCGCCTCGGCGGGGGTGTCGGCCCAGGCTCTGGCCCGCGCCTTCGACACCTCGGCCCGCCGCCCGGCGGTGGCGGCGGCCGCCCGTTCGGCGGCCTCGGTCTCGTCGGCGGCGATCTCGGCCAATGCGGCGGGATGGGCCGCGTCGATGGCCGCGGCCAGTGCCGGCCAGTTGCCATAGTGGCGGGCGAGGTCCTTGGCCGCCACCTCGCCCACATGGCGGATGCCAAGGGCAAAGAGGAAGCGTTCGAAGGAAATCCGCCGCCGCTCGTCGATGGCAGCAAAAAGCTTGCTGGCCGAGGTTTCGCCGAACCCGTCACGGTTCTTCAGCTTTTTCAGCGGGTTGGCGGCGTCGCGGGCGGCAAGCGTGAAAATGTCGGCCGGGGCTTTCACCGGCAGGTCGGGATCGGCAAAGAACATCTCCACCTGTTTCGTGCCCAGACCTTCGATATCGAAGGCGGCACGGCTGACAAAATGCCTCAGCTTCTCAAGGCTTTGCGCCGGGCAGATCAGGCCGCCGGTACAGCGGCGAATCGAATCGCCCGGCTCGCGGATCGCCGGGCTGCCGCATTCCGGGCAGGTTTCGGGAAAGGCATAGGGCACGGCATCGGCGGGGCGGCGGGACAGGTCGACATCGGCCACCTTGGGGATCACGTCGCCGGCACGATAGACCTGCACCCAGTCGCCGGCGCGGATGTCCTTGCCGTCGCGGATCGGCCGGCCCGCCGAATCGCGGCCGGCGATGTAATCCTCGTTGTGCAGGGTCGCGTTCGAGACCACCACCCCGCCCACCGTGACCGGCGCCAGCCGCGCGACCGGCGACAGCGCGCCGGTACGGCCGACCTGGATGTCGATCGCCTCAAGCCGGGTCCAGGCGAGTTCGGCGGGAAACTTATGGGCGATGGCCCAGCGCGGCGTGGTGGCCCGAAAGCCGAGCCGGGCCTGCAGCGCCAGATCGTTCACCTTGTAGACGACCCCGTCGATGTCATAGCCAAGCGTCGCGCGCTGCGCCTCGATCAGGCGGTACTGCGCCAGCATCGCCTGCGGCCCGTCGCACAGAACGGTCAACGGATTGGTGGCAAACCCCATCGCGGCCAGCCGTTCGATGGCGCCGAGCTGCGTCGCCGCCAGCGGCTCCGACAGCTCGCCCCAGGTATAGGCAAAGAATTTCAGGGGTCTGGCAGCAGTTATGCCGGCGTCAAGCTGGCGCAGCGAGCCGGCGGCCGCGTTCCGCGGATTGGCGAAGATCTTCTCTCCCGCCGCGCGCTGGCGGTCGTTCAGCGCCGCGAAATCGGCCTGCGCCATGTAGATTTCGCCGCGGATCTCCATCACCTCCGGCGCGCCGGCCACCCGCTGGGGAATATCGGCCACGGTGCGGGCATTGGCGGTGACATCCTCGCCGGTCTCGCCGTCGCCCCGCGTCGCGGCCTGGACCAGCACGCCGCTTTCATAGCGCAGCGACAGCGACAGCCCGTCGATCTTTGGCTCGGCGGTGTAGGCAAGCGCGCCGGCATGGCCGAGGAAGTTGCGCACCCTGTCGTCGAAATCGGTCACATCGGCATCGGTGAAGGCATTTTCCAGCGAGAGCATCGGCACCCGGTGGCGGATCTTGCCGAAACCCTCTGCCACCGCGCCGCCCACCCGCGCCGAGGGGCTGTCGGCGCGCAGCAGCGCAGGATAGCGCGCCTCGATCGCCGCGTTGCGCCGCTTCAGCCCGTCGTATTCCGCATCGGAGATCTCCGGCGCATCCTCGGTATGATAGGCACGGTTCGCCGCCGCGATCCGTTGGGCAAGCGCTGCAAGTTCCGCCCGCGCCTCGGCCTCGGTCAAAGCGTCGACAGGTTTTTCGGCCATGACCCCCTCCGGCTGCGGTTGCCCGAACCTATGAGGCCCCGCGCGCGAGGTAAAGTCAGGCCGAAGCCGCCAGCCGCGGCGGCTTTGTCACCACTGCCGGGTCGCGCAGCACATAGCCGCGCCCCCAGACCGTCTCGATATAGTTCTCGCCGCCCGTCGCCTCGGCCAGTTTCTTGCGCAGCTTGCAGATGAAGACGTCGATGATCTTCAATTCCGGCTCGTCCATGCCGCCATAGAGATGGTTGAGGAACATCTCCTTCGTCAGCGTCGTGCCCTTGCGCAGGCTGAGCAGTTCGAGCATCTGGTATTCCTTGCCGGTCAGGTGCACCGACTTGCCCTCGGCATCGACAGTCTTCTGGTCGAGGTTGACGGTGATCCGCCCGGTACGGATGACCGACTGGCTGTGCCCCTTGGACCGGCGGATGATCGCATGGATGCGCGCGACCAGTTCCTCGCGGTGGAAGGGCTTCGTCATGTAGTCGTCGGCACCGAAGCCGAAGCCTTTCAACTTGTTCTCGGTGTCGTCATTGCCCGACAGGATGAGGATCGGCGTCTCGATCCGCGCCAGCCGCAACTGGCGCAGCACCTCGTGCCCGCTCATGTCCGGCAGGTTCAGGTCGAGCAGGATCAGATCGTAGTCATAGAGTTTCGCGAGGTCGATTCCGTCCTCGCCCATGTCAGTGCAATAGACGTTCAGGTTCGCATGGGTCAGCATCAGTTCGATACTGCGCGAAGTGGTGGGATCGTCTTCCACAAGCAGGATGCGCATCAGGGAAATCTCCGCCTCGGGGGTCGCCATGATCACGACAAAATCAGCCAATGGTTAATGCGCAGTTACTTTGCCTGAAAGTGGGGCTAAAACAACTTAAAGTTGTCTGTATTTCTGGATGGACGTGACTTTGAGCGCCTTTTCGCCGTGGGTTTCGACCGCCTGACGCCAGAGCGCGAATTCCTCTTCTGACAGCGCGTAGCGTTCCAGCGCCTCGGCTTCGGGAATCAGCCCGTGGATGACGGCCTTGACCACCACCGCCTTGCGGCTGGCCACCCAGCGGCGGGTGTCCGGCGGTGGCAAGTCGGCCCGTGTCAGGATCGTGCCGTCGGGCAACGTCACCCGTCGCGGGCCGTCCACACGCTTCAAGAACATCGATCTTACCCCGTTTCACTGCAGTTTCCCGCCAAACTGACGGATCGCTCTTAAGCAAGGGTGAAGCGCGGGGTTGAGAGTGCCGCGGATTTTCCTATATTCCAGCCGAACTTTCCCGGAACTTGTCCCGCATGCGCGATCTGCCCCTCAACTCTCTCGGCCTGCCGAAACCCCCGCAAGAGACGCGGGTCGTCGTCGCCATGTCAGGTGGCGTTGATTCCTCGGTGGTTGCGGCAATGCTGCACGAGGAAGGCTACGACGTGGTGGGCGTGACGCTGCAGCTCTACGACCATGGGGCGGCGCTGGCGAAAAAGGGCGCCTGCTGCGCCGGTCGCGACATCCACGACGCGCGGCGCGTGGCGGAAACCATGGGTTTCCCGCATTACGTGCTCGATTACGAGAATGCCTTCCGCGAGGCGGTGATCGAGGAATTCGCCGAGGCCTATCTGGCCGGTGCCACGCCAGTTCCCTGCATCCGCTGCAACGAACGGGTGAAGTTCAAGGACCTGCTGGCCACGGCAAGGGAGCTTGACGCCGACTGCATGGCAACCGGGCATTACATCCAGCGCAAGCCGGGTGCCCTGGGGCCGGAACTCCACCAGGCCGCGGATCCGAACCGCGACCAGAGCTATTTCCTGTTCTCGACCACATCCGAGCAACTGTCCTACCTGCGCTTTCCGCTGGGACATCTGGCCTCGAAGGCCGAGACCCGGGCACTGGCCACGCGCTATGGCCTGCCGGTGGCCGACAAACCCGACAGCCAGGACATCTGCTTCGTGCCGAACGGCAATTATGCCAGCGTGATCGAGAAGCTGCGCCCGGGCGCGGTGGAGCCGGGCGAGATCGTCGATCAGGCCGGCCGGGTTCTGGGCACGCATCGCGGGGTGATCCACTACACCATCGGCCAGCGCAAGGGCCTTGGCATCGGCGGCCTCGGCGACCCGCTCTATGTGGTGAAGCTGGACGTCGCGAACCGCCGTGTTGTCGTCGGCCCGAAAGAGGCGCTGTCGACCCGGGTGATCCCGGTGGCTGAGGTGAACTGGCTGGGCGACGAACCCTTCGAGGCGCGCCCGGAATGGCATGTGGCCGTCAAGGTCCGCTCTACCCGGCCGCCGCGCGAAGCGGTGGTCCGGCCGCTGTCGGCCACCACGGCCGAGGTGGAACTGATCGCGCCGGAAGATGGCGTCAGCCCGGGCCAGGCCTGCGTCTTCTACGCCCCGGAGGGCGGTCGCGTCTTCGGTGGTGGCTGGATCCGCGCCGCGCTGTAGACAGTCAGCCCCGGCATGCGGTGGATGGCATCCCGGGGGAGCGATCTGCACCATCGCAACAGAACTGGTGGCGGGACGGGGAGCGGCCCACCCTGCCTGGCTCGGCCTTTCCGTCCGAACCTTCCCGGCCGGGTGGCGCAACCGGGCCGGTCTTCTGCCCGTGATCCTGCGCCGGCGCTGCCCCCGATCCGATGCCGGCGCGGCGCGCGCCCCGCAGACCGCGCCCGTCAGGCGGCGAGGCGCGAGACGAGCACCTTGTCGATCCGCAACCCGTCGATATCGATGACCTCGAACCGGCAGCCGTCGGTCTCGAACACCTCGCCAAGGCTGGCCATATGGCCCAGTTGGTACAGCACCAGCCCCGCCACCGTGTCGTAATCGCCCGCAAGCTGGCGCGGCAGTCCCATCCGGTCGCAGAATTCGTCGGCCGGCATCCAGCCTGCCACCAGCAGGCTGCCATCCGCCCGCTCGACCAGCGCAGGTTCGTCGTCATCGGCTGCGGCCTCGGCGCCGGTGATGGCGTCGAGCAGATCCGAAGTCGTCACGATCCCCTCGAAATGGCCGTATTCGTCATAGACCAGCGCCATGGCGTGATCGGATTTCTGCAGCACCTCGACCACGTCCAGCGCCTCCATCCGGTCCGAGATCACCGGCACCTGGCGGACCAGCGCGCGCAGGTCGACCGCCTCGCGCCGCGAGACCGCGCGAAACACATCGGCCAGCAACACCACGCCCACCGGATCGCCGGCGGCATCGGCCACCGGAATGCGCGGCCGCGAGATCTTGCGGATGGCCGCCACCGCCTCCACCGAGGTGGCATCCAGCGGCAGCATCTCCACCTCCTGCCGGGGGGTCATCAGCGCCCGCGCGGTCCGGTCCGACAGCCGCATGATTCCGGTGATCATCTCGCGCTCCTCTGCCTCGAGGACGCCGCCGGCATGGGCCTCGTTCAGCAGGACGCGCACTTCCTCTTCGGTGACGCGGTTGTCGCCGGCACCGCGCTGGCCCAGAAGCCACAGGATCGCCCGGCCCGAGACATCAAGGAACCAGACAACCGGCGCGGCGACCAGCGACAGCGCCTGCATCGCCGGCGCCACCCGTATCGCCACCCCTTCGGGATTGCGCAGCGCAAGCTGTTTCGGCACCAGTTCGCCCACGATCAGCGAAACATAGGTGATGGCCACCACCACCCCGCCGACACCCAGCAGGCCGGCCCGGACCGGATCCATGCCCTGCACCGCCAGCCAGGCCGCCAGCCGCTCGCCCAGGGTATCGCCGGCCAGCGCCCCCGACAGGATGCCGACCGCGGTGATGCCGATCTGCACCGTCGACAGGAACCGGCCCGGATTCTCGGCCAGCCGCAGCGCCATGCGCGCGCCGCGGCTTTTCGCCTCCAGCGGTTTCAGCCGCGCCGGGCGGGCCGAGACGATGGCCAGTTCCGACATCGACAGCACGCCGTTCAGCACGATCAGCGCCAGAAGAACAAGGATTTCCGTGATCATGGTTCAGCGCTTACGCACTCGCCCCGCAACGATCAAGCGGCAAGGCGGCCTCAGGTGGCAACGTGGACGCCTTCGCGTGCGGCAAGGTCACAGAAGAACTGCCAGGCCACCCGACCCGAGCGCGCACCCCGCGTCGCCTGCCATTCGATCGCCTCGGCGCGCAGCCGCTCTTCGGGCACATGCAGGCCATGGGCCGCGCAATAGCCGTGGATCATGGCAAGGTAATCGTCCTGCGAACAGGGATGGAAGCCAAGCCAGAGCCCGAAACGGTCCGACAGGGAAACCTTTTCCTCGACCGCCTCCGAGGGGTTGATCGCGGTCGACCGCTCGTTCTCGATCATGTCGCGCGGCATCAGGTGGCGTCGGTTGGAGGTGGCGTAGAGCAGCACATTCTCCGGCCGGCCCTCGATCCCGCCATCAAGCACCGCCTTCAGGCTCTTGTAATGCTGGTCGTCATGGGAAAACGACAGGTCGTCGCAGAACAGCAGGAAGCGCAGCGCGGGGGCGGCGCGCAGCAGCGCCAGAAGCCGGGCGACGCTGGGCAGATCCTCGCGCGACAGTTCGACGATCTTCAAATCCTGGCCCTCGGCGCGGATCTGGGCATGGATCGCCTTCACCAGGCTGGATTTTCCCATGCCCCGCGCCCCCCAGAGCAGCGCGTTGTTCGCAGGCAGCCCCGCCGCGAAATGCCGGGTGTTTGCCAGCAGCGTGTCGCGCGATCTGTCGACCCCCACCAGCAGCGCCAAATCCACCCGCGACACCCGCGCGACCGGCTCCAGCCGGTCCGGCTGGGTGTGCCAGGCAAAGGCGCCGGCAGCGGCAAAATCGGGTGCGGGCGCGGGCGCCGGGGCCAGCCGCTCCAGCGCCGCGGCGATCCGTTCCAGTTCGGTCACTTCTCTTCGTCCTCGTCGACCCAGGTGCCATCGGCCCGCGCCTCGGCCTCGCGCTTCTTCTCGATGCGGCGGATCATGATGATCGACACTTCGTAAAGCGGGTAGACGGCAAGGAACAGGATCATCTGGCTCAGCACATCGGGCGGGGTCAGAAACGCGGCCAGGAGCAGGATCAGCACGATGGCATATTTCCGCATGCCCCCCAGCCCGCGCGAGGTGACAAGCCCGGCCTTGCCCATCAGCGTCAGCAGCACCGGAAGCTGGAAGCAGAAGCCGAAGGCCAGGATCAGCTTCAGCGAGATGTCCAGCGTCTCGTTCACCTTGCCCTGGAAGACGATGTCGATGCCCTTGGCCGTTTCCGGCTGGGTGATCTCTGACACCGGGGCGTCCTTCAGCCCGGGCAGCAGCGCGGTCAGCAGCGAAGAACTGTCGGCAAAGCCGAGGAAGAACTGCATCGCAATCGGCGTCACCACGTAATGGGCAAAGGCCGCACCGCAAAGAAACAGCACCGGCGAGGCGATCAGGAACGGCAGGAAGGCCTGTTTCTCGCTGCGGTAGAGCCCGGGCGCGATGAAACGCCAGAGCTGGTAGCCGATCACCGGAAACGACAGCATCAACCCGGCCACCACCGAGATATGCACCATGGTGAAGAAATATTCCTGCGGCGCAGTATATTGCATCGTGGGGTTGGGGTTCCCCAGCGCGCGCATCGCCTCTTCGATGGGCGTGAGCAGGAAGTCGAGGATCGGCTCTGCCACGGCAAAGCACAGGAGCATCGCCACCAGAAAGGCCAGGACCGACCAGATCAGCCGGTTGCGCAATTCGGCCAGATGCTCGATCAGCGGGGCCGAGCTGTCGTCGATTTGATCGGTCTTCATGCCGTCTCACCCGTCTCGGGCTTTTCCGTCTTCTTGCGGGTGCGTCCGGGCTTGCGCGCGGGCGCGGCGGGGGTCGCAGCGGCGGCCGGGGCCGCAGCAGGCGCCGGGGCCGTTGCGGCCGGCCTTGCTGCGGTGGCCGGCTTTGCGGCCGTCTTGGCGGCAGCAGCCTTGGCCACGGCAGGCTTGGCGGCAGGTCGGGCAGCGGGGGCCGCGTCCACCTCGGCTGCCGGTGCCGCGGCTGCCGGTGCAGCGCGGGCGGCGCGGCTGCGTTTGGCGGCCTCGCCGGCGGCGGCCTTCTTCGCCGCCACCTTGCCGGCCAGTTCGGCCGTGGCCGGCCCCATGGGCGCAGCAGGCTTGGGCGGCGCAGCGGGCGTGGGCGGCGCAGCAGGCGTGGTCGCCGTGGCGGTTGCCGCAGCGGCCGTTGTCGCCGGCGGTGTCGCCGCAGGCTTTTCTGCCGCGGCGGCGTCGCTGCCCGATGCCGCAAAGGCCGTTGTCGTGGCGGTGGCTGCGGCCGCAGTCGTGGCCGCCGCCGCGGCGGCCGGCTTTGCCGCCTGGTTCTTCAGCGGGTCCCATTTCTCGAACTTGTCGGCCGCCGAACGCACGGCATCAAGACCCATCGAGCGGGGATTGACCGCGCGGTTCAGATCGTCCGCCACGTCCTTGACGCCGCTTTCCTTGGCCGCCTGCTCCATCGCGCGGCTGAATTCACGCGACATCGAGCGCAGCTTGGCCGTGAACCGGCCAAGCTCGCGGAACATGCCGGGCAGGTCCTTGGGGCCGATCACGACCAGCGCGACGATGCCCACGACCAGAAGTTCGGACCAGCCGATATCCATCACGTCCCTCCGGTGCGAGCGGCGGCGCTCAGACCTTTTCCTTGTCGGTGGTGGCGGCGGGGGTCACGTCCTTGGCGCCGTCGGCCTTGGCCTGCTCGATTTCGGCATTGCCATCGCCCACGCCCTTCTTGAAGGCGGTGATGCCCTTGCCCACTTCGCCCATCAGCGCGCTGACCTTGCCCTTGCCGAACAGGACCAGCACCACGACGGCAATCAGCAGAAGCCCGGGAAGCCCGATGTTGTTTAGCATGTCTCGTCTCCATCCAATCGCAGGCCCCATGCACCGGGAAGCCATGATCGCTTGGGTTCTACGACCTGCGGGCGCGGGGTTCCAAGAGTGAAACGAGCTTTCGGCCGCGGCAACTGACAGTTATATGTCAGTTGCCCCTGTTCCACCGCCCGGTCCGTGATGTCTCGCGATACCCGCCTCTACGAGCTTGTGCAGATCCTGCGCGACGGACGGTTGCATACCGCGGCCGAACTGGCCGGTCAGCTTGGCGTCTCGGAACGCACGATCTGGCGCGACATGGCGATGATGGCCGCGACCGGCCTGCCCGTCGTCGGCGAGCGCGGGCTGGGTTATATCCTGCGCTCTCCGCTGATGCTGCCGCCGACGATGCTGACCCCAGACGAGATCGACGCGCTTGCCGCAGGGCTGCGCCATGTCGAGGCGAACGACCCCGCGCGCGCCCGGGCGGCGCGGGCGCTGCTTTACAAGATCGCCACCCTTCTGCCGCAGGCCGGGATCGAGCCCGAGGGCTGAGCGGCGGGGGCTGAGCGGCGGGGGCCGAGCCGCCGGGGCGGTGCGGCACGGTCAGCGTGCCATCAGATCGTGAAGTTCGACGCGCCGCCATCGAGAAGGATATTCTGCCCGACGATGAAGCCGGCATGCGTCGAGCACAGAAAGGCGCAGGTCGCGCCGAATTCCTCGGCGGTGCCGTAGCGGCCGACGGGAACCATCGCCCAGCGGGCGGCGCGGGCCTCGTCCTCGGAAATGTTCTGCGCCCGCGCTGCAGCGCGGTCGAGCGCCACCGAACGGTCGGTCGCATGCATTCCGGGCAGCAGGTTGTTGATCGTCACCCCCTTCTGCGCCACCTGCCGCGAGGTGCCGGCGACAAATCCGGTCAGTCCGGCGCGGGCCGAGTTCGACAGCCCCAGCACCGCGACCGGCGCCCGGACCGAGACGGAGGTGATGTTCACCACCCGCCCCCAGCCCTGCGCCATCATCCCCGGCAGGACGGCCTGCATCAGCGCGATGGGCGTCAGCATGTTGGCATCCAGTGCCTTGATGAAATCGGCGCGGCTCCAGTCGTTCCCTGTCTCTTATACACATCT
>JACSRN010000123.1 GCA_014879735.1 Paracoccaceae bacterium
TCCGTCGTCGGCAGCGTCAGATGTGTATAAGAGACAGTGGCCAGACCGATGTGGCCACCCTGCTGCTGGCGGGAATTGCGCTGGGCGCGCTGGCGGCGGCGGCCACGGGTGTCCTGATCTATCTGGCCGATGACCGGCAGTTGCGCGACCTGACCTTCTGGGGCATGGGATCGCTGGCGGGGGCGACCTGGCAGAAGATCGCGGTGGGCGCCGGTCTGATCCTGCCGCTGGTGCTGGCCGCGCCCTTTCTGGCCACCGGGCTGAACGCGCTGGCGATGGGCGAGGCGCAGGCGTTGCACGTCGGGCTGCGGGTGCAGCGGCTGAAGCGGCTGGCCATGCTGGGGACAGCCGCCGCGGCAGGAATTTCCGTCGCGCTGGCCGGTGGGATCGGCTTTGTCGGCATCGTCGTGCCGCATCTGCTGCGGCTGGTCGCGGGGCCGGACAACCGGCTGATCCTGCCGGCGGCGGCGCTTCTGGGCGGCAGCCTGCTGGTGGCGGCCGACATGGTGGCGCGCACCGTCGCGGCCCCCGCCGAACTGCCCATCGGCGTCATCATGTCGCTGATCGGCGCGCCGGTCTTTCTGTGGATCCTGCTGCGCCAGCGGGCGGCGCGGGGGTTCTGAACATGCTGGCGATCCGCGATCTTCACGTCCGGCTTTCGGGCCGACCGATCCTGTCGGGGATAAGCCTGGCCGTCGACCCCGGCACGCTGACCGCCATCGTCGGGCCTTCGGGATCCGGCAAGTCCACCCTGCTGCGCGCCATCTCTGGCGAGATCGGCTATTCCGGCACGGTTGCACTGAATGGCTGCGAGGTGGGGGCGGCCGCGCCCGAGGCATTGGCACGCCAGCGCGCCGTGCTGCCCCAGGAAACCCAGGTCGCCTTTTCCTTCACCGCGGCAGAGGTTGTGGCGCTGGGTGCCCATGGCGGCCCGCCACCGCCGCGTGCCCGGATCGAGGCGTTGCTGGCGCGCGTCGGGCTGGCCGGCATGGCCGGCCGGCTGGTGCAGAACCTGTCGGGTGGCGAGCGCCAGCGGGTTCACCTGGCGCGCGTCCTGTTGCAGGCGGGGGCGCCGGTCGGGCCGGAAGGGCCGCATTGGCTGTTTCTGGACGAGCCGGTTGCAAGCCTCGACATCGCGCAGCAACTGGCGGTCATGCGGATCGCACGGGCCCATGCCGATGGCGGCGGCGGCGTGCTGGCCGTGATGCACGACCTGAACCTGTCGGCCATGTTCGCCGACCGGATCGTCGTGCTGTCGCGGGGGCGGGTCGTTACTGCCGGACCGCCCGCCGAGGTGCTGACCGGGGCCATGATCGAAACGGTCTATGGTTGCCGCATTCCGGTCTGCACCCTGCCGGAAAAGGGGCCATGGTTGCTGGTGCAGGCGGCCGGCGCGCCATGAGCCGGAACTGGCGCCCCCTGGGGGCGCCGCCGGAAATTACTCCGCCTCGTTCGCGGGCGATGCGTTGAGCAGGCCGTAGTTCTGCTCGCCGATGGTTTGGTACAGGCCAAGCTGGGTTTCAAGAAAGTCGATATGGCCTTCCTCGTCGGCCATGAGTTCGTCGAACAGCGAGCGGCTGACATAGTCCCCCACCTTGTCGCAATATTCGCGGGCCTCCTTGTACAGCGCCCGGGCGCCGTTCTCGGCCGCAAGATCGGCCTCCAGCACTTCTTTCACATTCTGGCCGATCTGCAGCGAATCGAGCTTCTGCAGATTCGGATGGCCTTCGAGAAAGATGATGCGGGTGATGAACTTGTCCGCATGATGCATCTCTTCGATCGATTCCTCGCGCGCCTTGGCGGCAAGCTTGCCAAAACCCCAGTCGTCGAGCAGGCGGTAGTGCAGCCAATACTGGCTGACCGCGGTCAGTTCGGACCGCAGGCCCGCATTCAGATATTCGATGACTTTCGCGTCGCCCTTCATGGCATGCTCCCTGGGGTTGCGCGGGGCAGGATGCTCCGCCGGCTCCGATCCGAAAAAGCTAGCCGCACTTGCCGATCCTGTCCATGGTTACGACAAGATTTCGCTGTGTTTTTCCAAGGCCTTGCAGCAGAGATCAGCCCAACCGTCGCGCGCGCATCCGCACCAGAGTCGGTGGCAGCGCCGGATCGCTGGCGACGCCAAAGCTGTCGCAGTTGCGCATCGTGTCGAGCAGAAGCGGCATGCAGCCGCCACAATCGGCCCGCTTGCCCAGCGCATGATAGATCTTGCCGGGCGTGATGATCGTCTCGGGATCCGATGCGCGCATCCAGTCGACAGCCGAGCGGATGTCCCGGTCCGAGATGTTCTGACAATGGCACACGATCATGGCGATAGGCCCCGTCTGTTCGGGTAATGGATGACAAATATCGTAGGATTTGTAAAGCCGAGAACTTCAGTCGGAAAACGATCCATGCCGGATGATACGCATGTAGTGTAGCTCGCCACCGGAGTTTGCACGGATTGTCACAGGAGTTTGCAGCAGTGTGATTTTACGGATCGGGCTTTGAAGCGCCGTTGAAGAGGTGCTTGAAACGGGGCCACCGCTCGCTGCGCGCGGACGGTGGCCCGTGTCTTTGCGGCGACAATCCGGACCGCGCCGATCAGGGCTGGTTCTGCTCGATATTGTAGGGTGGCAAGGCGAGTGGGCCGTCGGCCGTCACGTCCAGGGGTCCGGGGAAGCGGGTCTGCTCCGGGGCGTTCTCGCCGTGAGGCAGGACCAGGGTCAGGTGCCAGGCCCCATCCTCCTCGAAGGGCTGTCCGACGATCCAGGGAGAGGGCGCCTCCCCGGCATCGTAACTGGCCAGATCGACCGCGGTGCCGTTCAGTGTCAGGACGTCGCCCGCCACCGAGGCTTCGAGCCTCTGGTCCATCCGGATCGGCGAAAGCGTGATATGCATGTCTCTTCTCCTTAGTACCAGCGGCCCGTCGCGATCACGGACACATTGGCGATCTGGCTCGTGCCGTCCCAGGTGCCGGAG
>JACSRN010000091.1 GCA_014879735.1 Paracoccaceae bacterium
CGACGAGATCCGGTTCGGACCCGATCCGCTCGGGACACGCGGAATTGCGCGCCTGCACCGCCCATGCCCTTCCGGTTTCCTGTACACCTCCTTATATGGAGGCGCCTCGTCAGAGCCACATCTGAGTCGCGGGGCCTTGGATACGTTGCCCAACCGGCGCCAGACCGGCACCCCACGAAGGACGCAGTTCGCATGTCGCTTATTCCCGGCCTCTTTTCCTCCGATATGGCCATCGATCTCGGCACCGCGAACACCCTGGTCTACATCCGCGGCAAAGGCATCGTGCTGAACGAACCCTCGGTCGTCGCCTATCACAACAAGGACGGCAAGAAGGTCGTGCTGGCCGTGGGCGAGGATGCCAAGCTGATGCTGGGCCGCACGCCCGGCAGCATCGAGGCGATCCGCCCGATGCGCGATGGCGTCATCGCCGATTTCGAGGCCGCGGAGGAAATGATCAAGCATTTCATCCGCAAGGTGCACAAGCGCACGACCTTTGCCAAACCGAAGATCATCGTCTGCGTGCCGCATGGCGCGACGCCGGTGGAAAAGCGGGCGATCCGCAATTCGGTGCTGCAGGCGGGCGCCCGCCGTGCCGGGCTGATCGCCGAGCCGATCGCGGCGGCCATCGGCGCGGGCATGCCGATCACCGAACCCACGGGCAACATGGTCGTCGATATCGGCGGCGGTACGACCGAGGTCGCGGTGCTGTCGCTGGGCGACATCGTCTATGCCCGGTCGGTCCGTGTCGGCGGCGACCGGATGGATGAGGCGATCATCGCCTATCTGCGCCGCCACCAGAACCTGCTGATCGGCGAATCGACGGCGGAACGCATCAAGACATCGATCGGCACCGCCCGCATGCCGGACGACGGCCGCGGCGCCAGCATGCAGATCCGCGGCCGCGACCTGCTGAACGGCGTGCCGAAGGAAACCGAGATCAATCAGGCCCAGGTGGCCGAGGCGCTGGCCGAACCCGTGCAGCAGATTTGCGATGCGGTGATGCAGGCCCTGGAGGCGACGCCGCCCGACCTGGCCGCCGATATCGTCGACCGTGGCGTCATGCTGACCGGCGGCGGCGCGCTGCTGGGCGATCTCGACCTTTCGCTGCGCGAGCAGACCGGGCTGTCGATCTCGGTCGCCAACGAATCGCTCAACTGTGTTGCGCTCGGCACCGGCAAGGCGCTGGAATATGAAAAGCAACTCCGTCATGTGATCGATTACGACAGCTGAGGTCCGGGGCCGCCCGGCCCCCGGGCCATGTCCCCGACACGAGGCTCACTTGGCCAAGATCCGCACCAACGGTCCAGAGAATTACAGCCGCCCGATCCGGCGGCTTCTGGTGGGCATTCTGGTTGTCCTGCTGCTGGGACTGTTCGTCCTGTGGCGGATCGACAGCCCGCGGGTGGAACGCTTTCGCGCCGCGCTGGTCGATGCCGTGGTGCCCAACATGGACTGGGCGCTGGCGCCGGTCACGCGCGCCATGGCGATGATCGACAACTTCCAGTCCTATACCCGCATCTACGAGCAGAATCAGGAACTGAAGCGCGAGCTGCAGCAGATGAAGGCCTGGAAAGAGGCCGCGCTGCAGCTGGAGCAGAAGAACGCCCGGCTTCTCGATCTGAACCAGGTACGGCTGGATCCGAAGCTGACACATGTGACAGGCGTGGTGATGGCCGATTCAGGCAGCCCGTTCCGGCAATCGGTGCTGCTGAATGTCGGCGCCCGCGACGGCATCCGCGACGGCTGGGCCACGATGGACGGCATCGGCCTGGTCGGCCGCATTTCGGGCGTGGGCAGCCGCACCAGCCGGGTGATCCTTGTCACCGACACGTCAAGCCGCATTCCGGTGACGATCCAGCCTTCGGGGCAGAAGGCGATTCTCTCCGGCGACAACTCGCCGCTGCCGCCGCTCGACTTCGTCGAGGACGATGACGAGGTGCGGCCGGGCGACCGGGTCGTCACCTCTGGCGATGGCGGGGTATTCCCGGCCGGGCTGCTGGTCGGGCAGGTGGTGATGGGCAGCGACCGGCGCCTGCGCGTCGCGCTGGCGGCCGATTACCAGCGCCTGGAATTCCTGCGCGTGCTGCGCAGCCACGAGCTTGAGACGATCAGCGATCCCGGCGGCCTGATTGCGCCGCCGCTGCTGCCCTCGGTCCCCCTCCCCGAGGTCGATGCCGAGGGAGAGGCGGCCGCCCCCCCGGCACCGGGCGGCGGCAGCGTGGCCGATCAGGGCTCGGGCGATGCCGAGGGCGGCGGATTGTCCGCCAGCGGAGGCGCGGATGGCTAGCCTGCTGCGGGCCGATCCCTGGGGCTACCGCCTGCTGTTCCTGGGTCTTGCGGCGGCGCTGCTGTTCGTGCGGCTGCTGCCGCTGGGCAATGCTGCAGGCAGCCTGCCCGGGCCGGATGTCATGCTGTGCCTGACGCTGGCCTGGATGATGCGGCGCCCGGATTTCCTGCCGGTCTGGCTGATCGTCACGGTCACGCTGATGGACGATCTTGTCCTGATGCGCCCACCCGGCCTGTGGACCGCCATCGTTGTCCTGGCGACCGAATTCCTGCGCTCGCGCACCGCGCTGACGCGGGAACTGAACTTCATGGCCGAATGGCTGCTCGCCTCGGGGCTGATGATCGGGATGTTACTTGCCTACCGGCTGGTGTTCATGCTTGCCCTGTTGCCACAACCGCCCTTCGGGTTCGCGGTGGTTCAGGTGATCTGGTCGATCCTTGTCTACCCGCTGGTGGTCGGCCTGTCGCGACTGGCATTCGACCTGCGCAAGCCCGCAACCGGAGAAATCGACGACTACGGGAGACGCCTGTGAGACGCACCCAGCGCGAAGTCGAGGACAGCAGCCGCATGATCACCCGCCGCAGCCTGATGCTGGGCGGCGCCATGGCGGCCATGGTCGCCGCACTTGGCGCGCGGATGCGCTATCTGCAGGTCGACCAGGCCGATGAATTCCGACTGCTGGCGGAGGAAAACCGCATCAACATCCGGCTGATCCCGCCCACCCGCGGCATGATCCAGGACAGGAACGGCAAGCTGATCGCCGGGAACGAGCAGAACTACCGCATCATCATCACCCGCGACGAGGCGGGGGACGTCGATCTGGTGATGCGCCGGCTGGCCTCGCTGATCCCGATGACGGCCGAGGAACTGGACGACACCATCGCCGCGGTGAAGAAGCATTCCTCCTTCGTGCCGGTGATCGTGAAGGACCGGCTCAGCTGGGAAGACTTCTCGAAAGTCTCGATCAACGCCCCCGCGCTGCCCGGCGTCGCCCCCGAGGTCGGCCTGTCGCGGCTTTACCCGCGCGACACCGATTTCGCACATGTGGTGGGCTATGTCGGGGCGGTGTCCGGCCAGGATCTCGAAGGAACCACCGATCCCGATCCGGTGCTGCGGCTGCCAAAGTTCCAGATCGGCAAGGTCGGCGTCGAACGCTTCATGGAGGCGACGCTGCGCGGGACCGCCGGCACCAAGAAGATCGAGGTGAATGCGGTCGGGCGGGTGATGCGCGAACTGGAACGGGAGGAAGGCACCCCCGGCGCCGACATCCGCCTGACGATCAACGCCGACCTGCAGAACTTCGTCCAGGCGCGATTGGGCGATGAAAGCGCGGCGGTCGTCGTCGTCGACGTGACGAATGGCGATATCCTGTGCTGCGTCTCGTCGCCGTCGTTCGATCCGAACCTGTTCGTCCGCGGCATCAGCCATACCGAATATGCCAGCCTGACCGAGAACGACCACCGGCCGCTGGCCAACAAGAGCGTCTCGGGCGCCTATCCCCCCGGATCGACCTTCAAGATGGTGACGGGTCTGGCCGCGCTGACCGCAGGATCCATCGACGAGGGTTACAAGGTCCGCTGCCCCGGCTATCTGGAGTTCGGCGGCCGCCGCTTTCACTGCTGGAGCCGGGGCGGGCACGGGACCGTCAGCCTGACAAATTCGCTGACCTGGAGCTGCGACGTCTATTATTACGACGTGGCGCAGAAAGTGGGCATCGACAAGATCGCCGAAATGGGCCGCATCCTGGGCCTGGGCGAGCGGCACGACCTGCCGATGTCGGCCATCACCGAAGGCAACATGCCCACCAAGGCCTGGAAGCAGGAACGCCACAAGCAGGACTGGCGGATCGGCGACACGATCAACGCCTCGATCGGACAGGGCTATGTTCTGGCCTCGCCGCTGCAACTGGCGGTGATGACGGCACGGATCGCCAGCGGTACCTCGGTGGTGCCACGGCTGATCCGGATGATCGACGGGCAGGAACTTCCTGTCGCCCCGGCCGCGGCCTTGCCCATCGACCCCGCGCATCTGCAGGCAATGCGGCGGGGCATGCATGATGTGGTGAATGCCGAGCGCGGAACGGCGAAAGGGTCGAAGATCGTCGAGCCGACCATGGTCCTTGCCGGCAAGACCGGCACCAGCCAGGTCCGGAACATCACCAAGGCCGAGCGCGAGCGCGGCGTGGTGTCGAACGAGGATCTGCCCTGGAACCGCCGCGATCATGCGCTGTTCGTGGGCTTCGCGCCGTTCGACAACCCGCGCTATGCCGTTTCCGTGGTGGTGGAGCATGGCGGCGGCGGCTCTGCCGTTGCCGCACCCATCGCGCGCGACGCGATCCTGTATGCGATGTCGGACGGGGTTCCGTCGCTTGACGCCTATCCCAAGGCGCAGCGTGGCCGAATCGAAAGCATGCTGAAGGAACTGCCGCTGCGCGACCCCGAGACCGGCGCTGCGCCAACGACGGAACGGGCATAGGGGGTCGGCATGGCGTTTTTCGAAAACCGTCTAAAGCAGGTTCCGACCGGCCCGCGCAAGGTGCTGTTCATCAACTGGCCGCTGGTCGTGCTGGTGACGGCGGTCGCCTCGGTCGGGGTCCTGATGCTCTGGTCGATTGCCGGCGGCGATTTCGAGGTCTGGGCCCGGCGGCAGACCCAGGTCTTCATCGTCGGCATGGGGCTGATGTTCTTCGTGGCGCTGGTGCCGATCTGGTTCTGGCGCAGCATGGCGGGGATTGCCTATCTCGTGGCCTTCCTCCTTCTCGTCTATGTCGAATTCGCCGGCGAGACGAACAAGGGCGCGCAGCGCTGGATCGACTTCGGCTTCCTGCAGTTCCAGCCTTCCGAGATGATGAAGTTCGCGCTGGTGATGCTGCTTGCCGCTTATTACGACTGGCTGGACGTCAGGAAAGTGTCGCGGCCGCTGTGGGTTCTGGTGCCGGTGCTGATCACCATCCTGCCGACAATCCTGGTCCTGATGCAGCCGAACCTCGGCACATCGCTGATGCTGATCATGGCTGGCGCCACGGTGATGTTCGCCGCGGGGGTAAGCCTGTGGTATTTCGCCGCCGTGGGTGTCCTGGTGACAGGCACGGTGGCGGCGGTGTTCCTGACCCGCGGCACGCCCTGGCAACTGTTGCACGACTACCAGTACAGCCGGATCGACACGTTCCTGAACCCTTCGGCAGATCCGCTGGGTGCGGGCTACAACATCATCCAGGCCAAGATTGCGCTGGGATCGGGGGGCTGGTCGGGCAAGGGTTTCATGCAGGGCACGCAGAGCCGGCTGAACTTCCTGCCCGAAAAGCAGACCGACTTCATCTTCACCACGCTTGCCGAGGAATTCGGCTTTGTCGGTGCCTTCTCGCTGCTGGTCCTTTACGCGCTGATCCTCGGCTTCTGCCTGGTGGCGGCGATCCAGAACCGGGATCGCTTCTCCTCCCTGCTGATCGTGGGCGTGGCGGCGAACTTCTTCTTCTACATCATGGTCAACCTGTCGATGGTCATGGGCATGGCGCCGGTGGTGGGCGTGCCACTGCCGCTGATGTCCTACGGCGGGTCGGCAATGCTGGTGATTCTGGTTGGCTTCGGCCTGGTGCAAAGCGCGCACGTCCACCGGCCGCGCTGAGGGGCGGCCGGGGGTGACGGCATCCGATCCGGGGCGACAAAGGGGCGGAGGTCAGCCTGCCCTTGCATCATCCGCGTCATAGGCGTCGATGATGCGGCCGACCAGCGGGTGGCGCACCACATCCTTCGCGGTGAAATAGTTGAAGGTCACGCCCCTTACATCGCGCAGGATGCGCTCTGCCTCGGCCAGGCCCGAGGATACGCCGCGCGGCAGGTCAACCTGGGTCCGGTCGCCGGTCACAACCATGCGGCTGCCCTCGCCCAGGCGAGTGAGGAACATCTTCATCTGCATGCCGGTGGCGTTCTGCGCCTCGTCCAGCACGACAAAGGCGTTCGACAACGTGCGGCCGCGCATGAAGGCCAGGGGCGCAATCTCGATCCGCTTTTCCTGCATCAGCTTTTCCACCTGCTTGGCCGGCAGGAAGTCGTTCAGCGCGTCGTAGAGCGGCTGCATGTAGGGGTCGACCTTTTCCTTCATGTCGCCGGGAAGGAAGCCCAGCCGTTCGCCCGCCTCGACCGCGGGGCGCGAAAGGACGATCCTCTCCACCGCGCCGGATATGAACATCGTCACGCCCACAGCGACGGCGAGATAGGTCTTGCCGGTGCCGGCAGGGCCGATGCCGAAGCCGAGTTCATGGGAGAACAGGTTGGCGACATAGGCTTTCTGCGCCTCGGTCCGCGGCTCGATCGGTTTCTTGCGGGTTCGCAACTCTATTCCCGGCGAGAACATCTCGATCTGCTCGCCCTCCGGCGTCGTGGCCACGGCCGGGCGACCCATGCGCAGCGCACCGTCAATGTCGCCGGCAACCACATGCCGTCCCGATTCGAGCCGGGCATAAAGCGAGCGCAGCACGGCCGCCGCCTGATCCCGCGCGCCCTTTTCCCCCACCACCGCAAGCCGGTTTCCACGCCGCAGGATGTGAACGCCAAGCTGGTGCTCGATCTGCGCCAGATTCCTGTCGTATTCACCACATAGCTCGATCAGGAGTCGGTTATCGGGAAATTCGACAAGCGTTTCGATCACGTCCTGGGGTTTGCTCGGGGGGGTCAGCGCGCTGATGCCCAATACGCTCTCCTGTGTCAGAGGTCCCTGCGGCAATGGTGGGACGGCCGTCGATCCATGGCAAGAAGAATTCTGCCTGCCACCATATCTTGCGTTCTGCTGTGAAGGTCATGTGACATTCGCGCCCGCAGTGGTGCAGATGACCCCGGACGGTGCGGGATTCAAGACCGCCGGCGCAGAACGACAAAAGGCCGCGGTCGGAACCGCGGCCTTGAATCTGTCCGATGCGGCGACATGCCGCGACCCCGCGGGTCAGTGGCGCACGACCACCGTCCGGCGGCCGGTGCCGGGGACACGGTCCTGAATCCCCTCGGTGCCGGTCTGGTAGGTGCCGCTGGCCGGGTTGGCGATCACCGTGCCGGGCGGATATCTGTTGTTGCAGACCGGCAGGCCCGAAGCCGGGTCGTAGCGCGGCGTCGAATAGCCTTCGAGGCCGTCATCCATGATCCAGTTCTGGCAGCCATCGGGGTTGTAGGCGATGGCAGCCTGGCCGTTGATCAGGATGCCGGTATCGATCCCCTTGTCGACGCCGGTCGCGATGACCGAGTTGGAGCCGTAATAGCCTTTCGTGCCCTCGAAGCCTTCGCCGACGCATCCGGCCAGCAGCGCGGATCCCAGAAGCGCGACCGTGAGTTTCAGAGTCATGGTTGTCCCCCTCACCAGCGGTAGCATACGATTTCGACGCGGCGGTTCTTGGCCATGCCGGCCGCCGTACCGTTCGACGCGATCGGCCGCCGCTCGCCAAAGCCAAGCTGACGCTCGACCGAAGCCCCGACCGAACGGGCGACATCGCCCACCGACTGGGCGCGGCGCTGCGACAGGTCGATGTTGTATTCATCCGAGGCCCGGCTGTCGGTATGGCCATAGATCGCATAACCGAAGGCGCCGGCCGAGGAGAAGAACTGCTCCAGCCGGCGACGGCCGCTTGCGGTCAGCTTGGCGCTGTCGGTGGCGAAGAGGACGTCGGTATTCTCGATCAGGCAGGTATTCTTCTTCAGGCAGACCGGGCGGCCCGTCTTCGGGTCAAGCCGGGGAACCATGTAGCCTTCAAGGCCGCCGTCCGCCCAGTAGTGCATGCACCCGTCGTCGTCGATCCAGACGCCCCATTCGATCTGGCCGACAACCTGCTGGGCCGGCGCCATTCCCGCGCCCAAAAGGCCCGCCGCCACCGCGACGCCCCCGAGCATCATCCGCACTGCGCGTGAAAACATGTTCACAGCCAGAGCCCCCTTCACCATTCTGTGACAGCTGACATCAGGATTGCCGAGGGAGACCCGCTAAGTAAAGGGGATTCGCAGATTTTTTGCCCTTTATCTGGCGGTTTGTCCCCGATTTGCCGCTGGTGCCCGCGGGATAGGCCGGGGCTGTTGCACCCGGGGAAACAATTTGCGCTGCGCGATGTCAGCCGCGAATCCGCTCGGCCGCCAAGGAGTTCGACGCCGACGCCGCGACTCGCGCACGGATCAGGTCGCCCGGCCGGCCGGTGGGGTCGGCAACATGAACGGCCATCAGATGTTGCGATTTCCCGACCATCTGCCCCGGCAGCCGACCGGGCTTTTCGTACAGCACTGCGACCTCGCGGCCGATCATCGCCCGCTGCGCGGCATGCTGCTGTTCGGTGATCAACGCCTGCAGCACCTGCAGGCGCTCATCGGCCAAAGCCGCCGGCACCGGCGGCTTTTCCGCGGCCGGTGTGCCGGGACGGGCGGAATACCGGAAGGAGAATGCCGCTCCAAAGCCCACGGCGCGCACCAGATCGACCGTTGCCTGGAAATCCGCATCGGTCTCGCCCGGGAAACCCACGATGAAATCCGAGGTCAGAAGAATATCGGGCCGCGCGGCACGGATGCGGCCGACCAGATCAAGATAGGTCGCCGCCGTATGCTTGCGGTTCATCGCCTTGAGAATGCGGTCACTGCCCGACTGCACCGGCAGGTGCAGATAGGGCATCAGTTCCGGCACTTCTGCATGGGCGGCAATCAGGTCATCGCCCATGTCATTGGGATGGCTGGTGGTATAGCGCAGCCGGTCAAGGCCAGGGATCGCCGCCATCTCACGGATCAGCCGGCCCAGGCCCCAGGTGCCACCATCGCCTTCGCCGTGATAGGCATTGACGTTCTGGCCCAGCAAGGTGATCTCGCGTACCCCGCGTGCCACCAGGTCGCGCGCCTCGGCCAGAAGGCGGGCGGGGGGGCGGCTGACCTCGGTGCCGCGGGTATAGGGCACCACGCAGAAGGCGCAGAACTTGTCGCAACCTTCCTGCACCGTCAGAAAGGCCGTCGGTCCGCGCAGGGCGCGTCGTTGCGGCAGATGGTCGAACTTGTCCTCGGCGGGAAATTCGGTGTCGATGGCGCGGCCCTTCGCGCGCACCATCTCGGGCAGGCGGTGATAGGCCTGCGGCCCCACGACCAGATCGACCAGCGGCATCCGGCGCAGGATCTCCTCGCCCTCGGCCTGGGCCACGCAGCCGGCGACGCCGATCTTCAGCCCCGGGCGCTCGGTCTTCAGCGGTTTCAGCCGGCCAAGGTCGGAGTAGAGCTTCTCGCTGGCCTTTTCGCGGATATGGCAGGTGTTCAGCAGGACAAGATCGGCGTCCTCGGCCAGTTCGGTCAGCACATAGCCCTCGGCGCCCATGGCCTCTGCCATGCGCTCGCTGTCATAGACATTCATCTGGCAGCCGTAGGTCTTGACGAAGAGTTTCTTCGGATCGGTCATCATGCGCTCCTGACCGGGCGGGGAATACACCCAAATGCCGGCAGGGGGCAACGGCCCCCCCTTGCGGGCGGCCCGGCTTTGGCCGAATCTGGCGGCAAAGGCGGGGCATTCCATGCGGCATGGCGATCTGGGCGCATTTCTCGACCGCGACGGCGCAATCCTGCGCCGCGGGCCGGCGGCAGTGATCATGGCCGAGGACCAGGTGGAAATCGCCTCGACACTGCGTCATCATCTCGGGCTCGGCTTCGAGACCGTCCTGCTGCTGGCGCCGGCCGAAATCGCCGTGCCGGCCGAGGTGGAGGCGCAGATCCACCGCATCGACCATGATGTCTTTGCCGCGGCCGCGCTGACCCGAGCCGTCAACCGCCTGGTCCCCGCCGCCGAAGGCCAGTGGCTGCACTATGCCTATAATGCCGAGTACCTGTTCTTCCCCTTTTGCGAGACGCGCAACATCCGCGAGCTTGTCGCCTTTCATGCCGAGGAGCGGCGCGAGGCGATGCTGACGCCTGTCGTCGACCTCTACGCCCCCGACCTGGGCCTGCATCCCGGCGGCGTGTCGCTGGACACCGCGCATCTTGACCGCACCGGCTATTCGGCCGAGCCGCGCAAGGATCCGGCACGGAACTGGGCACCGAAGGATCGCCAGCGCGACCTGTTCGGCGGATTGCGCTGGCGGTTCGAAGAGCATGTACCCTGGGAGCGGCGGCGAATCGATCGCATCTCGCTGTTCCGGGCGCGGCGCGGGGTGCAGTTGCAGCCGGATTTCACCTTTGACGACGATGAATGGAACACCACGGCCTGCGCCTGGCATGCCAATCTGACCGCCGCCGTCTGCTCGTTCCGGGCGGCCAAGGCACTGCGGGCCAATCCCGGCTCCCGCGCTGCGATCCGCACCTTCCGCTGGCAGAACTCGGTGCCCTTCGCCTGGCACAGCCAGCAGCTGATGGATCTTGGCCTGATAGAGCCGGGACAGTGGTTCTAATGCCCGGCAGCGGCGGCCGGCGGCCGGTTCAACGCGCCGCCGTGCCGATCTCGCGCACCAGATCGGCAACCCGGGCCAACTGGTCGGCGAGGGGCGAGCTGCGGCGCCAGACCATGCCGATCCGGCGGCTGGGCCGGGGTTCGGCCAGACGCGCCAGCGACACCTCGGCCGAGCGGGTCTCGATGGGCAGCGCCATTTCGGGGATCAGCGTCACGCCGATCCCCGCGCCGACCATCTGCACCAGCGTGGCCAGCGACGACCCCTCCATCAGGTCGCGCGGCATCGTCGCCTCGACCTTGCAGAACGACAGCGCCTGCTCCCGGAAGCAATGCCCCTCTTCCAGCAGCAGCAGCCGCATCTCGCGCAGGCCCTCGGCATCGGGAACCGGCAGGTCGGCATCGCCGGACGGGCGGACCAGCACGAATTCCTCGGTGAACAGATCTTCCTCATGCAGGGCGGATTCCGAGACCGGCAGCGCCACGATGGCGGTATCGAGCCGACCCTCCAGCAGATCGGCGATCAGCGTGCGCGTCACCGCCTCGCGCGGGCGCAGATCCAGCGCGGGATAGCATTCGCTCAGTGCCGTCAGTACCCGGGGCAACAGATAGGGCGCCACGGTCGGGATCACCCCGATCCGCAGCCGGCCCGACAGCGGCCCCTGCGAAGCACGGCCCAGATCCTGCAATTCCTCGACCGCGCGCAGGATTTCGCGGGCACGCAGGGCAAAATCCTCGCCCAGCGGCGTCAGCCGGATCTGCCGCCCCCCCCGTTCGACCAGCGGCGCGCCGACCAGCGCCTCAAGATCGCGGATCTGCATGGACAGGGCGGGCTGCGACACGGCGCAATCCTCGGCCGCACGACCGAAATGGCCGCTGCGGGCCAGCGCCTCGAAATAGCGCAGGTGGCGCATGGACAACATCGACATAAGAATTTCCTATCATAAACTTCAGCAAATGCAATTGGGCTTGATGGGATGAACCTGCTATCCGAAATCGCATTGGGCCGGTGCGATCATGGATTCGCCGGCCCGGCCGCAGATGCGGCACCCCACGCAGCCAGACGACGCAGCAAGACCCGGAGGATGCTATGGACGGAAACGATGCAAAAGGCGCAGGCAAGTGCCCGGTGATGCACGGTGGCAATACCGAGATCAGGGACGACGTGATGGACTGGTGGCCGAACGCGCTGAAGCTTGACATCCTGCACCAGCACGACAGCAAGACCAACCCGCTGCCCGGCTTCGACTATCGCGAAGCGGTGAAGACACTGGATTTCGACGGCGTGAAGCGCGACCTGACCGCGCTGATGACCGACAGCCAGGATTGGTGGCCGGCCGACTGGGGCCATTACGGCGGCTTGATGATCCGCATGGCCTGGCATGCTGCGGGCACCTACCGCCTGGCCGATGGCCGTGGCGGCGCCGGCACCGGCAACCAGCGCTTTGCGCCGCTGAACAGCTGGCCAGACAACGCCTCGCTGGACAAAGCCCGCCGCCTGCTGTGGCCGATCAAGAAGAAATACGGCAACAGGCTGAGCTGGGCCGACCTGATCATTCTGGCCGGCAACGTCGCCTATGAAAGCATGGGCCTCAAGACTTTCGGCTTCGGCTATGGCCGCGCCGACATCTGGCACCCCGAGACCGATGTCTACTGGGGCGCCGAGAAGGAGTGGCTTGCCCCCTCCGACGAGCGCTACACCGACGTGAACGACCCCTCCACGATGGAAAACCCGCTGGCCGCCGTGCAGATGGGCCTGATCTACGTCAATCCCCAGGGCGTGAACGGCCAGCCGGATCCGCTGAAGACCGCCGCCCAGGTGCGCGAGACCTTCGCTCGCATGGCGATGAACGACGAGGAAACCGCCGCGCTGACCGTCGGTGGCCATACGGTCGGCAAGACCCATGGCAACGGTGATGCCGCAGTGCTTGGCCCCGATCCCGAGGCCGCGGACGTGGCGGAACAGGGTCTCGGCTGGGCGAACCCCAACATGCAGGGCACGGCCGCCCGCGCCGTGACCTCGGGCCTGGAAGGCGCCTGGACCACCCATCCCACCAAATGGGACATGGGCTTCTTCGAGATGCTGTTCGGCCATGAATGGGAGTTGCGCAAGTCGCCCGCGGGCGCCTGGCAGTGGGAGCCGGTGAGCATCAAGGAAGAGGACAAGCCGCTCGACGCCACCGACCCGACCAAACGGCGCAATCCGATGATGACCGACGCGGACATGGCGATGAAGGTCGACCCGGCCTATAATGCGATCTGCCAGAAATTCATGGCTGATCCGGCCTATTTCGATGATGTCTTCGCCCGCGCCTGGTTCAAGCTGACCCACCGCGACATGGGGCCGAAGGCGCGCTACATCGGCCCCGAGGTGCCGGCCGAAGATCTGATCTGGCAGGATCCGGTGCCGCAAGGGCCGACGGGCTGGAACGTCGCGGCCGTGAAGGCGAAGATCGCGGCCTCGGGCCTGTCGCTCTCCGACATGGTCTCGACCGCCTGGGACAGCGCCCGCACCTATCGCGGCTCTGACATGCGGGGCGGTGCGAACGGCGCGCGCATCCGGCTGGCGCCGCAAAACGACTGGGCCGGCAACGAACCGGCGCGGCTTGCCCGCGTCCTTTCGGTGCTCGAACCGATCGCGGCAGAGGCGGGCGCCAGCCTTGCCGACGTGATCGTGCTGGCCGGCAATGTCGGGGTGGAGCAGGCGGCCCGCGCCGCCGGCTTCGACATCGAGGCGCCCTTCGCCGCCGGCCGTGGCGATGCAACCGATGCGACGACCGATGCCGCAAGCTTCGACGTGCTGGAACCGCTGGCCGATGGCTACCGCAACTGGCTGAAGAAGGACTATGTCGTCAGCCCCGAGGAAATGCTGCTCGACCGCAGCCAGCTCATGGGCCTGACCGCCGCCGAGATGACCTGCCTTGTCGGTGGCATGCGGGCCATGGGCACCAACCATGGCGGCACCAAGCACGGCGTCCTCACCGACCGCGAGGGCGCGCTGACGACGGATTTCTTCGTCAACCTCTGCGACATGGCAAACCGCTGGCTGCCTGCCGAAGGTGGCACCTACGAGATCCGCGACCGCAAGACCGGCGCGGTGAAGTGGACGGCCACACGCACCGACCTGGTGTTCGGCTCGAACTCGATCCTGCGGTCCTATGCCGAGGTCTATGCCCAGGACGACAGCGCCGAGAAGTTCGTGAAGGATTTCGTGGCGGCCTGGACCAAGGTGATGAACGCCGACCGCTTCGACCTGAAGAAATAGGCGGCCGCCCTCGGGCGACATCAAGGCCGATCCCGGGCAGGCACCCTGCCCGGGAAATCGTTTTGCCGGGCAACTCAGGCCATCAGGTTATAGATACTGTCGCCAAGTTGCAGCCAGATGTGGTCGTTGGCCGCACCGTCGATCAGCGCCCATATGATCTGCCCCGTCGGGCGGTAGATCACGAATGCCTCCTGCGTCGCGGCGTCGCCGGCATCCGGCGTCGAGGCCCAGTTGATCTGGAACTGCGCGCGGGTGGCGGCCGGATCGCCAAACAGCAGCAGATCGCCCTCGTTCCCGGAATAATCCTGAATCCAGTCGGATCCGTGCCCGAAATAGCCGAGATGGTAGAAACTATCCGCACCGGGCCCGCCATTGATCCGGTCATGGCCAAAGCCTCCGTTCAGGAAGTCGAAGCCCTCGCCACCGAAGAGAAGGTCGCCCAGCGCCGCCCCCGCGACGGTATCCTCGCCGGCGCCACCGATCACGGTATCGGCACCGAAACCGCCGGCGATCACGTCGTTGTCGTCGCCGCCGCGCAACTCGTCATTGCCATAGCCACCATCGATCTGGTCGTCGCCCGCACCGCCATAGATAACGTCGCGCAGATCCGCTTCGCTGTCGCCGCCCATCAGGGTGTCTGCAACCTGGCCGCCAACCAGCGCGTCCACGCCATCGCCGCCCAGCAGCAGATCGCGGCCGGCCTCGCCCCCAAGCCAGTCGTTTCCGCCACCACCCATCAGCGTATCGGCATTCAGGGCGCCGACCGGCGGTTCGACATAAAGCCCCCCGTCGAGGTTGATCGATAGCCGGGCCGTGGTGCCAACGAAGAGCGGTTGACCACCGAAGGACCGCAAGCTGATCGTGTAGACGCCATCCTCGGTGAAGGAGTAGGTCAGGTAAGGATCAAGGCCACTGGACGAACCACCGCCGCCGGTGCTGATATTGCTGTCGTCGTCGGTGGCGAGGTGCAGGCCGTCGACGGTGCGCAAATCAAGAATGGTGTCGAGGGTCTCGCCGAGGTTGTTGAATGCCCCATCGACATCGAAGGTGAAGGTCTGACCGGCCAGCGCCATGAAGGAGAAACTCTCCTCGTGATGGCCCGAAGCGCCGATCTCCAGCGTCAGATGCGGGTGGATGGTGGCGTTGGCGATGTCTGGATCATCGGCCAGCGACCAAGCGGTGTCCAGCGGGAGCGGCGATGCCTGTTGGTTCACCACCGGGCTCTGTTGCGCAAATGGCTTTAGGATATTTCTCTTGTGAATCCAGGGTGATAGATGGGTCTCGTGAGCCGACCTACACCCCGACCTACAAGAGCCGGAACTGGCCAGCCTGCAACAAGGCGCTGAGGCACCGGGGCTCGCTGACGATCTGGTTCGATCCCACCATGGGGTGGGAAGCCGCGCCGACTGGCAAGCGCGGCGCCACCGCCATCATTCCGCCGCGCAAGACTGCCAAGCTCTGTACATCCGACACCGCCGGGGCGGTCGCCCGCAACAAGATCCTGCGCAGATCGAAGCGTGTCGGGCGGACCATCTGGCGACGATGGAGCCGGTATCACCGACGAAGCCGCGCAGAGACCAGGCTGCACCGCGTCAGGCTGCTGGGCAGCGCCTGTCCGCATGCGACGTCGACGTCAACTCGCCGAGTTCCAGATGCGTGTCGCCCACCCCGCGCGGCACGCCCATCACAGAGGTCGCAGGATAGGCCTGCCCGGGGAAAGGTGAGGTCCACCTCTCACCAGATCTGTGCAACATGTGTAACCGCCCCATGCGCAAGAGGGATTTTTCGGAGCTGGTTCTGTCGCGTCACCGGG
>JACSRN010000170.1 GCA_014879735.1 Paracoccaceae bacterium
GCGTCAGATGTGTATAAGAGACAGGCCCCGCGCTCTGGGCCAATGCGGTGATCTCGCGCTTTCCGATCACCGCCACAAGCCCCGGTGGCCTGGGCGTCGGCCTTGACGTGGACGGCCGGGCGGTCTGGCTGTTCAACATCCATCTCGACGATGAACCCTATCAGCCCTACCAGCTTCTCGGGATCGAATACGGGCCGGCGCCCTTCCTGACCACGGGGGCCGAGGCGGCCGACTGGGCGCGGCGCACCCGGGGTCCGGCGATCGATCTGCTGGAGGCCGACATGAAGGCGGCCGAAGGCGCAGCGGCAGTCTTCGTTACCGGCGATTTCAACGAACCCGGCTATCTGGACTGGACAGAGGCCGCGGTGGCGCGGGGTACCCATCCGGTGGTGGTCGATTGGCCGACAACGCATCGTCTGGCCGATCTGGGCTTTGTCGATACCTATCGTGCGGCGAATCCCGATCCGGTGGCGAAGCCCGCCTTCACCTGGACGCCGACCTATGACGAGGCCGCAACCGATGACCATCCGGACCGCATCGATTTCGTCTTTGCCCGCGGGGCCGGGTTGACGGTCAAGGGTGCCTGGATCCTGGGCGAGGACGGCCCGCGCAGTGATATCGTGGTAATGCCCTGGCCGTCCGACCATCGCGCGGTGGCGGCCGAAATCGGCTTCTGACGCCCGCGCCCGACAGCCCGCGCCCGACAGCCCGCCCGGGCCACGGCTTGGCCTGTCGCGGCGCCGGCACTGTGCCCTTGGGCGGTCTGCCCGGCGGGCGGCGTCGTTGGTTGGGGCCGGCGACGGGTATGTGCCGCAACTGTGCCGCCTCTGCCGGGCGGGTGGCGCCGGTCTGCCCGGTGGCGCGTCAGGTCAGACCGCGCTGACCCGGGTGGCCGGCAACAGCCGCATCACATCCTCTGGCCGGCACAGATGGGTGGCGTCGGTCGTGACGGCGGCGGCGGCGGCGGCGCTGGCCAGCGCCAGCGCCTCGTCGTCCGACTGCCCGCGCGACAGTGCCAGCACCAGCCCCGCGACGAAACTGTCGCCCGCCCCCACGGCCGAGCGGACCTCGACCCGGGGGGTTGCGGCGAAGATCCGCCGTTCCGCCGTGACCAGCAGGTTGCCTTCTGCGCCGCGCGCGATCACCACCTTCTTCGCCACGCCCTGCCGTACCAGGTCCTCGGCGAAATTTGCCGTGGCCTCGCGTGATTCAAGCGGGGCGCCGGTCAGGCTCTCGGCCTCCTCGCCATCCATCCGCAGAACTTCCAGATCGGGGATCGGCCGGCGGACCGCCTGCATCAGCGGCTTGCCGGAAATGTCCAGCACCACGCGGCAGCCGGGCATGGAGGCGGCCAGTTGCGCGGGAAGGTCGATGGGCATGCCGGGCGGCTGGCTGCCCGAGATCACCGACAGCCCGCCGGGCTGGGCGGTGGCGCGCAACAGCGTGAAGACATGGCCACGGTCGGCCGCCGTCCAGACCGGACCGGGCAGCATAAAACGGTACTGCCGCCCGGTGGAGGTTTCGCCAACCGACAGCGAAAGCCGCGTCTCGCCCGGGCCGAGGATGGACAGGAAGGTGATGCCGCTGTCGCGGATCAGCCCGGCCAGCCTGTCCCCGGTCAGCCCGCCCAGTGCCACCAGCGCCAGGCTTTCCCCGCCAAGGGCGCGGATGGCCCGGCTGACGTTCAGCCCGCCGCCGCCGGGATCGAGCAGCGGCTCGCCGCAGCGCAGCTTGTGGCCGGGGATGATCTCCTCGACCTCGGTCGCCATGTCGAGCGCGGGGTTAAGTGTCAGCGTGAGAATCGGTCGGGGATGCGTCATCGACGGGGCTCCGGTCTGTCGGCGCCACCATAGGGTGCGGCTCGGCCAGGGGAAACCCTGCACGCGGCCCTGCCCGCCGGCGACAGGCCCCGGCCGGCAGGGCGCGCAGCCCCTGGCCGGCCGCGGGCGGCAAGGATCGGACCGGCGCCCGCCGCCGGCCCCCGTTCTGCGCGTCAGAACCCTTGCGGCACCGGGCGAGGGGGGCTTGCCTCAGCCCTGCAGGAGCATCTGGTAACTGTGCGGCACGAAACGGAAGCCGGCATCCTGCGCCTCGGCAAACCCCAGTGCCGGGAAGGGCATGTGGTAGCCGATGAAGGGGATCCGGTCCGCGGCGATCTGGCCGAACAATGTCCTGCGCGTTGCTGCCGCCATCGCCTTGTCGGCGTCGAAGCGCACCTCCCAGTCGGGGTATTGCAGCGACCAGACGTAGTGGTTTGCGGTATCGGCGGTCAGCATCAGCCGCTGGCCGTCGCTTTCGATGTGATAGGCCATATGCCCCGGGGTATGGCCGGCAGCCAGGATCGCCGTGATCCCGGACACCGGCGCGGCGCCGTCGGCCAGGAAGGTCATCTTGTCGGCCAGCGGACGGACGTTCTTCTCGAACCCCTCGTTGCCCTGGGCTGCCCAATGGTCGAATTCGGCCTGGCCGGTCGCATAACGGGCGTTGGGGTAGAAGGGCGTCACCCCGTCGGCCGCCATCAGCCCGCCGATATGATCGCCGTGCATATGCGTCAGCACCACGACATCTACCTGTGCCGGGTCGATCCCGGCCGCGGCCAGCGCGGCGCCGGTGCCTTCGGCTGAAAGCCCGGTGTCGAACAGGATCAGCTCCGCCCCGGTATTCACCGCAACCGGGGTAAAGTGGTTGCGCGTGCGGTCGGCCGGGATGAAGGCCGCGGCCGAAGCGGCGGCAAAGGCCTCGGGCGAGGCGTTCAGGCCGAAGGTTTCATGTGGCTTGTCGGTCACGCGCGCCCCGGCAAGCAGGGCCGTCACCTGTCTCTTATACACATCTGACGCTGCCGACGACGGAGAGAGTGTAGATCTCGGT
>JACSRN010000071.1 GCA_014879735.1 Paracoccaceae bacterium
CCCTCCGAAGGCAGAGGTCACAGGTTCGAATCCTGTCGGGTGCGCCAATCGTTAGCCGAAATTCGCGGACGTCTGGCGCTGGCAGCAGCGCAGGCTGACAGCCATCAGGCATTTCCGTTGACGTTTCACGACGGCTTCGGGCCGCGATGCCCGCGCCGCGGGTCACGGCGTTTCCCGACCGCTGCCAGAGCGTTCCTTCCAGGCCGCCGATCCCGCCGCCCCCCGCCGTTCCGGGGCCAGCCAGCCCGTCCCTGCACTCTTGGGCGGGCCTGTGCTGCTGCCGTCGCGCCCGGACCGGGCGCATCCTTCTCGCCTTGGCGCAGCGCCGGGGCCGCATGTCACCGGGCCGGGCGACCTGCGCATAAAGTCGGATGATATGTTGCATAATAACAACTTACTCGACGCGAAAGACGGCTTCGGACCATATTGCCCCATGCCGGCCATCCGGCCCGATCCCTGTTGACAGGAAGCCAGGTTTTGTCACGCAACGAAAACACCATCCCTGCGAGCGGAATTGACATTTTCACGATGGTCATTCTGCGGCGTCGATTCGAAGCCATCATCAGCGAAATGATCAACGCGCTGTTCAAATCCGGGCGATCGGGGGTCCTGAACACGGCGATGGATTTCTCCTGCAGCCTGACCGATGCCAATTTCCAGTCGATCAGCCTGGCGCAGGGGCTTCCCGTTCATGTCGGCGCGATCGACCTCATTCCCCGCGCGATCGTCGCCAAGTTCGGCGAGGACATTCGGCCCGGCGACTGTTTCGTGAACAACAGCGGCTATCTCGGCAACACCCATTGCGCCGACTTCACCGTCTGCGCGCCGGTCTTCGTCGAGGGCAAGATCGCCTTCTACGTCATCGCCCGCGCCCATCTGGGCGACATCGGATTTCCGACGCCGACGACCTATGGCCCGCGGTCGCGCGACGTCTACGAGGAGGGGCTGATACTGCCCTGTGTGCGTATCCAGAAGGATTACCGCGACGTGCCCGAGGTGATCGACATCTGCAGGGCCAATATCCGCGTGCCTGACCAGTTCTATGGCGATTATCTTGCCGTTCTGGCCGCAGTGCGCACCGGGGAAAGCCGGCTCCGGGCGGTTTGCGAGAAATACGGCGCCGGCATCGTGCGGCAGTTCGTGGACGAATTCCAGAACTACGCCGAGCGCATGGCGCGGCGGGCGATCGCGGCGCTGCCGAAGGGGCGGGTGTCGAAGGAGATGCTCTACGATTCCGAAACCGATCTCTATCCCGCCGGGATTCCGATCCGCGCCACAGTCGAGGTCGATCCGGAGGCGGAACTGGTGACGGTCGACCTGCGCGACAATGTCGACAACCTGCCGCTTGGCATCAACATGACGGAAAGCACGACAACGGCGGCAGTGATGACGGCGGTGCTCAATGTGCTGGGGGCGGATGTGCCGCGCTGTACCGGGTCGTTCCGGCGGGTGCAGCTTCTGATGCGGGAGGGGGCTGCCATCGGCAAGCCGCGCTTTCCGGCGGCAACCTCATCGGCCACGACGAACCTGTGCCATGCGCTGATCCCGCATCTGCAATCCATGTTCGCGGATCTGCGGGGCGACCTGGGCACCGCCTATGGCACCATCGGGATGCCAGGCTCCTGTGCGGTGGTCAGCGGCACCGACACGCGGCACGGCCGGCCCTTCGTGAACCAGTTGATCATGGGATATTGGGGTGGTCCCGCGATGCATGGCCACGACGGCTGGCTGACCTATGGCAGCGGGGCCAGCCAGGGCATCCTCTGGCAGTCCAGCGTCGAAGTGGTCGAGCAGCAGCAGCCCATCATCGTCGAACGGCTGGAGGTGCGGATGGATTCCGGCGGCGCCGGCGAATGGGAAGGCGCCCCTGGCGCCGATTGCGTGATCCGGCCGCGCGAGGGCGATGTGCGCTTCATGGTCAACTCGGCCTCGCGCGAGAATCCGCCCTCCGGCGTCGGCGGCGGCTTGCCCGGCGCGGCCATGCTCATCGCCCGGCAGGACCGGGACGGCCGGCGCGAGGACCTGCCGATTTCGGTCGATACCGTGATCCGTCCGGGTGAGAAACTGCTCTCCTCCGGCTGCGGTGGCGGTGGCTTTGGCAATCCGCTGCGGCGGACGCCGGAAAAGGTTCTCGCTGCCCTGAAGACGGGGCGGATCTCCGTCGAGCGGGCGGCCTCGGTCTACGGGGTCATCGTCGACACCAGCGGCCCCGAACCCGTGGTAAGCGAAGCGGCAACGCTTGCCCGACGTGAATCCATGCGCCAGGGAGCCCTGCAATGAGCCTGAAAATCGCCGTCGATGTCGGCGGCACCTTCACCGATCTGGTGCTCGAGAATGAAAACGGCCTGGTCAAGACCTACAAGGCACCCACGACCCCCGAGCGTATCGTCGACGGCATCCTCGACGGCATCTCGCTGATCGCGGCGGATCTGTCGCTTACGACGCGGGAGTTGCTGGCCGGTTGCGCGCGGTTTTCCTGCGGGACGACGGCGGCGACCAACGCCATCCTGGAAAAGACCTATGCCCGCACCGGCCTGATCTGCACCGAGGGTTTCCGCGACACGCTGACCATCCGCGAGGGCGGCAAGGCCGACACCTATACGATCGCCATCGACTATCCCGAACCCTATATCCCGCGCCACCTCACGCTGGGTCTGCGCGAGCGGATGAACAGCGAGGGCGGCGTGGAACTGCCGCTGGACGAGGCGCAGGCCATCGCGATCCTGCGCGAGATGGATCGTCTCCAAGTCCAGGCGATTGCGGTTTCGCTGCTGTGGTCGATCGCCAATCCCGCACATGAGATACGCATCGGCGAGTTGATCGCCGAGCATCTTCCCGGCGTGCCCTACAGCCTCAGCCACCAGACCAGCCCGACGATCCGCGAATACCGGCGCACATCGGCCACGGCCATCGACGCCTCGCTGAAACCTCTGGTGGGGCGCACCATCAAGGAACTGGAAAGCCGGTTGCGCGCGGCCGGGCTGGAGGGAGTGCTGACACTGATGACCTCGTCCGGCGGCCAGACGGCGGTGGACGAGGTGCTGGCCCGGCCGATCAACCTTTGCCTGTCCGGCCCCTCGGCGGCACCGGAATCCGCGCGCAGCACGATCCGCGCCGAGGGCGAGCAGACCTGCAACGCCATCGTCGTCGACATGGGCGGGACCAGCTTCGACATCTCCATCGTCGACAACTGGCAGGTTCCGATGCACCGGGAGGGCGTGATCGACGGCAATGTGTTCGGCGTAGCCTCCGTCGAGGTCAAGACCATCGGCGCCGGCGGCGGCTCGATCGCACGGGTGGATGCCGGCGGCTTCATCCATGTCGGGCCGGAAAGCGCGAAATCGGTGCCGGGCCCGGCCTGCTACAAGCGCGGCGGCACCCGGCCCACGGTGACGGATGCCAACCTCGCGCGCGGTTTTCTCGACCCGGCGAATTTTGCCGGTGGCACGATGACGCTGTCCGAGCACAATGCGGCGGATGCCATCCGCAGCCACATCGCCGAGCCGCTGGATATGGATGTGGACCAGGCCGCCAGCCTGATCGGCCTGACGGTCGAGCAGAACATGGTCGCCGCCATTGAGGAAATCACGATCAAGCGCGGCGTTGACCCCCGGGAATACATCATGGTGGCGGGCGGTGCCGCGGCCGGGCTTCACGCGGTTCCCATCGCGCGGGAACTGGGGATCAAGCGGGTCTTCGTGCCGCCGGTGGCAGGGGTGCTCAGCGCCTTCGGCATCCTGGTCAGCGACATGAAAACCACCTTCTCGCGCAGCGTACCCACAGCCAGCGACGCCTTCGACCATGATCGGATCAACGCTGTCCTGGCGGATCTCGGCGCGGAAGGCGAAGCCTATCTCGACCGCATGGGGATACCGCCCGAAGACCGCGAGATCGCCTTTTCCGTCGAGGCGCGCTATCGCGGGCAGGTCTGGCAGTTGTCGGTCGGATTCGAGACGCGGCAGATCGCCGGCCCGGAACATCTGGCCGCCCTGACCGAGGCTTTTCACCAGGTGCATGAGCGGCTTTACTTCGTGCGCTCGACAGATCCCGTCGAATTCACCGAATGGAGCGTGCTGGCCACCGGACGGGCCCCGCGCCGGGTTCTGGATCACGGCGTGACCGGGCTGCCGGGGGCCGCGCCGGTCCACAAGGGTGCCCGCTCGATCTACTTGCGCGAACTGGGTGGCCGGCAGCAGGTGCAGGTGGTCGATGGCGCGAAATCGGGTGCCGACGTCTCGATCGCCGGCCCGGCACTGATCGACCAGCCACTGACGACCATCGTGCTTTATCCCGGAACCACGGCCCGGTCGACCGCCAGCGGCGGTCTCTGGATCGACCTTCACTGACACAGGATCGCCCCGAAAAATGGCAAGCTCATCCCCCAGGATCTATCTCAACGGCCGTTTCGTCAGCGAGGACGAGGCGAAGGTATCGGTCTTTGACCGCTGCTTTCTCTATGGCGACGGCATTTTCGAAGGCGTGGCCGTCTGGGAGCGCGCGCCGTTCCGGCTGCAGCCGCATCTTGACCGGATGCGCGACGGGCTGGACTATCTGCGCATCCCCAACCCGATGTCGGATGCGGGATGGGAAGACCTGATCGAACGCACCATCGCTGAAAATGCCATGGAGGACGGCTATCTGCGCATCCAGATCAGCCGTGGCGAGGGCATTTCCTCGATCAAATGGGAACCGCGGCTGCTGAAGAAGGCAGAGCCGAACGTGACGATCATCCCGATCAAGGGCTTCAAGGACTATTACAAGGGCCTGCTTGCCGAGAAGATGGAGGCCGGGCTGCGGGCGACCTTCCTGTCGCGTCCGCGGGTTCCGACCGCGGCGCTGCCCTCGGGGACAAAGCACTGCAACTATCTCAACAGCGTGTTGGGCGCCATCGAGGTCACATCCTCCGGCCATGACATCGGCATCGCAGTGGACCGCGAGGGCTTCGTCTCCGAGGGGATCGCCTATAACGTCTTTGCGCTGAAGGGAAACCGCCTGATGACGGCCCCGGTCAGCCGCGACATCCTGCCGGGGATCACCCGCGCCGTGGTGATCGAACTGGCACGGGCCGAGGGGATCGCCGTCAACGAATGCCTGTTCGACGCCTTCGCCCTGTCCACGGCCGATGAGGTGTTCATCTGTTCGACGCTTGAACTGGCAGTTCCGGTGGTCGAGGTCGATGGCCGCAAGATCGGCGCCGGTCGGCCCGGCCCGGTCAGCCGAAGGCTGGGCCGGCTGCTGACCGAAACCATGGCGCGCGAGGCGGCGGCCTGGCACGCAACCCGCAAGAACAGGACCTGACACGATGACGAACTTTACCGATCTGACCGGCAAGACCATCCTCGTGACCGGCGCCTCGCGGGGCATCGGCGAAGGCATCCTGCGCGGCCTTGTGGCCCAGGGCGCTGCGGTGGTGCTGAACTACACCAGCAGCAGGGAACGCGCCGAAGCCATCGCCGACGAGCTGGGCCGGGATCGGGTGTTGCCGGTACAGGCGAACATGGACAGCGTCGAGGATCTGGAGCGGCTGTGGCAGACCGCCGTCGCCTGGAAGGGCCGGATCGACGTATTGGTCAACAATGCCGCCGTGCGCCAGCCGATCGCGATGACTGCCGATGCCAGGGAGTGGGATGCGCACTGGCTCTATACGCTCCGGGTCAATCTGATTGCCACCGCACATCTGTCGCGGCTTGCCGTCCTGCATTTCGAGCAGGCGGGCGGCGGCAGCATCATCGGGATCTCGGCCCGGATCGCCGTGCGCGGCGACAGGCCGGATTTCTTCCATGACGGCGCCTCGAAAGGCGGGATGAACTCGCTTTTGCGCGGCATCGCCCGCTTCTATGCCAAGAAGAACATCCAGACCTACATCCTCTGCGTCGGCGTGATCAGCACCCGCCAGGGCGACGACATGCTGTCGATCTATGGCGCGGACGAGATGCTGAACGAAATCCCCGCCGGCCATTTCGGAACCCCCGACGATGTTGCCAATGTGGTGGTCTTCTGCGCCAGCGGTAAGGCCAGATACTCCAGCGGGGCCACGATCGACGTGACCGGCGCCTCGTTCATCCATTGAGCCGGCAAAACACAACAAGACTGGCGCAGGCCGTCACCAATCCACAGGAAACGGAACGAAATGACTCTGCCGGCACAGGTTAGCGTCGTCATCATCGGTGGCGGCATCATCGGATGCTCGATCGCCTACCATCTGACCAAACTCGGCATCCGCGACGTGCTGCTGCTGGAACGCCGACAACTGTGCTGCGGCACGACCTGGCATTCCGTGGGGTCGGTTGCGGAACTGCGCGGCACACGCCGCATGACCGAACTGACGCGCTACACCGCAGAGCTTTACCGCAATCTCGAGGCCGAGACCGGCCAGGCCACCGGCTACAGGAAATCCGGCTCGATCATGCTGGCGCTGAACCGCGAGCGGTTGATGGAAATGCAGCGCGCCGCGGCGCTGGCGCGGCAGTTCGGCCATGATGCCGAGATGATGTCGCTGTCCGACATCCGCGATCGCTGCCCGCAGGTGGTGGTCGACGACGCGCTGGCCGGTTTCTACATCTCCAGCGATGGCCGCACCAACCCGGTCGACACGACCCAGGCGCTGGCCAGGGGCGCGCGGATGGGCGGCGCGAAGATCGTCGAGAATGTCGAGGTCCGCGGCCTTCGGATCGTCAACGACGAGGTGCGCGGCGTCCTCACCGACCAGGGGCCGGTGCAGGCCGATACGGTGGTGCTGGCCACCGGCATGTGGGGGCGCGAGTTCGGGGCCGCGCATGGGGTGAGCCTGCCGCTGCAGGCGGCCGAGCATTTCTATGCCGTGACCGAGCCGATCCCGGGGCTGCAATCGGCGATGCCCTTCATCCGCGTCCCCGACGAGAGCACCTATTACAAGGAGGATGCCGGCAAGCTGCTGTTCGGCTGCCTTGAAAAGCGCGCCAAGCCCTGGGCGCTCGACGGGATCCCCAGGGATTTCTGCTTTGACTCGCTGCCCGAGGATCTGGACCATTTCGAACCGATCCTGACGGCCGCGCTGAAGCGGTTTCCCCTGCTGGAAACTGCGGGAATCCAGCTTTTCTTCAATGGCCCCGAGAGCTTTACCCCCGACGGGAATGCGCTCATGGGCGAGACGCCGGAACTGCGCAACCTGTTCGTTGCCTGCGGCATGAACACGGTCGGGGTGATGACCGGCGGCGCCATGGGGCTGATGATGGCAGAATGGATCTCTGCCCGCCGCCGCCCCGAGGGGTTCGCGGAATATGACGTGGCGCGGTTCTCGCCGTTCCAGTCCGGCCGCAGCTATGTCCGCGACAGGACGGTCGAGGCGCTTGGCGTGCTTTACGATATCGCCTGGCCCAATCGCGAACACGCCTCGGCGCGCGGCGGCCGTCGTCTGCCCCTGCATGGCTCGCATCAGGTGGCGCATGCGATCTTTGGCAACCGTGCCGGCTGGGAGGTTCCCCTGGTCTTTGCGCCCCGGGCGGAACTGGCGGTCCTGCAGCCGAGCTACGGCCGGCAGAACTGGGTGGAATGGGCCGCGCAAGAGGCCAGGGCCGCCGAGGAGGAGGCCGTGCTGTTCGACCTGTCCGCCGATGCAAAGCTCCGGATCACCGGCACCGAGGCGGTTGCCGCGCTGCACCGGCTGAGCGGGCAGGGCGCGGCCCCGCCGGGGCTGGCGAATGCCCTGTGGCTGACGGAGAATGGCAAGATCGAAGCGGCGGTTCGCATCCTGACCGTGAACGAGCGCGATGCCTATGTCCTTTCGGCGCCGGGAAGCGAGCGATTGCATCGCAAATGGCTGATCGCCCGGGGGATCGCTGCGCAAGCGATCCAGACGGTCACTTCGGCCCATGCGCTGTTCCTGCTGCTTGGCCCCAGGGTCGCCGGCTGCCTTGCGGCGGCAGGCGCCGGAGACGCCGTGGCAACCATGCGGGCTGCCGAGATCGGCTATGCGCCGGCGATCCTTGCGCCCGTCACGGTCGGTGGCGCAGCGGGGGTGTTGGCGCTTCTCGACAGCGAATTTGCCGCACATGCGGCCGAGACGCTGCATGCGGCAGGTCTTGTTCGCCGCGGCGGGATCTCTGCGCTGGAGGCGCTGCGCATCTCGGCAGGAGAGCCGGCCTGGCCTGCCGAACTTGGCGACACGGTGACACCGCAGCAAGCGGGGCTTGCCCGGGGCGACACGCCGTCGACCACGGCCCTTGTGGCCATCGCGCTCGCCACGGACAGCGGCGCGCTCTACGGGGCAGAGGGTATTCTCTGCAATGGTCGCCCGGTGGGACTGACCAGTTCGGGGGCCTGGTGCCACCGGCGCGGCGTGCCCGTGGCACTGGGCTTTGTCAGCAATGCAGCCGGTGTCGGTGTCGAATGGCTCGACGGTTCGCCGTTCGAGATCGACATGCCGGATGGTCCGGTGCGGGCAAGCCTGCGCCTGATCGGCACCTGAAGTGGCCTGCAGGCCCGGCGGCCGCTGCGCGGGACGCCGGGAGCGGGCGATGTTTCGCCGTCTCATTCCTGGCCGCATGGCGGCCAGCATTGCGCTACACCGCCAGGTTTTCCGGCAGTCTCCGCCTTTCGGCACCGGGGGGGACGACGGGTCGGTCAGGGGCCAGCGCAACCGGAACCGATGGCGCGGCGCATTATGCAGACTGATGGCATGCATCAACAATCGCTAATTGCCGATCCGGCCCAAACTGGAAAGACTGGTTTGTACCCGGACGGAAGGAAAACCGGGCCGACAGCCCGAACAAGAGCAACACAGGGTGGCAGACTTGAGTTCGATCCGTATCGAAAACCTGAACATGTTCTATGGGGTCTACCAGGCTCTGGTCGACATATCCCTGTCGGTGCGTTCGGGTACTCTGACGGCGGTGCTCGGACCCAGCGGATCGGGGAAAAGCACGATGCTTTCCATTCTGGCGGGGATCCACATGCCCTCGTCGGGGCGCATCCTGGTCGATGATCGGGATGTGACGTTTCTGCCATCGGCCGAACGCAATGTCGGGCTGGTGTTCCAGAGCTATGCGTTGTTTCCGCATCTGTCGGTCTATGAGAACGTGGCCTTCCCCCTGCGTGTCCGCCACCTTCCCGAAGCCGACATCCGCCCGCGGGTGATGGAGGCGCTGGATCGGGTTCGCATTTCCGATTTCGCGCGGCGCAAGCCCGCGCAGCTTTCGGGTGGACAGCAGCAGCGTGTGGCGATCGCCCGCGCCATCGTCTTCCAGCCCAATGTCCTTCTGCTGGACGAGCCCCTGGCCGCGCTGGACCGCAAGCTGCGCGAGGAGGTGCGGCTGGAACTGCGCCATCTGCAGCGTGAACTGGGCATCACCACGCTTCTGGTCACGCATGACCAGGACGAGGCGATGTCGATGGCCGACGAGGTGGTGATCATGTCGGAGGGCCGCATCCAGCAGATTGCCGAGCCGCGCCAAGCCTATCACGAACCGGCCAACGAGTTTGTGGCGGGCTTTCTCGGTGTTGCCAACGTGTTCCGCGGACCGCTGCGCGCCGCGGCGGACCGTGTCTTCATCGAACTTCCGGGCGGCGAGCGTATCGCCGCGCATCCCGCGGGCAAGGGAATCGGCGGCACGGGCGCAATGGTCGGAATCCTGCGCCCCGAACAGATCGCCATTGTCGAACCGGGCACGAACGGCTCTGTCGTCGCCACCGTGCGCGAGACGGTTTTCCTGGGCGAGGGCGTCCGGGTGCATCTGCAAAGCGAGGGTGGTTTCGACTTCGTCGTCCAGACCGCCCAGACCAAGCGTGACTTTCCGGCGGGTAGCCGGGTGGGGCTGGCGTGGAACCCAGAGGATCTCTGGCTGCTGGCGAGCTGACGAAGACCAAGACCCGGGTCAACCGGGGTTCATCAACATGGGATATATCTGACATGAAAAACAACCTCGCGGTTGGCCTGATCGCTGTTGCCGCCGCTTCCCTGTCCTCCACTGCCATGGCCGAACCGGCCAAGGTGCTGCGCATCCTCACCGCCGGCGGCGAATGGACTGATGCGGTGCAGAAATGCGTCGATGCGCCCTTCACCGAGAAATACGGCATCAAGGTCGAACTTGAGACGCCCGCGGGCTTTGCCAAGCTGGCGGGCAAGAACCAGGCCGGCAATGTCGACGTCGCGCTGATGGATCTGGAGACGACCGAGCTGGAGCGCGCGCAGGCCTCCGGCATGCTCGATCCCATCGACTGGGCGGCGGTGGCGCCGTTCGAGATGTTCCCCGATGCCCAGAAACCCTACGGTTTCGCCCATACCTACTTCTCGACCATCATGGCCTGGCGACCGGATGCGAAGGCGCCCGCGAACTGGCAGGAATTCTTCGACACCGAGAACTTTCCCGGCAAGCGGGCCCTGCCGGACTATCCCGGCTATGTGCTGGCCTTCGCGGCCCTGGCCGACGGCGTGCCGCCGGACGAGCTGTTCCCCCTCGATCTCGACCGTGCCTTCAAGACCCTGGAGCGGGTCAAGGGTGACGTGATCTGGTGGTCGGCCGGCGGGCAGGTGGCGCAGCTTCTCGACGACAACGAGGCGCAATATGCAATCGGCTGGTCCGGGCGGATCGTGAACAAGGATACCCTTGCCCATTCCTTTGTCGGCGGCATGCTCGAAACCTCGTGGTGGGGCGTGCCGAAGGGATCCGATCCGGCGATGCAGGAGGCGGCGATGCTGTACCTGCACGAATATTCCGATCCCGAAAAGCAGGCCTGCGTCGCCCAGTATATCAGCTATACCGGCCCCAGCCCGGCGCTGGATCCGCTGCTGCCCCAGGACCGTCTTGCCCAATTCCCCAACTACAAGGCAAACCGGGACGTCCAGTTCGTGACCGACGGCAAGTGGTGGTATGACAACGCCGATGAGGTGGAACGTCGGTGGCAGGAATTCAAACTGACGCAATAAGGCGCCATTGCGCGGGCCAGTGCTTCCCAACTGGCCCGCGACATCCAAACGACCGGGCTTTTGCGGAGACTACATGTCCAATCAGACCCAGACCGGCAAGGTCGTCCCAGGACGATACCTTGCCCGGACCAAGCCTGCGACGCGGAGGTTTTCAGGGCGGCTGCCAAGCGGTTTCGTCTGGGTGCTGCCGCTGCTGCTGCTGGTCGGCCTTGTCTTCAACCTGCCATTGCTGATGACTGCGGCATCCAGCCTTGTCGACCAGAAGACCGGCGCATTCACGCTGGGCAACTTCGAGCAGGTCGCGGCATCCAAGGTCTATCTGCCGGTGGTCTGGCGCACCATCCGCATCGCGCTTGTGGTATCTTTCGCCTGCGCGCTGATCGGCTACCCGCTGGCCTATTGGATGACCCGGCTGTCCCGCCGCGGCCAGACCGTTGCCCTGGCGATCATCGTGACCTCGTTCTGGGTCTCGATCCTGGTCCGGACCTATGCCTGGATCGTGATCCTGGGCAATTCCGGTATCGTCAACCGGTTCCTGATGGCATCGGGCCTGACCGAAACGCCGGTCGAGTTTCTTTACAATGAACTCGGCGTGGCCATCGGAATGATCAATGTGCTTCTGCCCTTCATGCTGCTGCCGCTGTTTGCGGCGATGCTGCAGGTCGACCCGCGGCTGCGCCAGATCGCCTTCACGATGGGTGCCTCTTCATTCCAGTTCTTCTGGCGGGTGTTCTTTCCGCTGACGCTGCCCGCGCTTGGCGCGACCTTCATCCTGATCTCCATCCTGAGCCTTGGCTTCTACATCACACCGGCCATTCTCGGGGGCGGCAAGGTGCCGCTGATCGCCAATATGCTGGACATCCTGATCAACCAGTTCCCGCGCTGGAACCTGGCGGCGGCGATCTCGCTGGTGCTGCTGGTGCTGACCGTGGGGCTTTTCGTCGTCTATCAGCATCTGCGGAGGGTGGAATGAACGCGCATCTCGTTGCAGCACGGCGCCGCGAGCGGTGGCGGCGCTTGCCGCTGGCGACTGTGGGCATCCTGGTGCTGCTGTTTCTGGCCCTGCCGATCCTGGTCGTCGTGCCGATGTCATTCTCCAGCGCGGAATCGCTGCGCTTCCCGCCGCCAGGCCTGTCGCTGCGCTGGTACGAGGCATTCTTCAGCGATCCGCTCTGGCTGGAGGCGGCGCTGAACTCCCTGATCGTCGGGATCAGCTCCAGCACGATCGCCCTGGGCCTGGGCACCCTGGCGGCCTATGGCATCGTGCGTGGCACCTTCTGGGGGCGGGGCGCCCTGGAGACCAACTTCATCTCGCCGATGATCCTGCCGCCGGTGATCATTGCGGTGGCGCTTTACATCTTCTACGCGCGGATCGGCATTCTGGGGAACTATCTGGCGCTGATCGCCGCCCATGTCGTGATCGCCGTGCCCTATGTGGTCTTGCTGATGACGCTGGCGATCCGGTCCTTCGACATCAGGGTCGAGCAGGTCGCGCTGACGCTGGGGGCCAGTCGCTGGCAGATGATGACCCGGGTGCTGATGCCCAACCTTCTGCCGAATGCCGCGGCGGCCTGGCTTTTCGCCTTCGTCATCAGCTTCGACGAGGTGGTGGTGACACTGTTCGTTTCGGGGACGCATCTCACCATTCCGAAGCGGATGTTCAATCAGCTGGTGCTGCAGATCAACCCGACCATCACCGCCATCGCCACCATCCTCATCTGCTTCAGCCTGGCCGCGGTCGCATTGGCGGCATGGCTGAACCGAGGGAACGGCTTCGTTTCCAAGGCGGACGGCGAGGGGCATTGAAACATCCCCCGGCAACCGAATTTCTGACTGATCAAGGAGAACATCATGTCACAGAGTGAAAGCCCGATCGCCTTCGTCACCGGCGGCAGGAGCGGCATCGGACGCGGCATCGCCTGGGCGCTGGCTGACAACGGTTTCGATGTCGTTGTGAACGATATCGCGGATGACGCGGAAGCTGCCGCCGCCATCGAGGGCATCAAGGAGCGCGGCCAGCGGGCCGCTTTCGTGAAAGGCGATGTGGCCGATCTGGACGCGCAGGCAGAAATCGTCGAGACCGCGTGGAACACCTTTGGCCGGATCGACACGCTGGTGAACAACGCCGGCGTCGGCGCGATGGTGCGGGGCGACCTGCTGGACGTTTCGGTCGAAAGCTACAACCGCTGCCTGAACGTGAACTTGCGCTCGCATTTCTTCATGACGCAGAAGATCGCCAAGCGGATGATCGCGGCCCCGTCGAACCACTACCGCAGCATCATCTGCATTTCCTCGAGCGGGGCGAAGATCGCCAGCATCCTGCGCGGCGAATACTGCATTTCCAAAGCCGGCATGACCATGCTGTCGCAGCTTTTCGCCACGCGGCTGGCGGAAGAGGGCATCGCCGTCCATGAGATCCGCCCCGGCCTGATCCGCACCAACATGACCTCTGCCCCGGCAGTGGTGGCGCGCTACGACGACATGATGGCCAAGGGCTTCACCCCGATCAACCGCTGGGGCATGCCCGAAGAGGTTGGCCGCAGCGTCGCCACGCTGGCGAAAGGCGCGTTCGGTTTCTCGACCGGCGGGCATTTCGACATCGACGGCGGCATGCACATGCACCTGCTCTGACGATCCGCCATGGCTGAGATCGAGGCTTTCTCCCCCGGGCCGACCGGGGGCTATGCACAGGCGGTTGCGGTATCGGGCGCCGCCCGCATGGTTTTCGTCAGCGGCCAGACCGCCGAGGCGGCCGATGGTTCGGTGCCGGAGGGCTTTGCCGCGCAATGCCGCGCCGCCTGGGCCAATGTCGAGGCGCGGCTGGGCGCTGCGGGGCTGACGCTCGACCATCTGGTGAATGTCACCGTCTACCTGGCAGATCCGGCCTTCGCGGCCGAGAACCGGGTGGTGCGGGGCGCGGTGCTCGGCGCGCGGACGCCAGCGCTGACAGTGGTTTCCGCGCGGCTGCTCGATCCCGGCTGGCTGGTCGAGATCAATGCGGTGGCGATGGCCTGACCATGCCCGGACAGGAAAAAGGGGCGCCCCCGGTCGGGCGCCCCTTTCTTGTTCGGCCGTGGCCTGGCGTCAGAACGCGACCGACGGCTCGAATGTGCCGTAGGCCCGACGCCAGCGTTCGCAGATTTCGCCCACGGTCGCATAGGCCCGCACCGCCTCAAGCACGGCGGGCATCTGGTTTTCCCCCCGCGCGCAGGCCTGGTCGATTGCTGCAAGCGCCCGCTGCACGCGCGCGTTGTCGCGGGTGCGGCGAACCTCGGCGGTGCGGGCGTGCTGACGCTCGGTCGTCGCGGGATCCATGCGGAAGGCGGTGTTCGGCACATTGGGCCGTTCGGGATAGGTGTTGACCGTGACCCAGGGCCGCTGGCCGCTGTCCAGCCGCTTTTGCCGGAGTTGCGCGCCACGGTTCATGATCTCCCGCCCGAAGCCGCTGTCGATGACCCTGAGCGCCCCGCCGATCTGGTCGATGCGGGCAACCTGCGCCCACATGTCGTCGGCGGTGGTCTTGGTCAGCGTCTCGATGAAATAGGATCCGCCCAGCGGATCGATCGTGTCGGTAAAACCATGCTCCTGCGCAAGGATCTGCTGGGTGCGGATGGCCACCCGGACCGATTCTTCGGTGGGGGTGCTGACCGCCTCGTCGTAAGAGGCAATGTAGACATAGCTGGCCCCGCCCAGCACATAGGCCAGTGTGCCAAAGCCGATGCGCACGGTGTTGTTCAGCGGTTCCTGCAGGGTTTCCTGGCCGTGGCCATAGACCGTGGTCTTCAGCGCCAGCGATTCCGTCGCCACGGCGCCGTAGCGCTCGCGCAGCAGGCGCGCCCAGGTCCGGCGCAATGCCCGAAGATTGGCGACCGAGATGAAGAAGTCGTGCCGTTCGTCGGGGAACATGTGAAACAGCGGCGCCACCTTGTCGATGGGCAAGCCGCGCGCGACCAGAAGGTCAAGATAATGGATCGCATTGGCCAGTGCCAGCGAGGCACCCCAGGTCGACCCCGCGCCGCCGGCGTTCAGGTGATTGTAGCAGACGGTGATCGGCGACCAATGGGCCGCGTTCTCGGCACACCAGACCACCGGATCCACGGCAAGCCGCGCCGCCGGTTCCGCCGGAATGATCTGGGTGCCGCGCGCCAGATATTCCTTCAGCGGATCGTTCTGGAGGTTGACGGTATACTGACTGTAATCCAGCCCCTGCTTTTCACCCAGCGCTGCGTAAAGCGCCGCGACAATCGGCCCGATGGCATTGCCCAGCGTGCCGACCCGCTTGACGGAACTGAGCGGGATGCCCTCGAACAGCAGTTCCATATCGGCCAGCGTATCAATCGAGACGCCAACCTTGCCGACCTCGCCCGCCGACATCAGATCGTCGGAATCATAGCCGCATTGGGTTGGCAGGTCGAAGGCGACGAGAATCTGCTCGACGCCCAGCCCGATCAGCTTCCTGAACCGCTTGTTGCACTCGACCGCCTCGCCATAGCCCGAATAGGCCGAGATGACGAAGGGTTCGGTCCGGTACATTGTCGCAGAGTCGCCGCGAACGAAGGGATACTGGCCGGGAAATCCCAGGTCGCGGGCATAGTCGAAGCCAATCTTCTCCAGCGAGGCGGGGGAATAGAGCGGCTCTATCGTCTTGCCGATATCCACCTCGAAAGCGCGGCGCTCCGGCGTCCGGTCCAGGGCCGGGGTATAAAGCCGCTCCAGCCAGTCCTGATGCGCCTTCTGGATATCCGAGGGGCCGGGGGCTTGCCTGTCATTGGGCATGGGGTGGGCCTTTGTCTTGCAAAATCTGGTCGGTGGCGGCGTGAACATCCAGCTTGCCGGAGAGAACCGGCGCGATCCATTCCGACAGCGCGGTGGCCGGATCGTCGCCGTGCCGGCTTTGCAGCCTGTCGAACAGCCGCTGCTTCAGCAGGGTCACAAGTTGCAAACGCACCCTTTCGCGCCGGCGGCGGTCCCCCGCCGGGCTATGCCGCAGCCAGCTTTCGAAGGCAGAGAACCACCCCGCCAGTTCGCCGATCGCCTGGCCGTTCAGGGCCGAGACCGCAATGACCGGCGGATGCCAGCTGCCACCCGGATCGTCGGGGGCGCCATAGCGGGCGGACAGCAGTTTGCGCGTGGCGCCAGGAATCGACACCATCATCGAGCGGTCGGCCTGCGAATGGCTGGCGCCGGGCAGGCCGGGAAACACCAGTGCCAGCATGTTTGAAAGATCGCGCGCCACGGCAGGCGCGCCGGGCAGGTCGCCCTTGTTCACGATATAGATGTCGCCCACCTCCAGCAGGCCCGCCTTCGCGGCCTGAACGGAATCGCCGAGACCGGGAACCGAGACGACCAGCGTGCAATCGGCGACGAAGGCGACCTCGACCTCGTTCTGTCCGACGCCCACGGTCTCGATCAGGATACGGCTGGCGCCATGGCCCGCCATGACCGTGCAAAGATCGAGTGCGGCGGCATTCAGGCCACCGGAATGCCCGCGCGCCGACATCGAGCGGATGAAGATCCGGTCATTGCCCTCGCTGCGGGTCATCCGTACCCGGTCCCCCAACACCGCCCCGCCGGAAAACGGGCTGGCCGGATCGATCGCCAGAACGGCCACCATTTCGCCTTGCGATGCCCAATGGACGGCAAGCGCATCGACCAGCGTGGATTTGCCCGCGCCCGGCGGGCCGGTCACGCCAATCACCAGTGCATCGCCGGCCTGCCGGATGCAGGCCCTCAGGATTTCACGCCAGTTGCCGCTCTGGTTCTCGACCCGCGTCAGGGCGGTGGCAAGCTGGCGGCGTGCAGACAGATCCATCGCTCAGCCGACGCTCAACAGCAGCGCGTCGCCCTGGCCGAAGCCGCCGCATATCGAGGCGACGCCAAGCCCGCCACCGGCGCGGCGCAACCCCATCGCCAGGGTCATCACGATCCGCGCCCCGCTTGCGCCGAGCGGGTGGCCGATCGCCACTGCGCCGCCGGCAAGATTGGTGCGCGCCCGAAGGGCATCGGCCGCCGTCTGATCCCGGTCGGACAGGAACAACGTGCTGACCAGCGGCGTTGCGGCAAAAGCCTCGTTGATTTCGAAACGGGATATGTCCGCAACTGTCCTGCCCGCACGGTCAAGCAGTTTCGCGATTGCCACCGCCGGCATGTAGGAGCCTGACGTCGGCCCGCCCGCCACCTGAACATGCCCAAGCACCTGGGCCAGCGGCTGCAGCCCATGCGCTTGCGCAAAACCGCGCGACGCCAGCACCAGGAATGCAGCACCATCATTCAGCCCAGGCGCATTCCCCGGTGTGACGGTCGGGCTGTCATAGACCGTTTTCAAGCCCGCAAGACGCTCTGGCGTCAGGTCGGCGCGCGGCGATTCATCGCGAAGAAGTTGCGCCCCGGGCAGGTCGACGGCAAACCTTTCGGCATCGAAGTACCCGTCCTCCTCGGCGGCCAGCGCCCGCTGGTGGCTGCCGAGGGCCCATTCATCCTGCGCCCTGCGGTCCACGCCCATGGCGATGGCCTCCTCGCCGGTATAGCGGGCGATGGCCTTGTCGAGGAAGTCGGCCCGCAAGGTCAGGGGATCGGAGACATCGACGCTTCCGGGCCGAATGCCGCGCTGTCGCGGCCAGAGAAACGGGGTGTTGCTGAGGCTCTCGAATCCGCCGCACATGACGGCATCGGCCTGACCTGTCAGCAGTTCGCGCCAGCCAAGGCCGATTGCGGTCATTCCCGAGCAGCACGCCCTGTCCACACCCAGGGACGGCAGCGTCTCGGGCAGGCCCGAATGTTCCAGCAGCGCCTGGCGGGTCGCGGTCAGCCGGTTCGCACCGATCATGCCGATGCCGGCGAACAGCGCGTCGATGTCCTCGCCCGGCAGGCCGCTGCGGCGCAAGGCCTCGGCCATGGCCAGCCCGCCAAGTTGCGGCGCAGGCAGGGATTTCAGGGCCCCGCCGAAACGGCCGAATGGCGTGCGCGCCACCGAAAGGATGACGATTTCGCTGTCCGCGCTCACGCTTCTGCTCCCATTTGCCGATTGACCCAGCCGCGAATGGCGGCCTTGTCGACCTTGCCGTTGCCGGTCCGGGGCAGGGCGGGCATCGCCAGCCAGCGGCGCGGCGTTCTTATCCCCAGAAGCGGCTTGCAATGCGCTTCGCAGCCCGTCAGAGACAGCTCGGCGCCGTGATCCGCCACCACAACCGCCACGGCGATTTCGCCGAGATCGGCGTCCGGGATCCCGATCACCGCGGCCTCGCGCACACCGGCAAGCCCGGAAAGGCAGGCTTCGATCTCTGCGGGATAAATATTGAAGCCGCCGGAGATCAGCATCTCTTTCGAACGACCGACGATATAGATGAACCCGTCCTCGTCCCGTCGCGCCAGATCGCCCGACCAGAGCCACCCGTCCCGCAGCACTTTCGCGGTCTCATCCGGGCGGTTCCAATAGCCCTGCATCACATGCTCTGCCAGAATCGTGATCTCGCCGATCTCGCCGGTGGGAACTGGCGTACCGTCCGGCGCACGCAGAACGATGTCGACAAAGCTGTAGGGACGACCGATACAGCCAAGCCGTGGCCGGCCCGCCTCTGGCCCCGAAGCGACGAGATGATCCTCGGCGTTCAGATAGGCGCAGGTCATCATCGCCTCGGTCAGCCCGTAGTTGTGGGTCAGCACCTTGCCCCAACGCGCCAGCGCCTTCTCCAGCGTGTTGCGCTGGATGGCTTCGGCGCCATAGCCCACCCATCGGATCGACGACAGATCGTAGCTGTCGATCATCGGATCGTTCAGGATGCGGGTCAGCACGGTCGGAACGCAGCTGAGGGCGGTGATCCGTTCCGCCTCGATCGTCGGAAGCAACGCCTCAAGGGCACCGCCGGGCACGACGACATTCGTTGCACCGCGCAACAGGAACGGCGTGGCATAGGTTCCGCTGGCATGGGTCAGCGGTCCGATATGCGCCAGCCGGTCGGTGCCGCGAATATCGCGTTCGATCAGCATGTTGCGGTAGACGGCCTGCCAATTGCGGTGGCTGAGCATCACGCCCTTCGGCACCCCGGAAGACCCCGAGGTGTAGCTGATGGCGCAAAGCGCGTCGCGATCATCGCCCGGCCTGGCCTCGGCGCCGTCATGCCGGCACAGGGCCTGCCAGTCCGGCCCGCCCTCGGCATCACCGTCAACCTGACACAGCCAGAACCCGCGGCCGGCCATTCCGGCCGTGCGGGCCGCCGTCGTGCCATCATGAAAGACCGCAAGCGCCCCGCAGTCGCCGATCACACGCTCCGCCTCGAAAGCGGTATAGCGCATGTTGAGCGGGACCCGCACCAGCCCTGCGCGCTCCAGCGCCAGTTGCAAAATGAGGTATTCCGCCCGGTTCTGCATAAAAAGACCAACCCGGCTTCCCGGCGGAAGCCGGTCGGCAAGCCCGCTGGCGATCCGTGCAACGATTTCATCGAGCGCGCGGAAACTCCAGCGCCGATCGCCTTCAACAAGTGCGATGCGGTCATGAAACCTGCAAAGCGCGTTTCGAACATGGGAATCAATGCCCATCGGAAATCTCGTTCGTCTCTTCGGTGAATGAAACGGCGGATTGGATATATCCCGCAATTTCGGCCACGCTGGTGCCCGAAAGAAATACGCGCGATACGCCGGCGTTTTCCAATTCTGGAATGTCCTCCTGCGGAATGACGCCCCCGACGACCATCAGAACCGAGGGGTCGAGCATGGACCGCACCTTCGGAACAAGCGCCATATGTGCGCCGGACAGAATGCTGATCCCGACGACGTCCACGTCCTCCTCCAGGGCAATGCGGGCAATCTGCTCGGGCGTGCGGCGTATTCCGGTGTAGATGACCTCCATGCCGGCCTCGAGAAGACCCCGTGCGACCACCCGTGCGCCGACGTCATGGCCGTCAAGGCCAACTTTCGCCATGAGAATCCGTATTTTTCGCGTCATGCAAGGATCGATCAGTTTGAACTTCAGGTCATGATCACTCTGAAAGGTCCATCCCGGGATGACCAATAAAGTCTTCTGATGCGACGCATAAACCCGCGTGAAGCGGGCAGGGCGGTCCTACGAACAGAAGCCCGACACCAGCAAAGTCGTTGCAGCGGACGCGGTTTTCACTAAGATGCGCGCCATGATGGCAGAAAACCGGCAGACGAACACAAGTTCAATGGCTTGCGGGGCACCGGGTGGTGCATCGGGGATGGCCTCGCGCGCGATGCCCGCTGGCAGGGAATGATGGATTTCCGTCAGATTCAATATTTCGTAGCGCTTTATGAAGAGAAGAGCATTACCAAGGCCGCAAAACGCCTGCATGTCGTGCAGCCCGCGGTCTCCATGCAAATCCGCCGAATTGAGGAGGAATGCGGCAGCGTCCTGTTCGAGCGCACGGCAGGCGGCGTCTTGCCGAATGCAAAAGCGGCCGAGATCTATCCGCTTTGCCTGGATGTCCTTGAAGGCGCCGCCGAAATAACGCGGCGATTGCGCAGCGGCCATGGGAAGATATCAGGAGCACTCTCCGTTGGCGTTCCGCCGTCAATCGCGCGTGGAATACTGGTTGATATACTCGCGCATTTTCAAAGAAAACACCCGGAGGTTCAACTTTCCGTCTCAGAGGGATACAGTGTCCATCTTGTCGAATGGTTGTTGAATGGGCAGCTTGACCTTGCCATTCTCAGCGCTTCCGAAAACGATCCCAGATTGCATTCGGATCCCATTCTGACGGAAGAGATGCGCGTCCTGGTCGGACCCGAATCGGATATTGCGGGGGATGAGGTCACGGGGCAGGGGCTGATGGGAATGAGCCTGATTCTTCCTTCGGCAAAGAATCTTATACGGATCCTTCTCGAGACGGAATTCAAGAAGGCCAAGCTTACGATCACGCCCGAAATGGAGATCGATTCTCTTTCGACCGTATTTGCTTTGGTTCGGGAATCTGGTCGCGCAACGATTCTTCCCGCCTCGTCCATTCGGGAGACGGATTTGCGTGAAGGCATGCGCAGCCTGCGCTTGGTGGAGCCGTCCATCAACCGAACGCTTGTGGCGACATTTCCCGTTCTTCGACCGCCTTCGGCGGCGGCCAAGGAGTTCATAACGGAATTCCAGCTGACACCGTTGCTTGACGGTGAGCTTTGACCCTGGCTCCGGCGCGATCAGGCCGCCTGTATGGAATTGACCGGCTTCCTGCCAGGTTGCCGGAGTTTGTCGTATAATCGATGTTATGTAAACTTTGGCACCTTGCTAGACAACGCCGCGTTCGATCAGTGGCCGTCCGGCAAGGATACGCTCAAAGGAAAGATCAGACAGATCAAGCGTTTGCCAGTCTCCGTGCAGGATATGCTCGGCGATGCCACGTCCGATGGCCGGCGATTGCTGCAGTCCGTGACCGGAAAAGCCGTTCATAACGTAGAGATTTGGCCGCGCCGGATGCGGCCCGAGGATCGCGTTCTGGTCGAGCGTGTTGTAATCGTAGTGCCCGACCCAGTGCCGCACGACCTTGACAGCATCGAACCCCGGTGCGCGGTGGTAGAGCTGTTCCCAGATCAGATCCTCGAAGATGTGAAGATCGGGCTCGAAGTCGTTCACATCGCAGGCGGAATCGTCATCCGGAACGGTCGAGGTGATCCATTGGCCATGCTCGGGCCGGATGTAGAACCCGTGGTCGATCAGCAGTGGCCCGTCGGGATGACGGGCGTTGGGCGCGTCGATCACGAAAACGGTGCGCTTGCGCGGCTCGACCGGCAGTGCCAGGCCGGCCCAGCCCATCACGCCGCTGGCCCGCGTGCCGGCCGCAACCACCACGCTGCCGCAGGCGATGCGCCCCGTGCCGGCAATGTCGACCCCGATGATGCGGTCGCCCTGCAGCGCAAGGCCGGTCGCCTCGGCCCGCAGGAACCGTGCGCCCTGGGCGCGGGCGGCATTGCGGAAACCGGCCAGCAGGCCCATGTTGTCGAACCAGCCCTCGTCGCGCGGTCCGAAGCTGCCAGCCACCAGATCCGCGGTGTTCAGCCAGGGGAACCGCGCCTGCACCTGCGCAGGATCCCAGACCTCGGTCGCGGCGCCTTCGGCGCATTGCATTGCCGCGATCTCGCGCATGACCTGCGCATTTCCGGCATCGCTGGTCACGAAGAGATAGCCGTTCTCGACCAGCCCCAGCGAGGGCACCTCGCCCGCCGGCCCGATGCGCTCGGCAAAATTGCGGATGAAATCGGCACCGAAGCGCGAAATCCGGACGTTCACCGCGGTCGAGAACTGCTGGCGGACCGAGGCCACCGACAGCGCAGTGGCAGCCCGGGCATAGGTCGGGTCGCGCTCGACGACCAGCACCTTCAGGCCTGGCGCCATCCGTGTCAGCCAATAGGCCGCCGAGGCACCCATCACCCCACCGCCGATGATGATGACATCTTCCGTCATTTCCATGATTTCAGGCTCCAAGGGTCGACAGATCCGTTGTGTCTGAATATTGAATCAGAGGTGGAAGGGCAACTGCCGCCGCGTCTGCCACAACGCGCAGGTCAAGGGAGGTCCACAATGCCAGGTGGAGATGTGCTGGGTCTGCTGACCCGGATTGCCGAAACGTCCTCGATCGACGCGGCCTGGGGCCTCGCGACGGGCCACTTGTCCGGACTGGGATTTCGCCGCATCAATTATGGCTTCACCCGCTTTCGCCACCAGCGCACCATCGGCGATCCCGACGATGCGCTGTTTCTGACCACCTGCGATGCGGATTATGCGCAGCGCTATTTTCGCGGTGGCTTTTACTGCCGCACCCCCGCCTTTCGCTGGGCCGAACGCAATACCGGCATCTGCACCTGGAGCTGGGTACGCGAGGCCTATGAGGCCGGGCGGCTGTCGGAGGCAGAGGCCGAGGCGGTGCGCCAGAACGTGGCGATCGGGGTAAAGGCGGGGATCACCGTCAGCTTTCCCGAGGCCTCGGCCCGGGCCAAGGGTGCAATGGGCATGATCGCCGATCCCGGGCTGGATCACGCGGCGGTCGATGCCATTCTGGCGGCCCGGCGCGACGAGATCCTGGCGGTGGCCCATATGATGCATCTGAAGATCATCCAGTCGCCGCATCTGGCGCGGGCCCGGGCGCTGTCGCCACGGCAGCGCGAGGCGCTGGAATGGGTGGCCGATGGCAAGACCACGCAGGATGTGGCACTGCTGATGGGCGTCAGCCCGGCGATGGTGGAAAAGCACCTGCGGCTGGCGCGCGAGGCGCTGGCGGTGGAGACGACGGCGCAGGCGGTGGCCAAGGGCGCGCTGCTGAACATGATCTTCCAGCGCCCGCCCGAACCCCAGGCCCAGGCCGCGCATTGAGCGGACAAGGCCGGCCGGATGCGGGGTGAAGCGGAGGAAACCGAGTGGCAGTAAGGAAATCCACACTCGCATGACGTAGCGTCATGCGACATGGTCATGTGGTTCCCTGAGTGGTGGCAACTCGGTTTGGAATGGGTCTACGGGGCTGTACGTGATTGCGCGCAGCATCGTGGTGCCCGCTAAGAGGCGGCCGGGCCGATTCGTCCCTGTCGGAGCCGGCAGCCCGCATTATCGGGCTGCGGTGCCGGTCGCCGATGTTGCAGCGCCCCGTTCCCCGGGGGCGCTTGGGCGGTGCGGTTCCAGTTGCAGGGACCGCACCGTTTCCATATCTTCCCGCCTTTCCACGTCTTCCCGCCGGCCCTCCGGCCTCCCTGCCCGGTTCTGCCGCCGTCCTGCTGTTGCCCGTCCGGGCGCGGCGGTTGCCGCAGCAGCCGTCCGCCGGGACGCAGCAGCCCGTCGCCCGGAATGAAAAAGGGGCCGGCGCTCGCGCACCGGCCCCCTGCCCCGTCCGGGCAATCGATCTCAGCCCTGCAGCGCCTTTGCCACTTCGGCGGCAAAATCTTCCTGCTTCTTCTCGACACCCTCGCCCACGGCAACGCGGGCATAGCCGGTGATCTCGACACCGGCATCCTTGGCCGCCTGTTCGACGGTCAGGTCGGGATTGATCACGAAGGCCTGGCCAAGAAGCGTGTTCTCGGCGAGGAAGCGCTTCATCCGGCCCGGGATGATGTTGTTGTGGATCACCTGGTCGGGCTTCGGCTTGGCCGAGGCGGCGTTCTCTTCCAGCGCCTTGGCGGTTTGCACCGCAAGCTCGCGGTCAAGGACGGCCGGGTCGAGCGTGGCTTCCGACAGCGACAGCGGATTGGTTGCCGCGATATGCATCGCGAACTGCCGGCCGATCTCTTTCGCCTTGTCTTCCGGCCCGTTCAGCGCCACCAGAACGCCGATCTTGCCCATGCCTTCGGCGGCCGAGTTGTGGACATAGCTGACCACGGTGTTGCCATCGAGCACATGCAGGCGGCGGAAGTTCAGGTTTTCGCCGATGCGGGCCACGGCTTCCTGGATCACGGTGTCCACGGTCTTGCCGTTCAGGTCGGCAGCCTTGACCACCTCGACTGACTCGCCGGTTTCCAGCGCGATCTTGGCCACTTCGCGGACCAGATCCTGGAAATCGGCGTTCTTGGCCACGAAATCGGTTTCCGAGTTGATTTCGACCGCCACACCCTTGCCATCCGACACGGCCACGCCGACCAGCCCTTCGGCGGCGATGCGGTCGGCCTTCTTGGCGGCCTTGGCCAGGCCCTTGGTGCGCAGCCAGTCGATGGCCTTTTCCATGTCGCCTTCGACTTCGGTCAGCGCCTTCTTGGCGTCCATCATGCCTGCGCCGGTCAACTCGCGCAGTTCCTTCACCATGGTGGCGGTGATGCTCATCTTTCGGGCTCCTTCAATGCGGGACCCGGCGAAGACAACTCCGCCGGGCGAATACCGGGTGAAAGGGGGCCAGAACCGGCCCCCCGGGGCAGATCAGGCCTCGGCGACGACTTCTTCCTCGGGCGCCACGTCCAGCGCGCCAAGGTCGATGCCGGCCGCGCCCATCTGGGCCGACATGCCGTCAAGGGCGGCGCGGGCCACGAGGTCGCAGTAAAGCGAGATGGCGCGGGCTGCGTCGTCATTGCCCGGGATGATGTAGTTCACACCCTTGGGCGAGCAGTTGGTGTCGACCACGGCCACGACCGGAATGCCCAGCTTCGAGGCTTCGAGGATCGCCAGATCTTCCTTGCCCACGTCGATGATGAACAGCAGATCCGGCACGCCGCCCATTTCGCGGATGCCGCCCAGGCTGGCCTGCAGCTTGGCCTGGTCGCGTTCCATGTTCAGGCGCTCTTTCTTGGTCAGGCCCTCGCCGCCCGCCGCCAGCACCTCGTCGATCTGCTTCAACCGCTGGATCGACTGCGAAACGGTTTTCCAGTTGGTCAGCGTGCCGCCAAGCCAGCGGTGGTTCATGTAGTATTGCGCGCATTTCTCGGCGGCTTCGGCGATCGGCTTCTGGGCCTGGCGCTTGGTGCCGACAAAGAGGATGCGGCCACCCTTGGCCACGGTGTCGCGCACGACCTTCAGCGCCTGTTCCAGCATCGGAACGGTCTGCGTCAGGTCGAGGATGTGAATGCCGTTGCGGTCGCCATAGATGTACTCGGCCATCCGCGGATTCCACCGCTGCGTCTGGTGGCCGTAGTGAACGCCAGCTTCAAGCAGCTGACGCATGGTAAACTCGGGGAGCGCCATGTCCAAATTCCTTTCCGGTTTGCGCCTCGGCGGATGTTCTCAGGGTTTCCCCCAACCGGTGGACCTGCGGGGATTTCTCCCCCGGCAGGCCCGCATCCGCCTGTGAAGTGGCGCGCATATAACGACCCCTGCGGCAAAGTGCAAGCCCGGGCATGCAGTCCGGCGCAGAGTTCCATGGTCGCAGTCGCCACCGGCGCCTTCCAGCGCCCTGCGGGCCACGGACCCACTGCCGCCGGGTCGCGCCACGCGCGGCCCGGGTCGTTCCAGGTTTGCCGTCCCAGGTTTCGCGCCTCCCCGAGGCTCGGCCCCCGGGGCTCAGATGTGCAGCGCGCGGCCGTAGGCGTCGAGCACCGCCTCATGCATCATTTCCGACATGGTCGGATGTGGGAAGACGGTTTCGATCAGTTCGGCCTCGGTTGTCTCAAGCGTGCGGCCGACGATATAGCCCTGGATCATCTCGGTCACTTCCGCGCCGATCATATGCGCGCCGAGAAGTTCGCCGGTGCCGGCGTCGAACACGGTCTTCACCATCCCCTCGGCCTCGCCCATCGCTATGGCCTTGCCATTGCCGATGAAGGGGAAATGGCCGACTTTCACGCTATGCCCGGCGGCCTTGGCCTTTTCCTCGGTCATGCCGACGCTGGCCACCTGCGGGTGGCAATAGGTGCAGCCCGCGATGGAGCCGGGCTTGATCGGATGCGGATGGCCGCCGGCGATCAGCTCGGCCACCATCACCCCCTCGTGGCTGGCCTTGTGCGCCAGCCAGGGCGCGCCGGCGACATCGCCGATGGCATAAAGCCCGGCAACCCCGGTGCGGCAGAATTCATCCGTCACCACATGGGTGCGGTCGATCTTCACGCCCAGCGCCTCCAGCCCCAGATCCTCGACATTGCCGACGATGCCCACGGCGGAAATCACCGTGTCGAAGTCCTGCGTCTCGACCTTGCCGTCGCGCTCGATATGGGCGGTGACGCCGGTGCCGGGCTTGCGGTCAAGCTTTTTCACCGCGGCCTTCTCCAGGATCTTCATACCCTGTTTCACAAAGCTCTTCTTGGCAAAGGCGCTGATCTCGGCATCCTCCACCGGCAGGATGCGGTCCATCACCTCGACCACGGTCACATCGGTGCCCAGCGTGTTGAAGAAGCTGGCAAATTCGATTCCGATTGCACCCGAGCCGATGACCAGCAGCTTCTTCGGCATCCGCTTGGCCACCAATGCATGGCGGTAGGACCAGACCAGATCGCCATCCGCCTCCAGCCCCGGCAATTCGCGCGCCCTTGCGCCGGTGGCCAGGATGACGTGCTTTGCGGTCAGCGTCTCCTTGCCCTTCTCGGTCGTCACCTCCACCGTCCCGGGCTTGGGCAGGAAGGCCGTGCCCATGAAGACGGTGATCTTGTTCTTCTTCATCAGATGGCCGATGCCCGATGACAATTGCTTGGCCACCGCGCGCGACCGGGCGACGACGGCGGGCAGGTCATAGCCGATGCCCTCGGCCTTCAGGCCGAATTCCTTGGCGCGGTGCATCAGATGGAACACCTCGGCGCTGCGCAGCAGCGCCTTGGTCGGGATGCAGCCCCAGTTCAGGCAGATGCCGCCCAGGGTCTCGCGCTCGACGATGGCCGTCTTCAGCCCCAGCTGCGCGGCCCGGATCGCGGCCACATAGCCACCGGGGCCGGCGCCCACCACCACCACGTCAAAACCATGCTCCGCCATCCACGCCTCCCTCGGAAAAACTGGTTTAGCCCTAAACCATCTTGTTCAACGCAGCAACCAAGCCATCGCCGCAACCCTATGCGCCCGGCGCATGGCTGGCGCGCATCGCGCGTACCAGCGCGGCATAACCGCCTCCGGCCAGAAATTCTGCCTCCTCCGGCGTGTTTTCCCGGCCCAGCGCAGCGTTGCGCGCCGGAAAGCGGCCAAAGCGGCGGATCATCTCGCGATGGGCGCGGGCATGCAGCGCAGAGTCCGGGCTCGACGCCATCCGCTCTTCCATCAGCCGGACGGCCAGATCCTGATCGTCGAGGATCTCGGAATGCTCGAACGGCATGTAGAAGAACTGCCGTTCCGGTTCCGGCGCGCCCATGTCCCAGCCTTCGGCCAGGGCGCGGCGCGCCGCATCGCGGGCCTGCGGATCGGTTGCGAAGGCCAGCGCCGTGCCCCGGTGGATGTTGCGCGAGAACTGGTCGGCGATCAGCAGATAGGCCAGCGTGCCCGGCGTGCCTTCGGCCCAGTGTTCCAGCCCGCCGTCATACAGCGCCTGCCAGTCCTCGGCAAAGCGCTGGGTGCAGGCCTCGTCGACCGCTGCCGTGCCGGCGTACCAGCCGTCGGGACCGATCTCGTCCAGCCAGAAGTCGAGCACCTCCACCGGATCCGCCATCTCGTCCCTCCCCCGCCGTCTTGTGCACCGTTTTGTGCATCGTGGCAGGGCCGGGGCGCGGGCGCAACCTCAGGACGCACGATCCTTGTCGGTCGTATCGGCCGCCGTGGCGCCGTGGTTGATGACAAGCGCCTCGGCCGCCGCCGCCGCCGCCTCGGGGCTCTCGGGCGAGGGGCCGATGTCGGGCGCGGCTTCCAGCACCGCGACCGCCGCCACCGGCGAGGCGGTGGGCGTCACGCCGACGAAGGCGCCGGTCTGCTGCGGCGCGCTCCGCCGGGTCATCCGCCAGCCGATATAGCCGGCCTGGATCAGAAACAGCACACCCATGAACAGGAAATAGCCATGCGGCCCCACCTGCCCCATCAGCCAGCCCGTAACCAGCGGGCCGAAGATCGCGCCGAACCCGTTCAGGAAGATCAGTCCGGCCGAGGCGGCGGCCATCTGTTCCTTGGACAGGTAATCGTTGGCATAGGCGATGATCAGCGCATACATCGGATAGGCGATCCCGCCGAGGATGGCCGCCACCCCCAGCGTCGCCCCGAAGGGCAGGTCGACGAAACTCGCCACCGCCAGAACCAGCACCGCGACCGAAGCAAGCCCCAGCATGATCTTGCGCCGGTCCACGCGGTCGGACAGCCAGCCGATCGGATATTGCAGCGCCAGCCCCCCGACATAGAGGAAAGAGGTGAACAGCGCGATCTGCTGCACCGACAGCAGGCTCAACGCCCCCCAGACCGCGGCCATGCCGAACATCGCCGAGAAGACACCGCCCGAAATCAGCATGGAAATCACCGCCACGGGCGAAATGCGGAACAGTTCGACGAACCCCAGCCGCGCCGCGCTGTCGAAGGTGGGCGCCGGCACGGTGGCCAGCAGCAGTGGCAGAAAGGCCAGCGACACCAGCACCGAGGGGATGAGAAAGAGGCTGTAGCCGAAGGGATCGCCCGCAGCGAGCAGCGCCTGGCTGGCCACGGCGCCCAGCATCTGCACGATCATATAGGCCGACAGCGCCTGGCCGCGCGTCTCGTTCGTGGCGGTATTGTTCAGCCAGCTTTCGGCAGTGATGTAGATGCCGGCGAAGGCAAAGCCGATCACCACCCGCATGACCGCCCAGACCTGCCAGTCGACCAGCATCGGATACAGCACCAGCACCGCCGAAATCAGCGACCCCAGCGCCGCGAACACCCGAACATGGCCGACATTGCGGATCATCATCGGCGCCAGCCGCGAGCCGAGCAGGAAGCCCAGGTAATAGGCCGACATCACCAGCGACAGGTGAAAGGTCGAGAAGTTCTCCAGCGTGCCGCGGATGCCCAGCAGCGAACTCTGTACCCCGTTGCCCACCATCAGCAGCAGGACGCCGGTCAGCAGGGGCCAGGTCATGGCAAGGACGCGCAGCATGTCAGGCTTTCCGTAGAGGGTTCACTTCGGTCGAGGGCTCTTTTCGGTGCACCCGCAACAGCCCCACGGGATCTTGCAGGTTTCATGCAGAAAACGCGCGGGCACCGCCGTCAGGGAATCAGCAGCGAGGCATCGCCATAGGAAAAGAAGCGATAACCCGATTTCACCGCATGATCGTAGATGCGTTCAACCCTCGGCTTGCCCATCAGCGCCGAGACAAGCATCAGAAGCGTCGACTTTGGCAGGTGAAAGTTGGTCATCAGCGCATCGGCGACGCGAAAACGGTAGCCCGGATAGATGAAGATGTCGGTCCAGCCCTCCCAGGGGGCAAGCCGCCCCTCGGGCGTGGCGGCGCTTTCGATCAGCCGCAGCGCTGTCGTCCCGACTGGAATCACCCGCCCGCCGGCGGCGCGGGTGGCATTGATCTCGGCCGCCGCAGCGGCGGTGACGCGGCCCCATTCGGCATGCATGCGGTGGGTCGTCACATCCTCCACCTTCACCGGCAGGAAGGTGCCGGCGCCGACATGCAGCGTGACCTCGGTGAAATCCACGCCTTTCGCCGCAAGTTCGGCCAGCAGGCCGGTATCGAAATGCAGACTGGCCGTGGGGGCCGCGACGGCGCCGGAATGGCGGGCAAAGACCGTCTGGTAATCGGTGCGGTCCCGGTCGTCGGCGGGGCGGCGGGCGGCGATATAGGGCGGCAGCGGCATGACGCCGGCCTCGGCCAGCGCCGCGTCGAATGCCGCACCCTCGGCATCGAAGACAAGGCGCAGGTCGGCCTCGCCGCGCCCCGCCACCACCGCCGAAAGCGCGGGAGAAAACCGGATCGTCTCGCCCTCCGCCAGCTTGCGCAACGGTTTTGCCAGCGCCCGCCAGCCGCCGGCGGCGGCGGGTTCCAGCAGCGTGACCTCGATTTTCGCCTCGGCCGCGCCGCGGCGGCGGGTGCCGAACAGCCTGGCCGGAATCACCCTGGTATCATTCAGCACCAGCCGGTCGCCGGGCCGGAGCATTTCGCCCAGATCGCGAACAGAGCGGTCGCGGATCGTCTCGCCCTCGGCCACCAGCAGCCGGGCCGAGGTGCGCGGGCTGGCCGGCCGGGTCGCGATCAGCGCCTCGGGCAGGTCAAAGTCGAAATCGGCAAGCTTCATCCATCCCCCTCCAGCCGGGGCGCCGGGCGGCGAAAGATCTCGCGGAACATCCCCGGGGTCAGGATCGACAGCGGGTTGACGCTGACGCGCATCGCCGAGGCGGGGCCGGTCAGCCGGTAGGTGAACCCGAACAGCCCCTCGCCACCACGCAGCGAGAACAGCCGGCCGAGGCCGTTCAGCAGATAGATCGGCGAGATGGTGCCCTGAATATCCATGGTGCCGCTCTTTGCCCGATACAGCCCGGAAAAGGAAATCCCCATTGAGGCGCCGATCGCCGCGCCGCGGGTGATCTCCACCCCCTCCGGGCGGATCTCAAAGGCGACATCGCCGTCCTGGAACAGGATGCCCTGCCCGTTCAGCTGTTCCAGCAGGCCGATGACCGAAGCGGCCGACAGCATCGCCGCCAGCGCCGGGGCATCCTGGACCGAAAAGCTCTTCAGCGTGGCGACCCCGGCATAGCGGCCGGCGCCCGCGGGCTGCAGCGTCAGATCCAGCGTGCCGCCGCGGGCCTTGGTGAAGACGCCCGCCGCCGCCAGAACCCGCCCGGCATCGGTCGAGGTCAGCCGCACCGCCGTGCCGCCCTGCCAGGGCACCGTAGTACCCGAAACCCGCCCGGCCCCGTTCACCGCCGCAACGAAGCGTCCGTCCAGCCCGCCACCCGAGGGGCGGAAACTGCCCGACAGCCCGGTCAGCGCGATGCCGGAGGAGACGATCAGCCGGTCAAGCTGGACCTCGACCGCGCCGCCCGCGGCGGTGGATGCGCCGCTGCTGCTTTTTGGCAGGGCGCGCAGGTCGATCGTGCCGCCGGTGATGGCAACGCCGATCCGGCCCTTGCCAAGACCCTTCACCTGGACCGGCGCGTCGAACCAGCTGCCCGCCTGCAGGCGGCTGAAGCTGGCAAGATCGAGCCCGCCGCCAGATTTCGTGGTGATCCGCCCCTCGGCAACAAGACCGGGGGCGGTCAGCACCAGTGCCGTCACCTCGGGCCTGGCACCCAGCCGGGCGGCCAGACGCAGCTTTGCCGCCGTACCTGCCGCCTTGGACCAGAAAAGCTGGGGCACCGACAGCCGCATCCCGGTCAGCGCCGAGGTCAGAACGATCTCACCCGGCGCATCCTTCGCCAGCTTCAGGTCGAACTCTGCCGCTGCCTCGCCCGACAGCCACCCCGCCGGCAAGGTCACGCCCAGATCCGCCAGCCGGTCGGCGCTGATCTGCGCCGTGCCCGTGACCTTCGACCGGCCCTTTGCCTCGGCACCGAAATCCTGCGTCCATCTGGCCGTGACGGGCAGGCTGCCGAACCGGCCATTGCCCGAGACCGCCATGCCCGCCGGCGTGACCGTGACCGCGAGATCCGCCGCGGTGATGCTGCGCCCGGCCACCAGCCGGTCAGAGCGGAAGTCGTGGATGGTGCCGGTGACGGAATAGGCCACATCCTGCGCCACCAGCTTCTGCACCAGCGGGAAGGCCAGTTCCGCCACCAGCCGCACCCGGCCCTCGCCCAGATCGGTGGTCTGGCCTGCCTTGCTGAGAAAGCGGAACGGTTCCTGATCCAGCAGCGACAGCGTGGCGGTCAGCGTCGCATCGGTATGCAGTTCCACCTCGGCCGGCGCCGGATTGATGCGGATGTCGGGCACGCGGAACACCGTGCCCGACACGTCGATATCGCCGCCCTGCGGCGGGGTGACATGGCCACCCTCGATCACCACCGTATAGCTGTTGTCCTGGATCGCGGCGCGGCCGTAGCCCTTCTTCACCGGCGGCAAGGTGCGGATCACCCGTACCTCGGCGCCGCGGAAATCATAGTCCAGCGCAAAGCGCGGCACCCGACCCTGGGCGCCGCGGAAACTGGCCGTCACGTCGGTGAAGGTGCCCTCGTCCAGATTCTCGGCCAGCCATCTGCGGGTGTTCGGCACGACCGACACCGGCCAGATCGTGATCAGCCGCTGCGCGTCGATCCGGTTCAGCGCCACATCCAGCGCCGCCTGCCAGCCGCCGTCACGGGCGACGCCGACCTCGCCGCTCAGCGCCATGTAATCCTCGCCGTCCGACAGCCGGATCTCGCCGATCTCGACCCGGAAGGGATCAAGCCGGATCCGCAGACCGGCCGCGCCGCCGGTAAAGCGGACCGGGGTTTCGAACACGCCCTCGAAATCCGCCATGGCCTCGGAGACGGCGAATTGCGCGACAAGCGCCGCCGGCAGCGCCCCCGGCCGCGCCGGCGCCCCGCTGCCGTCGAGCAGGTCGACCGTGCCCCGGGCCGAGACCTTCAGCACCGGACTTTCGACGGACAGCCCACTCAGCGTGACCCTTTGGCCGCGGGGGTCGTAGGACAGAGCCAGATCGGCCGCGTCAAAGGCCACGGGCGTTGCCATGCCGCCGGCGCGCAGCGTACCGGCGGCAATGGACAGATGCCCCGACATCGGCCCCACCGTGCCATCGGACAGCAGCCCGCCCGACAGCGCCCCCGAAATCGGCGCGTCAAGCAGGCCAAGCGCCGCCAGCGGCGCCGCCTGGGCCGCCAGATCGCCCGCCGCCACCCGGTCCACCGTCGCCTCCAGCCGCGCGGAACTGTCGGCCTTCGACGTCTCCAGCATCAGCCGGGCCTGCGCCGGCGCCGCACCCGTCAGCAGCGTCAGGCCCAGTTCGGCCGCCAGGCCCTGCGCCCCGTTCTCGATCACCAGCCGGCCATCCCCCACCTCCCAGGTGCGGCCCGCCCGCGCATCGGACAGCGACAGCGACAGCGCATCGCCCTCGATCCGGCGCAGCCCGGCCAGCGCCGGCGTGGAAAACATCCGATCCAGCGCATCCAGGATCTCGGCCGGGCTGCGCAGCGCCGGGGCGCCCGACAGGCCGCCAAAGGCCAGCGAAAGCCGGCCCTCGGCATCCCGCGCGACCGAGATCCGCGCGCCCGTCAGCCGCAGCGTCGCCGGGCGCATCTGCCCGCGCATCAGCGCGGCGCCGTCCATCGTCACCCGGACCTCGGGCAGCGACAGGATCGAGGCGCCCGAGGATTGCACCAGCCGCAGGTCGCGCAGCAAAAGCCGCGGCGTCAGATCCCGGTCAATGGCGACCGAGACGCCGCCCAGTGACAGCACCGCGCCCGGCGGCAGATGCGAGGCGGCGATGGTGCGGTTGAGCCGGGTCTCGATCTCGGCCACGGCCCAGACCGGCAGCGCCAGGGTGCGCCCCGTCAGCACAAGCCCGGCCAGCCCGACCCCGGCCACCAGAAGCACCACCACCAGAACCAGCGCCGCCAGAGATCGGGGCCGCCGCGGTCTCGGGCCCGGCCGGGGCGCGTGCTCGGGCTGCTGCCGTGCCGGGGCGCCCTGCCCCGCGGCCCCGCCGCCGTCATCGACCACGTCCTGTGTCACCGCCGTCTTCTGCCTTCCGTGCCGGTCTTCGGTTCTGACGCCCTTGCCCCGCACCCGCCCCTTGCCTTTATGCTGCAGGGAAGGCAACCAGACCAGAGCGCACCCCCACCAACCGGCAAGGAGCCGCCCATGCCCGATCCCGGCGAGACCGCCCCCGATTTCACCCTGCCCCGCGACGGCGGCGGTACCGTCACGCTGTCGGCGCTGCGGCCCGGCAAGGTGGTGCTGTATTTCTATCCCAGGGACGATACCTCCGGCTGCACGCTGGAGGCGCAGGATTTCTCCCGCCTTGCCGACGACTTTTCCGCCGCGGGCGCGACGGTCATCGGCATCTCGAAGGACAGCGTCGCCTCGCATGACAAGTTCTGCCGCAAATACGGCCTCGCCGTGGTTCTGGCCTCGGACGAACGCGGCCAGACCTGCGAGGATTACGGCGTCTGGGGCGAGAAAAGCATGTATGGCAAGACCTTCATGGGCATCACCCGCACCACCTTCCTGATCGACGGCGCCGGGCGGATCGCGCGGATCTGGCCGCGGGTATCGGTCAAGGGCCATGCCGAGGAGGTTCTGGCCGCGGTGCGTGCCCTGTGACCGCCAGCCTGGCGGAAATGGCGGTCGAGGTGCTGACAACCCCCGACGGACGGGCGAAGGCCGCGCTCGGCCGTGCCCATGCCGCGCATTGGTTCGCCGCCCGCGCCGCCGGCGCGCCGCTGCCCATCGGAAAGGCCGCGCCGCCGCTGCGCCCGGCCCGGCCGGAACGGCCCGAACTCCTCCCCCCGCGCGAGGTGCCGCGGCGGCGGCCGGGCAGCCCGCAGGGACGTATCGCGCTGCTGCATGCACTGGCGCATATCGAGTTGAATGCGGTCGATCTGCACTGGGACATCGTGGCGCGTTTCACCGACCAGCCGATGCCGCCGGGATTTTACGACGACTGGGTGAAGGCCGCCGACGATGAGGCCAAGCATTTCAACCTGATCTGCGACGTTCTGGAACGGATGGGCAGCCATTACGGCGCCCTGCCCGCCCATGCCGGCATGTGGCGGGCGGCCGAAGATACCGTGGATGACCTGAAGGGCCGGCTTGCCGTGGTGCCCATGGTGCTGGAGGCACGGGGGCTGGATGTGACGCCGGGCATGATCGCGGTGTTCCGCAAGGCCGCAGAGGCGGCCGCAGGCGGCGATTTCGGTGCCACCGCCGCGCTGGAGGTGATCTATGCCGAGGAGGTGAGCCATGTCGCCTATGGTTCGAAATGGTTCAACTGGCTCTGCGGTCGCGATGGCGAGGATCCGAAGGACAGGTTCCATGCCCTGGTCCGCCGCTATTTCCATGGCGCGCTGAAACCGCCCTTCAACGAGGAAAAGCGCGCCGAGGCCGGATTGCCGCCCGATTTCTATTGGCCGCTGGCCGAGGATCCTGCGGGCGATCCTGCGGCGGCGGCTGCCGCGGATCCTGCGGCCGGGGGCGGCGCAGGCGGGCCGGGCTAGCCGGCAGCCCGGGTGGATCGGCGGGAATCTGCCGAAATCCGGCGGCGTTTGGGGCCTGATATTTCCGATCCCGCCCAAGACTGTTGCGGGCCTGCCACGCTGCCGCTAATCAAGGCCATCCCCGCCCGGGCCCAAGGCGGACGGCCCGGCCGCCGCATGACGCCCCGAAAAACGGATAGAACCCGCGTGCTCACCCGTCTTGCCGTCAAGATCAACGCCCAGCTCGAGCGGATATTTCCCGAGCAGCGGCTGTTTCTCAAATCCGACCATGGCACCCATTTCATCCGCCTGCGCCCTGCAACCCAGGTGATTGCGGCGGTGGTGGGCGGGCTGGGCATAGCCTGGTCGATCATCGCCACCGCGCTGATCATGATGGACACCATCGGCGCCGGCTCGGCCCGCGAACAGGCCGCGTTGCGCCGCCAGATGTTCGAGGAACGGCTGACCGTCCTGTCGGCCGACCGCGACCTGCGCGCGCAGGAAGCGGTCTCGGCGCAGGAGCGGTTCAACTCTGCCCTGGGCGAGGTCTCCAAGATGCAGGGGGCGCTTCTCGCCTCGGAAGATCGCCGGCGCGAGCTGGAAACCGGCATCGACGTGGTGCAGGACACGCTGCGCACGGTGCTGAAGGACCGCGACACCGCCCGTGCCGAGGTGGACCGGCTGACGCTGGCGCTGAACGAGAAGGGCGGCGGCAAGACCGAGATGGGCCGGATCGAGGATGTGATCGCGACGCTTGACTACATGACCGACGCGCTGACCGATACCGCCCGCGACCGCGACGCCAGCGATGCCCGCAGTGCGGCGGCCGAGACGGCGCTGGCCGAGGCCGAGGCCGACGCGCGTCAGACCGCGCTGCGCAACGATGCGATCTTTGCCAAGCTGGAAGAGGCCGTCACCGTGTCGATGGAGCCGTTGGACAAGATGTTCCGCGCCGCCGGCCTCGATCCGGAGAACCTGAAGGAAGCGGTGCGCAAGGGGTATTCGGGCCAGGGTGGCCCGCTGACCCCCATCGTCGCCTCCTCGATGGGCGGCGCGCTTTCGGCCGAGGAGTTGCGGACCAATTCGATCCTGAAATCCTTCGAGGATGTGAACCTGTACCGGCTGGCGGTGGTGAAGACCCCGCTGGGCATGCCGGTGCGCTCCGCGGTGCGCTGGACCAGCGGCTTCGGCGGCCGCAACGATCCGCTGGGCCGGGGCTACCGCCGGCACGAGGGCCAGGATCTCGCCGGCGACTATGGCGCACCGATCTATGCCACCGCCGACGGCACCGTCACCTATGCCGGCTGGGAAAACGGATATGGCCGGCTGATCAAGATCCAGCACGCCTTTGGCGTCGAAACCCGCTTCGGCCACCTTGCGCAGATCCGGGTCGAGGTCGGACAAAAGGTGTCGCGCGGCGACAGGATCGGTGATATGGGCAATTCAGGCCGGTCGACCGGCACTCACCTTCACTATGAAGTGCGCATCGGGGGGGCTGCGGTCAACCCGTTACCCTTCATCAAGGCAGCGAGCAATTAAAGGCAGCGTCCAATGTTTTCCAAGAGCCGCATCAATGAGCCCGGCCAGAAACCCGAGGGCGACAAGCCCAAGACGACGGAGACCCCGACCGTGAAGCCGCAGATGGATTTCTCGCCCTCCTCCAGCAAGGGCAAGGCGGTGACATCGGTCCTGTCGTCGGATCTGACGGTGGTCGGCAACCTGCGCACGACGGGCGACATCCAGGTCGAGGGCACGGTCGAGGGCGACATCCGCGCCCATCTGCTGACCGTGGGCGAAAGCGCCACGATCAGGGGCGAGATCGTTGCCGACGACATCGTGGTCAACGGCCGGGTGATCGGCCGCGTCCGCGGGCTGAAGGTGCGCCTCACCTCGACCGCGCGGGTTGAAGGCGACATCATCCACAAGACCATCGCCATCGAATCGGGCGCGCATTTCGAAGGATCGGTGCAGCGGCAGGAAGATCCGCTGGCCCAGGGGCGTCCGGCCGTGCCGACCAGCGCTCCGGCGCAGGCGCCGGCCTCCGCCTCGGCCAAGGCCGAGCCGCTGACCCCCTGATCCGCGAACCGCGAACCGCGATCCCTACCGCATCCCTTGCGCCACGAACCCCGCTGCATCTGCCGCGGGGTTTTTTCGTGGCGCGGCCGCCCAGACAACCCGCCCGGCAGCGCGGACTATGCGCTGGCACGGACTATTCGATGGCGCGGCGGTAGAGGTGCCAGCTGGCATGCCCGAAGACCGGCAGCACGACGAACAGCCCCAGGAACCCCGGCAGCATGGCCAGGAACAGGCACACGGCGATCAGCGCACCCCAGCCCAGCATGATCGCCGGATTCTCGCGCACCAGGGCGAAACTGGTCAGCATGGCGGTGACGTAATCCACCTCGCGGTCCAGCAGCATCGGCAGGCTGACCACGGTCAACGCATAGAACAGCGCCGCGAACACCGCGCCCACCGCCGTGCCGAAGGCCAGGAAGGACAGGCCGGCCGGGGTCAGGAACACCTCGAAGGTGGTCGAGACATTGGTCATCACCGCGTTGCCCAGGAACAATGCGAAGATCATATGCGCGAGGAAGTTCCAGAACAGGAAATACACCACCGTCATCGCCGCCATCGACGGGATCTGCCGGTCCTTCTGGCGGAAGATCACGCCGAAGACCTCGCCCATCGACAGTGGCAGGCCCAGTTCCAGCCGGCGGCTGACCTCGTAAAGCCCGCAGGCGATGAAGGGGCCAAGGATCGGAAACCCCGCGGCGGCGGGCAGCGTCCACCAGATCTGGCCCTCGGTCGAGACGGCCCAGACGATCAGCCAGCCGCCGATCACGTAGAAGCTGGCAAAGAGCAGGCCATAGATCGGCGCGCGCCTGAAATCCGCCCAGCCATGCGACAACGCATAGCGCAGATCGCTCATATCCAGTTGCAGCGTCTCGGGCGCGCGCTGCGCCGCGGCCGTCTCGTTCATCCCCGTCCTCCCCCATTCCGCGGGCAAAGCCTAATCCGGGACGACGCTTTCTCAAAATGCAGAATGTTCAGTCATTTCCCGGGGATGGTCGCATGAGGCGCCGCCGGTCATTCTTCCAAGGCATCCGCACGGCTCTTGCCGGTCATGTCCAGCGCCAGCGTTGCCGCCATGAAGCCGTCCAGATCGCCGTCCAGCACGCCCTGAGTGTCGCTGGTTTCATGTCCGGTGCGCAGATCCTTCACCATCTGGTAGGGCTGCAGCACATAGGAACGGATCTGGTTGCCCCAGCCGGCATCGCCCTTGGCGTCATGCGCCTCGTTGATCGCGGCTGACCGGCGGTCCAGTTCCATCTGGTAGAGCCGCGCCTTCAGCGCATTCATCGCGATGTCGCGGTTCTGGTGCTGCGATTTCAGCGAGCTTGTCACCACAATTCCCGTGGGGAAGTGGGTGATCCGCACCGCCGAGTCGGTCTTGTTGACGTGCTGGCCGCCGGCGCCCGACGACCGGAAGGTGTCGATGCGGATATCCTTGTCCAGCACCTCGATCGCGATGTTGTCGTCGACCACCGGATAGACCCAGACCGAGGCGAAGGAGGTCTGCCGCTTGTCGCCCGAACCGAAGGGCGAAATCCGCACCAGCCGGTGCACGCCCGACTCGGTCTTCAGCCAGCCATAGGCATTGTGCCCCGCGATCTTGTAGGCCACCGATTTCACCCCGGCCTCTTCGCCGGGGGTTTCCGACAGCATCTCCACGGCAAAGCCGCGGCGCTCGGCCCAGCGGGTGTACATCCGCGCCAGCATCTCGGCCCAGTCCTGGCTTTCGGTGCCGCCGGCGCCGGCGTTGATTTCAAGGAAGGTGTCGTTGCCGTCAGCCTCGCCGTTCAGCAATGCCTCCAGCTCCTTTTGCGCCGCGGTCTCGACCAGCGCCTTCAGCGCGGTCTCGGCCTCGGCGACGATCGTCTCCTCGCCCTCGGCCTCGCCCAGTTCGATCAGCCCGATGTTGTCGGTCAGCCCGGCCTCGATCAGCCGATAGCCGTTCACCTGATCCATCAGCGACTGCCGCTCGCGCATCAGTTTTTGCGCGCGGGGGGGATCGTTCCACAGGTCGGGCTGTTCGATCAGCGCATTGAACTCTTCCAGCCGGTGCGGCGCGGTCTCCCAGTCCATCCGCTGCGCCAGCAGCGCCAGAGACTTGCGGACCCGGTCGACATTCTCTTGCGTCTCGGCGCGCATCATTCACCCCTTCTTCGTCGCATGCGCTGATATCCCCTGCCCCGCCACAGGGCAAGTGCGCCGCCGAGAGGACGGCGCCGCGGCAGCCAGTTCAGTAAAGCCCGCCCGAAGACACCGTGCCGAAATCGGCCTTCTTCGGAATGATCTTGGTCTCGCCCGTGGCGGTCGTCACCGCCTGGCCGCCGGAATCCTCTTCGCCATAGGCGTAGAGCGGCAGGTTCTGGCCCATGGCAAAGCCGCCGTCGACCATCGCACCCAGACCGAAGACCGGCTCTTCGCCCTCGCGGAAATATTCCGCAACAACATTGTCGCCCGAGGCGTCGTCGGGCAGGCGCGCGCCGGTGAAGCGGTCGATCTTCACGAAATAGCCGCCCGGGGGCACCCTGAACTCGCCGCCGCCATATTTCTTGATCGCCGTCTTCATGAAGCTCTGGAACACCGGGCCGCAAAAGCCGCCGCCGGATACCTCGCCCAGAGACCGCGGCTGGTCATAGCCGATGTAGCAGCCGGCAACGATGTTCGAGGTGAAGCCGATGAACCAGACATCCTTGGCATCATTGGTCGTGCCGGTCTTGCCGGCCACCGGAACCGGCAGGTTGATGCCGCGGCCTGTGCCGCGCTGGATCACGCCCTGCAGCATCGAGGTCAGCTGATAGGCGGTGATCGCATCCATCACCCGCTCGCGGTTCGAGGTGATCGTGACGCCCTCGCCCCGGGGCAATTCGCCCGCGGTGCAGTTCTCGCAGATCCGCCGGTCATGGGTATAGATCGTGCGGCCATAGCGGTCCTGCACCCGGTCGACCAGGGTCGGATCCACCCGTTCGCCGCCATTGGCAAACATCGCATAGGCCGCCACCATCTTGTAGAGCGTGGTTTCCTGCGCGCCCAGCGCATTGGCCAGATAGGGGCTGAGCCGGTCGTAGACGCCGAACCGTTCGGCATAGGTGGCGACGGTCGGCATGCCGATTTCCTCGGCGATGCGGATGGTCATCAGGTTCCGGCTCTGCTCGATCCCCGTGCGCATCGGCGCGGGGCCGTAATATTTGTTCGAGGCGTTCTTCGGCGTCCACAGGCCTTGCGGCGTGTCGACCTCGATCGGCGCGTCGACGACGATGGTTGCCGGGGTGAAGCCCGAATCCAGCGCCGCGGCATAGACGAAAGGCTTGAACGAGGATCCCGGCTGCCGCTGGGCCTGCGTCGCGCGGTTGAAGATCGAGTATTCGTAGGAAAACCCGCCCTGCATCGCCAGCACGCGGCCGGTGTTCACATCCATCGCCATGAAGGCGCCCTGCACCTCTGGCACCTGGCGCAGCGACCAGCGCCGGAAGGCGCCGGTCTCATCGTCGGTCACGGCCCGGACAAGCACCACGTCCCCCACGTCGACCAGATCGGCGGGAACCCTGGCCTTCTTGCCCAGCTTGCCATCCGACAGGCGCTTGCGCGCCCAGGTCACATCTTCGGCGGGGATGAAATGGCCGTCCTCGTCCTCTTTCTCGTCCTCGATGCCGATGCGGGCCGATTTCTCGCCCAGTTCCAGCACCACGGCCGGATGCCAGCCGGCAATGTCGCGCGGCACCTCGACGGCCGACAGCGCCGCGCGCCAGCTCTCCTCGCCCGACAATTGGTCGGCCGGGATGGTCTTGCCGGTGCCGCGCCAGATGCCGAGGCCGCGGTCGTATTTCTCCAGCGCGGTGCGCAGCGCCTTGGCCGCATCGACCTGCAGTTCGGGGTCGATGGTGGCGCGGATGGTCAGCCCGCCGTTGTAGAATTCATCCTCGCCGAAGCTGGTCGAAAGCTGGCGGGCGATCTCTTCGGTAAAGTAGTTGCGCCGCGGCAGCGCGGTCCGGTAGCTCGGGTAATCGCCGGCCATCACCGTCTTCAGCGGCAGGTCCTTCTCGGTGGTGTAGGTCGCCTCGTCGATATAGCCGTTCTGCCACATCTCGCGCAGCACGTAGTTGCGCCGCTCGACCGCGCGGTCGTATTCCTGCACCGGGCGCAGGCCCTTGCCCGGCGATTTCGGCAGCGCTGCCAGATAGGCCGCCTCGCCCGGGGTCAACTGGTCCAGGGTCTTGTTGAAATAGCTCTGCGCGGCGGCCGCCACGCCGAAGCTGCGGAAGCCCAGGTCGATCTCGTTCATGTAGAGTTCGAGGATGCGGTCCTTGGACAGCGACTGTTCCAGCCGGGTGGCCAGGATGATCTCGCGGATCTTGCGCTCGACCCCCTTGGCACCCTTGCGCGTGCCGTCGAGCAGGAAGTTCTTCGCCACCTGCTGCGTGATGGTCGAGGCGCCGCGCACATCCTGCCCGCGCGACTTCACCGCGTCGATCAGGGCCGCGATCATGCCGCCGGCGTCATAGCCGTGATGGCTGTAGAAGTTCTTGTCCTCGGCCGAGACGAAGGCATGTTTCACCAGATCGGGAATGTCCGAGGCGGGCACGAAAAGCCGGCGCTCCTTGGCGAATTCGTCGAGGATCTGGCCCTCGCCGGTATAGATCCGGCTGATCGTCTTCGGGGCATATTGCGCCAGACGTTCGTGGCTGGGCAGGTCGTAGGAATACATCCACAGGATGGCGCCCACCGTCAGCGCCCCGAACAGGATGCCCAGCGTGACGGCCGTGAAGATGGCTCCGAAGAACGAACCGATGAATCGCAGCACTGACCTGTCCCTTCCTGCGCGCGTCCCGTCCCTACATGAGACGCGCCCGCCCGTCAAAACCCTGCATGCATCGCGGGCGGGTTCCCGCGCCCGCCGACGATCACATTGCGGTCACGATCCGGCCGGGGGCATCGGGTCCGGATCCGGGGCCCTCTCGCTGTCCCCGATCAGGCCTCGGCCGCATTGGTCTTCGTGGCAAGGCTGCCGCGTGCCCACATCGACAGCACGCGCCATGCGATCCAGGGTATCACGACCAGCGCCACTGCCAGAAGCCCGATGCCAAAGCCGGCCCATGGACCGCCCAGCTGGATCATCGCCGCGGCGAAGGCGCTCAGGGGCAAGGTCATCACCCCCCAGAGCGGGCTGAACCCCGCCACCAGAAGCCAGCGCCCGGCCGCAAGCAGCGCCAGGAAGATCACCACCGCCAGCACCGCGAAGACATGGCGATAAGGGTCGTACCCCGCCAGCACGGCGACCGAGGTGAACAGGCTGGCCGGCACAAGATGCAGCGCCAGCAGCGGGCGCAGCGGCGCCGGCGGATTGCCCCGGAAAAGCTGGATCAGCGCGACGATCCACAGGATCATCGCAATCGGTATCGTGCCGATCAGCAACCCCTGCGCCAAGGCCGGCAGGCCCATCAGCAATGCGGCCGGCGCGCCGAGGATGAAGCCGGCAAAGATCAGGTGCCAGCCCGGATCGGGTGCCCGCCCCTCGGGCGGAAGGTCGATGTAGAACCGCAGGAACAACAAGGCATAAAGCGCATGCAGCACAAGCGCCGACCACAGCAGCCCGGCCGCCAGCCCCCTCGCATGCGGCGCCAGCAGCGCCGCTGCCAGCATGCCGCTGGCGGTGGCCATGGCAAGGCCGCCACGCGCCGGCATCACCCGCATGTCCTCGAAGATCACGCCGGGCCGGCGGGCCAGCTTGACCGCATAGGCCACAAGGCCGAACGCCCAGAGCGGCAGGACGACCCCCGCGACCAGATCCCCCGGCGCCGCCGTCAGGCCAAGCCGGACAAGCCCGACACGCAAGGCCAGTGCCAGCCCCAGAAGCCCGAGCAGGACGGGAAAGATCGCCGGCGGCGTGCGGGCGAACAGTGCCGCGCGACGCGGCGGAAAGTCGGGCGCGGGGTAACGTTTCGGGCGAAAATGCGCCGGATCGACATGCGGGCTTTCGGGCGGCATTGCAGTCTCCTTCTTCGGCGGGGCGGCCCGGTCGCGGCATCTCGTACCGGCGGCTAGGCCGCCATGGGCCGCCGCGGCAGGACGGGGAACCAGTCCTCGCGCAGGCGCTGACCAGCCGTCATGCCATGGCCGGGAAAGGGCGGCGAGGTCGGGCCGGGCCGCTCGACATAGCGGGCATCGTCGCCGACAAGGCGCAGGCTGAAGGCGCGGCGGCGGCTGGCGGCCAGATTGCCGCGCGCGCCATGCAGCGTGCGGAAGTTGAAGGCCACCGCATCGCCCGGCTGCATCTCCCATTCCAGGATGCGCATGCCTTCGGCCTCGGGGTCGGGCACCGGCATGTAGTCATGCGCGCCGGGGTAGAAATCGGTCTCGGCCATCCAGCGGGTGGGCAGCACGTCCTTTTCCCACAGATGGCTGCCCGCGACGCAGCGCAGCGACGCCTCGCGCACCGGGTCGAGCGGCGACCAGAAGCTGACGGTCTGCCGACCCTCGACGAAGTAATACGGCCCGTCGGTATGCCAGGGCGTCGGTTTCGCCGTCCCCGGCTCCTTCACCAGGACATGATCGTGGAACAGTTGCACCTGCCCGGACTGCATCAGCCGCGCTGCGGCCTCGGCCACGCCCGAGCGGAAGATCGCCTCCTCGAACTCCGGCACCCTGGACCAGTTGCAATAATCGTCGAAGAACCCGCCCACCTCGCCCGCCTTCAGCGTGGGCATCTGGCTGGTGGGATTGGCCATGTTGCGGGCAACGCCGGCGCGCAGCGGCTCCACCCAGTCGGCCCAGAGGCCGCGAACCAGCACGACGCCATCGCGTTGGTAGGCATCGACCATGTCGTCGGTAATGATGACTGTCATCTCGCTCTCCTGTCGATGCCAGACTGCCTGCTTGCCGCGGCCTTGCCAAGGGGCGCGGGGGCGGTCAATCTGCCGGCGCAATGGCAGGACGCAGCGACAGGGGGATGCGATGGCGCGCAACGCTTATGAAACGGGGCGGCTCGATCTGCCCTTCGTCGGGATATCCACTTTCGGCAAGCGGCCCTATCAGGCCGACTGGGGCGCGATCCGGGCCGATGCGGCGATTCTGGGGGCGCCGTTCGATTTCGGCACCCAGTTCCGTGCCGGCGCCCGCTTTGGCCCGCGGGCAATCCGCGAGGCCTCGACGCTGTTCTCCTTCGGCCATGCTGGCGCCTATGACCACGAGGACGACTGCACCTATCTCGGTTCCGATGTAACGATCGTCGACATCGGCGATGCCGACATCGTCCATACCGACACCGAAAAGAGCCACACCAACATCGAGGCGGGGGTGCGGGCGATCCTCGACGCCGGCGCCCTGCCGGTGGTGCTGGGGGGCGACCATTCCGTCAATATCCCCTGCATCCGCGCCTTTGAGGGCCGCGGCCCGATCCATATCCTGCAGATCGATGCGCATCTCGATTTCGTCGACGTGCGCCACGGCGTCCGGCATGGTCACGGCAATCCGATGCGGCGGGCGGCGGAAAAGGACTATGTGACCGGAATCACCGCCTTGGGAATCCGCAACGTCAGTTCCACCGCGAAGGACGGCTATGACGCCGCCCGCGCCATGGGCGACGACATCCTGTCGGTGCGCCAGGTGCGCCGGCTGGGCACGGCCGAGGTGGTGGACCGCATCCCCGCGGATGCACGGCTTTACGTGACGATCGACATCGACGGCTTCTGCCCCTCGATCGCGCCGGGAACCGGCACGCCCTCGCATGGCGGATTTCTCTATTACGAGGTGCTGGAAATCCTGCAGGCGGTGGCGCGGCGGCACGAGATCGTCGGCGTCGATCTGGTCGAGGTGGCGCCGGATTACGACCATTCCGGATCGACCGCGATCCTTGCCGCGCAGGTGCTGCTGAATTTCCTCGGCTTCATCTTTCACGCCCGGACGGCGCAGGCCACGGCCGCCACCGGCTGATCTCGCGAGGCGGGCGTCGCGCCCGGCGGGCCTCGGGTGGCCGGCCTCGCACGGTTGATCCCGCGCGGCTCAACTCGCGCGGCGGGGCCTCGTCCGGCGGAGCCGCCGGACGGCAAGGACCTGTCTTGCGAGGCCGGCGCCGCCGGGTGGCGGCCTGCTGCAGATCCGGCCCGGACCCCGGACATGGGGTACGGGCCGCAGGACGCGGGTCAACCGGGCAGCACCCAGGCCGTCGCGCCAAGGCGGTGCAGCCGCGCGCCGGTGCCCAGCTTGAAGCGCAGGAGGCCGGGGGCTGCCTCGCCGTTCACCGTGCCGAGATCGAGACGGCGGATGCCCTCGGCCTGCAGCGCCTCGGCGGCGCGGGTCAGCATCAGACCGGGGATGCCGCGGGCCCGCGCCTCCGGCGCGGCCCAGGACAGGTGCCAGGTGGCCGCCGCACCCTCGACCACGAAAGCCATGGCAGCAGCCCGCTGTCCGGCATGGACCCATTCCCAGAGCCGCAGCGCATCCGGCGGCAGGGCCAGGGTAAAGGCCGCCGGATGGCCGCGATAGCCGCGGGCGCGGGCCTGTGCCGCCTCGGCGGCAACCAGATGCCGCAGGGTTTCCGCCCCGCCGCGGCCAAGACGGGGGTCGGACCTTTCGGCACGGGCCAGCCGGTTGCGCCATTTGCCCGCCATCCCCGCCCGCAGATCGCCCGTCAGATCCCAGAATGCCACGGCCATGGGCGTGACGATCGGGACCAGGCCGAAGCCGCGGAGCGGCTCCTCCGGCGTGACCATCAGCACGCCGGGAAACCGCGCAAGGCGGCGCAGCGCCTGCCGCCGATCACCTCCGGAGGTGCCCTCGGCCCAATGCGGGCCGCGGGTGACAAGGCGCAGGCCCGGGCGTTCGAGGACCAGCGCCTCGCCACAACCGAGATCGGCGCGGAAGGCACGCGCGCCCATGGCGGCCGCCGCCGCCGCATAGGCCCGGGTCTGCGGAAAGGGGCACGGGGCGGCAATGCCGGGGGCGGCGGGGCCGGCGATAGCAGGCGCAGGGACAGCGGCGGCGGCGGTATCGGACATGTCCCATTAAGCCGGCCGAAAGGTTTCGGCGCCCTTAATGGGACATGAAACGAATCCGCCTCTCCCGCATCTCGGCCCCTGCACCGCGGTTGACGCCCTGGGTGCCGGCCCTTGTCGCCGCGGTGCTGTCGGTCCTCTGGCTTGGTGTCGCGATGCTGATCGCGCCGCCCTAGCGGTACAGCAGCGACCGGCCGTTGGCGAAGAGATGCACCTTGGCCGGATCGGCGCCGAGGCGGACCTCGCAATGGCGCAGTTCGGGGCGGATGCCGGGCAGCTTGGCGATGACCTGATGCCCGGCCGCATCGCGGGCGAGATAGAGGAGCGTGACCTCGCCCAATGCCTCGGTGATCTCGACCCGGCCGGTAAAGATCGGATCGGCCGTCGCTTCGTGCAGATCCTCGGGGCGGACGCCGATATTGACCTTCAGCCCCATGTCGGCGACCTGCGTCGGCACCGACGAGACGGCGATCCCGCCGTTTTCCAGCCGCACCGTCGTCGTGGCGCCGGTGCCCGTCACCTGGCCCGCCGTCAGGTTCATGGCCGGGCTGCCGATGAACTGCGCCACGAATTCGTTCTCGGGCCGTTCGTAGAGCTGCAGCGGCGTGCCGATCTGCGAAATGCCGCCCCCCGCCAGCACCACGATGCGCGAGGCCAGGGTCATCGCCTCCACCTGATCATGGGTGACATAGATCATGGTCGAGTTCGGCATCTGCTCCTTCAACTGCGCGATCTCGATCCGGGTCGCGACGCGCAGCGCTGCATCGAGGTTCGACAGCGGCTCGTCGAAGAGATAGACCTTCGGGTCGCGCACGATGGACCGCCCGATGGCCACCCGCTGACGCTGACCGCCGGAAAGCGCCTTGGGCAGCCGGTCGAGATAGGGGGTCAGCTGCAGGATGCGCGCGGCCTTGTCGACGGCGGCATCGATCTCGGCCTGGCTCTTCTTCGCGATCTTCAGCGCGAAGGACATGTTGTCGCGCACCGTCATATGCGGATAGAGCGCATAGCTCTGGAACACCATGGCGATGCCGCGCTGCGCGGGGGGAACGTCGTTCATCCGCACCCCGTCGATGGCAAAGTCGCCGCCGGTGATCCGTTCCAACCCCGCGATCATCCGCAGAAGCGTGGATTTGCCGCAGCCCGAAGGCCCGACGAAGACGATCAGCTCCCCCGTCTGGATGTCGAGATTGACGTTCGACAGGACCTTGACCTCGCCATAGGCCTTCTCGACGTTCTTCAGAACGAGATCCGCCATTCCCCCTCCTCCTCACACTTTCCGGGCGAGGATGAAGCCCCAGCCCGGCAGTTGAACCGTGTTGCCGTCTGCCGTGCGGCCACCGAATTCGGCACCGAGGCTGTCCCATCTGCCGTCTGGCAGCGTCACCGCCGCCGGACCGGAGCCGAGGTTGAAGGCGCAGAAGATCCGCTCGGCGCCGCTGCGGGTGAAGCTGGCCGCCTCGCCCACGACCGAGACCGCCGACATCTCGCCCGTCACCAGGGCCGGATGGGCGCGGCGGAAGGCCAGAAGGCGGCTGTAATGCGCAAGCATCCCCTCGTCGCCCTGCGCGGCCACGGCCAGCGGGCGATGTGCCGGGCTGACCGGCAGCCAGGGGCGCGCCGCGGTGGTGAACCCTGCAGCCGCATTGTCGGAAACCCAGGGCATCGGCGTGCGACAGCCGTCGCGGCCCTTGAATTCGGGCCAGAACTCGATGCCATAGGGATCCTGCAGGTCCTCATAGGCGACTTCGGCCTCGGGCAGGCCCAGTTCCTCGCCCTGGTAGAGGCAGATCGAGCCGCGCAGGCAGGCCAGCAGCACGGCATAGGTCCGCGCGGCGGTGTCGTCCAGGCCCCAGCGGGTGACGTGGCGGACCACATCATGGTTGGAATAGGACCAGCAGGGCCAGGCATCGGGTGCCGCGGCCAGCATGCGCGCGAAGGTATCGGCCAGGCCGGCCGCGGTCAGGCGGCGGGGCTGCAGCAGCTCGAACGGATAGCACATCTGCACCTTGTCGCCGCCCGAGGTATATTCCGCCATCACCTCCAGCCCGCGCTGGCTGTCGCCGACCTCGCCCACGGCGGCCGCGCCATAGGGGTTCAGCACCGCGCGGAACCGGCGCAGGAAGGCCAGATTCTCTGGCCGGCTCTTGTCGAACAGGTGCATCTGGTGGTTGTAGGGGTTCACCTTGGGCGCGGTGGCATCGTTGCGCTCGTCCTCGGGCAGGGCCGGATTGTCGCGCAGATGGCGGTCGTGGACGTAGAAGTTGATCGTGTCCAGCCGGAACCCGTCGACCCCGCGTTCCAGCCAGAACTGCGCCACCTCCAGGAGGGCGGCCTGCACCTCCATGTTGTGGAAGTTCAGGTCGGGCTGCGAGGTCAGGAAGTTGTGCATATAGTATTGTTCGCGCCGGCTGTCCCATTGCCAGGCGCTGCCGCCGAAGATCGACAGCCAGTTGTTGGGCGGCGTGCCATCCGGCCGGGGATCGGACCAGACATACCAGTCGGCGCGCGGGTTGCTGCGGCTTTTGCGGCTTTCCCTGAACCAGGGGTGCTGGTCCGAGGTATGCGACAGGACCAGGTCGATCATCACCCGCAGGCCCAGCTCATGCGCCACCGCCACCACGCGGTCGAAATCGGCCAGCGTGCCGAACATCGGATCGACATCGCGGTAATCGCTGACGTCATAGCCGAAATCCTTCATCGGGCTGGTGAAGAACGGGCTGATCCAGATCGCATCGGCGCCCAGCCGGGCGATATGCGCCAGCCGGTCGGCGATGCCGGCCAGATCGCCGATGCCGTCGCCATTGGTGTCCTGAAAGCTGCGGGGATAGATCTGGTAGATCACCGCACCGCGCCACCAGTCGGGGTCTTTGGTCAGTTTCATCGGATACTCACTTTACCGAGCCGGCCAGGAGGCCGCGGACGAGGAACCGCTGCATCGAGAAGAACACGATCAGCGGCACCAGGATCGACACGAAGGCCGAGGCCGAGAGGATTTCCCAGTCGCCGCCGCGCGACCCCATCAGGTTGACCAGGTTGCCGGTCAGCACCTGCTGGTCGTTGCCGGTGCCAAGAAACACCAGGGCGACGAGCAGATCGTTCCAGGTCCAGAGGAACTGGAAGATGGCGAAGGAGGCAAGCGCGGGGAAGGAGAGCGGCAGGATGATCTTCACGAAGATCTGGAAGTCGGTGGCACCATCGACCTTGGCATTCTCGATGATGTCGCGCGGCAGCCCCACCATGTAGTTGCGCAGCAGATAGATCGCCATCGGCAGGCCGAATCCGGTATGCGCCAGCCAGATGCCGAGATAGCCCTTGCCGATGCCGATGGCATTGTGGAACTGCAAAAGCGGGATCAGCGCCAGTTGCAGCGGCACGACCAGAAGTCCGACGATGGCGGCAATCAGCAGCGCGCGGCCGGGAAACTCCATCCAGGCCAGCGCATAGGCGGCGAAGGCGGCGACCAGGATCGGGATGATCGTCGCCGGGATCGACACGGTCAGCGTGTTCAGGAAGGCCTGCCCGACCGACTGCCCCGCCATTGGCGAGAACAGCACCGTCCGGTAGTTCTGCACGGTGAATTCCGGCGGGGTCGAGGCGGTGGTGAAGACCCGCGGCAGGCGCCCGTCCGCCATCGAGGCTGGCGAGGACAGGGCAAAGGCACCGTCCGCCTGCACCGTCAGGGTCTGCCCGTCGCCCAGATCGGCGGTGTCGCCGGGCGCATAGGCCTCGGGCTCCCGCGAGGAGGTGCCCCATTTCGACAGGCTGGCCTTGCCGGAGCCAAAGAGATTGCCGTCGATGACATAGAGCCCGTCCTTCTGCACCTCGGTGCCGGAGATGCGAATGGCGGGCTGCTGGCTTTCCTGGGTCGACAGCGCCCGCCACCAGCCGGAGGAGGCGATCTGATCGCCGGTCCGGAAGGACGAGACCAGAAGGCCGAAGGTCGGGATCACCCACATCAGCACCAGGGCCGCGACCGAGAGTTGGACGGCCCAGAGCAGGGCGGGTTTCTTGCCGGCGATATTGTCCATGGCCCCGCCCCCTCAGCGCATCTCGCGGCGCGCGTTCCAGACGTTCCAGATCAGGATCGGCGTCACCAGGACCATGATCACCATGGCGGCGGCCGAACCCATTCCGGTGTCGAAGGCGCGGAACAGCTTGTCATACATGTAGTTGGCCAGAACCTGCGTCTCCCACTGGCCGTTGGTCATCGCAAGGACGATGTCGAACACCTTGAGCACGACGATGGTGATGGTGGTCCAGACCACGACGATCGTGCCGATGATCTGCGGCACCTTGATCTTGAAGAAGATCTGGAACGGGTTGGCGCCGTCGAGGATGGCGGCCTCGATGGTTTCCTCGGGCACGCCGCGCAGGGCTGCCGACAGGATCACCATGGCAAATCCGGTCTGGATCCAGATCAGCACCGCCATCAGGAAGAAGTTGTTCCAGAACGGCTTCTGCAGCCAGACCTGCGGCTGGCCATAGGGCAGGTTGGCGGCGAAGACACCGTAGAGAAAGCCCAGCAGGACCAGCGCCAGCGCCAGCGCGATGACGCCGCCGAGCATCCGCCCTGCCCGCGCCCACCCCGTCCCGAGGACGCGGCGGTACAGCGCCCAGCTCGCGACCTCGCCCCCGCGGAACGGCAGCACCTGGAGGAGGAACGTCGACGCGCCCGAGACCGCCCACGCCCGCCCGGCGGGAATCCTGTCGGCCGGCGGGAGAAGGAGGTTGAGGCGCGCGGCGCGGGCGGCGAAGGCGAGCGCGTAGACGGCGGCCCCGGCGAGGAGGAGC